>JAQXTJ010000133.1 GCA_029219425.1 Bacteroidales bacterium
TGCGCGAGGCAGGGCATAGAGGGTGCGGTTGGTTCGTGCGAAGTAGGCCCAGAGCGTCTTGTTGCGGTCCATCCACAAGCAGTTGATTGTAGGGGCCCATGCGGTTTCGAGCCTGGTGTTTGTCCAGTCGTATTTGGCAACCACCTCACGGTCTTTAATTTTGTACAATCCCTCAAACCACGAGCCTATATAGTAGGTCTCTGGGTCATCGGGGTCGAATACCGGTGTGTAGATGCCACGCAGCTTGCCGTCGGGCATAGTTCCGGTGGTGGGAATGCTGTCGGGCATCATGTCGGTCCAGAAGCCATTCTCGAGCGTGCTGATGTGAGCCGGGTCAATATAGTTTGTGGCATAGAGATTAGGGCCGCAGTCGGTCACATAGAGCCGGCCGAGGGCTTCGTTGAACACGAGGTAGTAGGGATACTTCACCGTGGAGGAATTGTACTTGAAGTAGTCGGCCATCACCGTGGCCACCTCGCCATTTTCCACTGTGAGATGGCGCACACCCTTGGCCGACAGCTCCCATATCGAGCCGTCGGTCTCGGCAGTGGTCACAATCGACTTGCTCATCTCCTCGGGCAAGTCGTGAATAGTGCCAGCGATTCCCTCGCGGTCGATGGTCACCATCTTGTTTGGCTCATAGAGCGAGGTGCCGATGAATCCGGTGCTGGTGGCAGCTATGTTGCGCAGCGACACCTCGGCTGCTACCTTCTTCGACTTCATTCCCGTGGAATCAAACACACAGCGGTAAATCCAGCCCTCGTCCATGAGGATGGTTGTGTCGTTGATATTGTAGAACTTGGAGCCCGGATAGGTGTGAAACTTCGTAAAGGTGCTGAGCGAGTGCATTGCCAGCGACTTGGGCGATGAATAAGCTCCATTATCGTTGCTGATGATGAGAAAGTCGCTCACCTGTGTTATCGAGGTGGTCTTCACGCCAAAGTTCTGCGACTCGGTCACCTCAAAGTCCTTGTCGGCATTGAGGATTGCGAAGCCAAAGTCGGTTGCCACCATCACCTTGCTGCCACTGAAGGTGATGTGGTTGATGCCCTTGGGGTCGATGTCGGCATGGGCAATGTCGGGAACATTTGTCACCGAGCCGTCGGGGTAGATTACGTCGATGTTCGACGACTCATACACCACCATAAGGTAGCGGGCATCGTAGTTGTAGTAGATTTGACGCACGCTCACGTCGTTGAGCTTGTTGTTGCGCGAGAGGAAGTGGTTCTCCTCGGCCTTCTTGTCGTAGTAGAAGAGATTGCCGTCGGAGAGATAATACACAAGGTCGCCGGTATCGACGATATTGGTTATGTTGCCTGCAAACACGGGATGAATCACCCAGTTGCCCACACCCGTCTGAGCCTTGGCTGTGAGCGACGCCACTGACAGCACTGCAGCAGCGGCGAGACAGTATAATTGTCGCAAAATCACGTTCATAATTTCGGTTTGTTATGATAGTATCTTAGTAAATAACGTTTTCTTTGCCACATAATTGTGTGTGGCGGACACAAATCACAGTTGCAGGCGGGCTGTGGTGCCGAAGCGGTCGCGGTTCACCACCACGCACACTCCCCACAGCCCGGCGCCGGGCACCTCGTAGCGCAAGTGATAGCGGGTGGCCTTGAGGCAGTCGATGCGCACGCTCACATCGTAGCAGGCAAGAGGAGCCGTGGAACTGGAGGCCGAGAGCTTCTCGGTGACTGTAATCTTGTCGTCAACCAGCTCCACATTGGCAAAGGCCGAGGCTCCCTCGGGCAGCACGGCGCAGCGGCGGCGCAGGAGCAGCGTGAAGTCGTCGAGCGACTCTATCTCAAGCAGCCGGCCATCGGCATCTGCTTCGGCCGAAGGCTCTATAGTGGCAGAATAGAGATAGGTCATCGCCGGCGAGCGTCGCGATGGATTAAAGATAAAGCCAACTATGAGAATGGCCACCGTGATGGCAATAGTGTAGAACTCCACCGATGTGAATATATCCAATAAAATCATCATTTCAAAAAAAATAAAATTTTTTACACACGCATTGATTCCTATTCAACGCTCTTCGATTTTTATTCTCGTGCGGCAAAGTTAGTGATTTCCCGTGAATCTCACGGCAATTGCTCACTCAATTCGCTGCCGTGCCACATTATCAACCATTTTTGTGGCATTTTTCCACACATAAAATTATTTTGAAAAATATTTGACAAAATATTTGCATATTTTATAGCAATTATCTACCTTTGCGGCGAAAAAGATTGCAAATGGTTAATTAATTATTTCATTTGCCGGCAGGTTGCCACTTGCTTGCGACGAAATAAGGGAAATTTAGAAAAAAACGAAAGAAAGATGAAAAAGAGATGGTTAATTTTGTTCAGCTTAGTAGCATTGATTTCATTGCTTGGCGTGGGGCTGACGGGACAAGAGGGAAACTTCACACTGCCCGAAGGGCTGTCGGCACAGAGCTATGCCAACATAGCGTGGATGATCACAGCCACGATATTCGTGCTCATGATGACGCCGGGCCTGGCATTCTTCTACGGAGGAATGGTACGCGCCAAGAATGTAATCAGCACTATGCTGCAAAGCTTCATAGTGATGGGAGTGGTGAGTGTGATATGGATAGTGTTTGGCTTCGGGCTGTCGTTTGGCAACGACATAGGCGGCCTCATAGGCAACCCTGTGGATTTCTTCCTCTTCAATCATGTGGGCTGTGAGAACATGGGTGCGCCGGCCACTGCGCCATTGTCGCAAATCGACCTGGGCGTGACCACCATTCCGCTGGCGCTGTTCGCGCTGTTCCAGATGAAATTTGCCATAATCACGCCGTCGCTCATCACAGGCTCATTTGCCGAGCGCGTGAAATTCTCAGGATATCTAATCTTTATGATGCTTTGGGTGATATTGGTCTATTGCCCGCTTGCCCACTGGACGTGGCATCCCGAAGGTATATTCGCCAAGATGCATGTGCACGATTTTGCCGGAGGAATCGTGGTGCACGCAGCATCGGGCGTGGCGGCTCTCACCGGAGCTATCTTCCTTGGGAAGCGCAAGAGCGATGAGGGAAAGGCAGCCAACATACCATTCGTGCTGCTCGGTGCTGCACTGCTGTGGCTGGGATGGTTTGGGTTCAACGGAGGCTCATCGCTTGCCGCCGACGGCGTGGCAATCTCGGCCTTCCTCAACACCAACACCGCCGCCGCTACAGCAATGGCCACATGGGTGTTTCTCGACTGCGTGCTTGGCCGCCGCCCATCGGCAATGGGCGCCGCAATCGGTGCGGTCGTGGGCCTGGTGGCAATCACCCCGAGTGCCGGCTGGGTGACCGTGGGACAGAGCATCTTCATCTCCTTCGTCACCACGCTCATCTGCAACATGGCAGTGACCTATAAGGCCAAGACTCACCTCTTCGACGACGCGCTCGACGTGTTCCCCACTCACGGACTCGGCGGAATCGTTGGCACGGTGCTCACCGGCGTGTTCACCTACAGCTACTTCTATCCGCAGCCCGAGAGCGCCGAAGTGACCCACAGAGAGTTCTTCCTCAATCACCTGCTCGCCGTGGCGATAGTGTTCGGCTACACATTCATTGTGAGCTACGCCCTCTACTGGCTCACCAACAAGATGGTGCGCATGCGAGTGTCGGCCAAGAGCGAGCGCATCGGACTCGACCGCTCACAGCACGATGAGGAATATGGCGTGGAAATACACACCGAAATCGCCGAGGAAGTGCCCACCGAGAGCGAGTGGATGCGCTCGGTGGCCGAGAACTGACAAGCACAGTCCGGAAAACGAGAAACGCACTTCAGGCAACGACAACTATAAAAAGAAAGTTTTTTGATTAGTAAATTGTTTTTAGGTTTTTAATGGTTGTAATTATAGGTATAAAAAAGATTGTTGAGAAACGCAAGCAATGTGCTGTGGAGAGTGATGGCGATTTTTCAAGCAATTGCAGCCACACCCGGCAGCCATGCAAGACGACACATCACAAATAGTCAAGCAAAAGAGAGTTTCTTTGTTTTTATACTAAATTCCGGGGGGTGGGGCTTGTGTAAAGTCTCATCCTTTTTCTCATTCTCATTGTCGTCATCTCATGGAGATGGGAAGGCAATCAGAGCCTCAGCCCATCTGCATTGGCGCAAAAAAGTCGGGGCGGTGAAAGTCGGGTGCTGCGATGGGAATTGGAGCCCACGAGAGGAAATGCGGACGCTCGAGCAAGTCGCCACACTTATAAGCATTGCCCCGCATGGACCGGCCCGACAGGTCGGCTATTTCATGCCCGAAGAAAGTGCAAGCAGGCACAATGAGCGACAAGTGCCACTCCACATCGCCCACACGCTCGGTGAAAGGCTCGCGGCCGAGCGACGACCACCGCTTCACGCCATTGAGCACCTCCTGGGGTGCTGGCTCGCGGCCCTCGCGCACGGGGCCACAGGCTATGAGCAGGGTTCCGGCACAATTGCACTCAATGTTGTAGTAGGGCCCGCCGGTGGTGGGCTGCAAGAAAAGCTCGCAACAGCTGTCCTCCCACACACGGCCACCATCGGCCTGTGCCACGGCAGCCACACTGTGCTCTGCCACGCGGTAATCTATGAGCAAAGTATCGCCCGTGTGGGCAAGGCGGAACTCAGCTCGCGGAGCGTAGGAAAACTCCTGTGGCCAGTTCACACAGCCAATCACATTATATTCCACACCGGCAGCATCGAGCGTGGCCGCCACTGCGGCAGCATCAGTCACCACCGCATCTATCTTTCTAATTGTCAGCATAAATTCAAGTTTCTCTAAAAAAATAAAAAAAAGATTCATTCTACTGCCCCATGCACCCTGCAATGAAGCGGCTCATGTAGGGACGCAGCTCCATTGTGCACTCATAGAGTCGCCACTGGTTGCGGGTGCGCACCAGGTTGTGGGTGGGATAGGCAATCTTGTAGTAGGTGTCGCCATTGATATAGTCGGTGAGGAAACGCACGCACTGCATGTAGGGGAAGAGCGTCACCGCATAAGGCAGCAGCTCAGTCTCGGTGGGCGTGAGAAACCGGCTTGCCGACTCCAGATAGCCGCGTGTGAAAGCCTCGAAAATGTCGCGGCGAAACTCCACCTTATCCACTTCGGGCGAGTCCTCGGCCACGGCATTGGCGGCAGTGCGCAGGAAGTCGCCATAGTCGGAGAACACAAAGCTGGGCATCACCGTGTCGAGGTCGATTACGCAGAGCACCTGTCCGTCGTCGCCAAACATCATGTTGTTCACCTTCGTGTCGCAGTGGCAGATGCGCTTGGGCAGCCGTCCCTCGCGGTGAAGCTGCTCGGCGAGGCACATCTCCCCGGCACGAGCCTCAATGGCATCCACTATGGGCTGCACCTCGGCAAGCCTGCCTGCGGCATCGCGCTTCACAGCATCGCGCAGCTGGGATATGCGCAGCTCCATGTTATGGAAATCGGGGATTGTCTCGCCCAGCGTGTCGGGAATATCGACCAGCTCAGCCTCGAAGTTGCCAAAGGCACGGCCGGCGTGATAGGAGTGCTCGGCATCCACCGTCTGGTGCGTGGTGGCACGCGGGATAAACACCGAGAGACGCCAGTAGTTGCCTGCGGCATCGCGGCAGTAGGTCTTTCCATCATCAGTGGCTATGAATCGCAGCACGCGGCGGTCCACGTCGTCGCAGCCGGCGAGCTTGGAGCGCAGGTGTCGCGTCACCGCCTCAATGTTGTGCTGTAGCAGCTCCACATCGGTGAAGATGGCATTGTTGATGCGCTGCAACACATAGTCGGGGGCATCGCCATCGGTGCGCACCAGGTAAGTGTCATTAATCAGTCCGCTGCCCAGAGGCTTCACCTCCACCGGAGTGCCCTCAATCTTAAATTTTGCTAAAATCTCTTCCATAAGTGTCAGTGTCAGGATAAAAAAGGTTGTTTTCTGTTTTTGGTAGTCACGGCATTTTTCCAAAGTAGTGCAAATCGAGCGCAAAAGCAATGAGCTTGCTCAATTGATTTTGCCGAGATGCAGCCTATCTTATGCAAAGATAATCAAGAAATCGGAAACTACGATGCCGCCACGCACACTAATTTCGCCGGAGGTGCAAGAATTTATGTGGCGAGGAAATAGGCTATTGGTGCGAAAATGAAATTTTTGTATTAACTTTGCAGCGCAATCGCGGCTGTGCCAAGTGACTGCCGCGCGTGAATAACCAAGAAAAGTAGTCTGCATTATGCCGAAAATATCCAATCGCGGAGAGATAATGCCCGCATCGCCAATTCGCAAGCTGGTGCCGCTGAGCAACGCTGCCAAGAGCCGCGGCACTAAAGTGTATCACCTCAATATCGGTCAGCCCGACCTCCCCACGCCGCCCGAGGCGCTTGAGGCGCTCAAGCACATCGACCGCAAGGTGCTCGAGTACAGCCCCAGCGACGGCATCCGCTCGCTGCGCGAGAAGCTCGCCACCTATTATCACCGCTTCAATATCGACGTCACTGCCGACGACATCATAGTGACCGTGGGCGGCTCGGAGGCTGTGCTTTTTGCTTTTATGGCGTGCCTCGACCCGGGCGACGAGATAATAGTGCCCGAACCGGCCTACGCCAACTACATGGCTTTCGCCATCTCGGCCGGCGCGGTGATAAAGACCGTCACCTCATCGATCGACGAGGGCTTCGCACTGCCACCGGTGGAGAAGTTTGAGGAACTCATCACCCCGCGCACCAAGGGTATTCTCATCTGCAACCCCAACAACCCCACAGGCTACCTCTACACACAGAGCGAGATGAACCAGCTCCGCGACATAGTGAAGAAATACGACCTCTTCCTCTTCAGCGACGAGGTGTACCGCGAGTTCTGCTACACCGGCGCCCCATACATCTCGGCATTCCACCTCAAGGGAATAGAGGAGCAGGTGGTACTCATCGACTCGGTGTCGAAGCGCTACAGCGAGTGCGGCATACGCATCGGAGCCATCATCACCAAGCACGCCGAGCTCAAGAAGAACGTGATGAAATTCTGCCAGGCACGCCTCAGCCCGCCACTGCTGGGACAGATTGTGGCCGAGGCATCAATCGACGCCTCACCCGAGTATATGCTCGACACCTACAACGAATATGTGGAGCGCCGCAAGTTT
>JAQXTJ010000134.1 GCA_029219425.1 Bacteroidales bacterium
ACAATGGCGCTTCCAAGCCCGAGAATGGCATCTACCTCTTCGACCAGAACTACAACCGCCTTGAGGGAGCTCCGCTCGCCAATGGCACTTTCACCACCAATGGCGTGCTCAATTTCACCCCCGACGGTACTCTATTCGTCACCGACGGTGCTGATGCGGCTGCCGGACTGTGGCGCTCCACCGGCGACGGTCTCTCGCAGTACTCGCAGTTCTTCGAGGGCACTGCCTCGGCGGGCGTCATCACCAATGGCGGTGTGGAGGTTGCCGGCGTGGCAGGCGGCGTGGCTTTCACCGGCGAGGGTGCATCGCTCAAGATGCTCGCGCTCATGAAGAACTCGGCCAAGCGCTATGTGGTGAATATCTACAACCTGGGTGCGGTGAACGCTGCCGCCATTCCGAGTGGCTGGGGCGAGGCTCCAAGCAAGAGCCTCATGCTGCCGAGCGGCATGGTGGCCGATGCACAAATCGCTCCTGTGGAGCAAGGTGTGTGGGTGTGCGCAAATATCGGCAAGCAAACCAACGATGAGTCGTCGCCTTCGCTCCTCTTCATCGACTACGATGGCAACATCACCTTCAATTCGGGCCGTCTGGAAAACCAGAGCCTCCTCGATGGAGCCGCAGGCAGTGCGCTTGCAGTGACCCGCGATGGCTCGGTGCTTGCCGTTAACGATGGCTGGGGCACTTTCCGCTTCTTCGCCGTGACCTTCGAGGGCAACACGCCCTCGCTCGCACCGCTCTACAGCTTCACCCACGATATTGGCGTGGGCGCAAAGCGCATTCAGGATGGTATCTATGTGGAGCAAATGGCTTTCGACTATGCCGGCAATCTGGTGGCCTCGGGTCACTACCTCGGCGTGTTTGCAGTGCCTACTATCGACAACCGCAGCATCACTCCCGCCACCTCCACCGTCACCTCCAAGCAGAGCGGCGTGGAGGGAATCACAGTGAGCGACGACGCCACGGCTCCGGTTGAGTATTTCAACCTCCAGGGCATCCGCGTGGAGCGTCCCGCTCAGGGCATCTACATCAAGCGCCAGGGACGCCATGCCCGGAAAGTGGTAATAAGATAATAGCTCTTGCCGAGCCGTACTAAAAACGAAAGGAGACTGTGCCTGTGTTGCGGCACAGCCTCCTTTCGTTGTGTTTGTCCGATTTTTACACACCACTTTGCACCTCTCTGCTGTAACTTTGCAATTCCAAAAAACAAAAATATTGCTATGATTATCCGACTTGAAACTCCCGCCGATTACCGCGCCGTTGAAGAACTCACGCGCGAGGCTTTCTGGAATGTGTATCGCCCGGGCTGCACCGAGCACTTCGTGCTGCACCGCTACCGCTCCAACCCCGATTTCCTGCCCGAATTGTCGCTGGTGATGGCCAACGACGACGGCCGCATCATTATCGCTTCAGCCGCCCCGACGACGGCACCACCGCCGACTACACCTACCGCGAGAGCCAGCCATTTGGCTACACCGACAATTCATTTTCGCTGAAATACACCAACGCAAATGCTGCCGGACGCGTGCTGCAAGTGGAGCTGAATCCATTCCACAAGCTATCACAGTTGCATGCAGCCGGCATCGACCGAAAGGGTACAGAAAACAGGAGCTGCATCCCACACCATGAGATACAGCCCCTCGTTGCGTTTGTTGCCGTGCAATTATATTACTTCAGGCGGGCCTGTATTGCGTCGCTCTCGGCCTCGTAGCCGGGCTTGCGAAGCAGTGCAAACATGTTCTTCTTGTAAGCCTCCACGCCGGGCTGGTTGAAGGGGTTCACATCGAGGATGTAGCCGCTAATGCCACAAGCCTTCTCGAAGAAGTAGATAAGCTCGCCAAGGTGATACTCGGTGAGGGCGGGCAAAGTCACCTTGATGTTGGGCACCTGTCCATCCACATGGGCAATCTGAGTGCCCAGCTCGGCCATCTTGTTCACCTCATCCACGCGCTTTCCGGCAATGTAGTTGAGGCCGTCGAGGTTGGCATCGTCGGTGGGAATAACGGCAGTGTGCTGCTGCTCCTCCACCGAGATCACTGTCTCGAAGATGGTGCGCTCACCGTCCTGAATCCACTGTCCCATCGAGTGGAGGTCGGTGGAGTTATCCACGGCTGCCGGGAAAATGCCCTTGCCGTCCTTGCCCTCGCTCTCGCCATAGAGCTGCTTCCACCACTCTCCGAAGTAGTGCAGCTTGGGATTGTAGTTCACGAGGATTTCTATCTTCTTTCCTGCATTATAGAGGGCGTTGCGAGTCATGGCATACACCTCCGATATATTGTCGTCGCCCGAGGTGGCAGTCTTCTCCTCCATAGCCTTTGCACCGGCAAGGAGAGCGCGAATGTCGAGTCCTGCGGCTGCGATAGGAAGCAGTCCCACGGGAGTGAGCACCGAGAAGCGGCCGCCCACATTGTCGGCGATAACGAAGGTCTTGTAGCCCTCCTCTGTGGCGAGCTTGCGCAGTGCGCCCTTCTTGGCGTCGGTGATTGCCACGATGAGCTTCGATGCCTCGGCCTTGCCTGCCTGAGCCTCGAGCAGCTCCTTGAGCATGCGGAAGGCGATAGCCGGCTCGGTGGTGGTTCCCGACTTAGATATTACGATAATACCAAACTTTCTTCCCTTGAGCAGCTCCATGAGCTCATAGAGATAGTCCTCGCCGATGTTCTGGCCGGCGAAAAGCACACGCGGACCATTGGCGGGCTTGAAGCAGGCAAACGAGTCGCTCAGCGCCTCAATCACAGCCTTGGCACCAAGATAGCTGCCGCCAATACCGATAGCAACCACAAACTCACAACCCTGCAATGCGCGGGCTGCTGCCTCGATGTCGGCGATAAGAGCCTCATCAGTGCTGCTGGGCAGGTTGAGCCAGCCCAAGAAGTCGTTACCTGCACCCGAGCCGGTGTGGAGTTTCTCCATAGCCTCGGCGGCTCTGCCCTTGAGTGCGACGATGTCGGCCTGCGACACGGTGCACTCCACATTGCAATTCTCAAATTTCAGTGTTTTCATCATCAAAAAAAATTTTTGTATTGTGAAAAAAATATCTTCCTCCCAAAAAACTCCTAACTCCTGGCTCCTCACTATCACGAGAGCTTCTCTGCCAGTTCCTCAATCACCTGTGCTGGCTTAGCCTTCTCATAGAGAATGGAATAGACCGCATCGGCGATAGGAATGTCCACCTGCTTCTCCTTGTTGATTTCGTGGATGCACTTCGCGCCATAGTAGCCCTCGGTGACCATTTCCATCTCCATCATAGCAGCCTTCACCGAGTAGCCCTTGCCAATCATCGCGCCGAAGTTGTGGTTGCGCGAGAAGCGGGAGTAGGACGTCACGAGCAAGTCGCCGAGATAGGCCGAGTTGCAGATGTTGCGGCCGGGGCAAGGAGCCACGGCATCCACCCACCGCTCCATCTCGCGAATCGACGAGCTCACCAGCACCGCCAGGAAATTGTCGCCATTCTTCATGCCATGCAGAATGCCGGCAAGAATGGCATACACATTCTTCAGCACCGCGCCATATTCAATGCCAATCATGTCGGCCGAGACAATCGTCTTGAGCGAGCGGCTGGCAATGCGCTTGGCAAACGCCTCGCTGAGAGCCTCGCTCGTGGAGCCTACGGTAAGATAGGACAGGCGGTCGAGGGCAACCTCCTCGGCGTGGCAAGGACCACTTAGCACCACAGTGCGGTCAGGGTCAACTTTGTAGAATCGGCACATATACTCAGCCACCGTGAGATTCTCATCGGGCACAATGCCCTTCACCGCGCTCACCACAAATTTCTGGCTGATGTCGGCCGAGAGCTTGGCAAGATGGCTCTTGATGTAGGGCGACGGCAGGGCGAGCAGCAGCACATCGGCGCGGCGGCACACCTCATTGATGTCGCTCGAGAAGTCGATGCGGCCAGTGTCGAAGCGCACGTCGGAGAGATACGCCGGATTGTGTTGCAGCCGCTTGAAGTCGGCAATGCGGTCGTCGCGGCGCATATACCACATAATGCGCTCATTGTTCACCAGCAGGAGCTTGGCGAGAGCCGTAGCCCAGCTCCCGCCGCCCATCACAGCTATTGTACCTGATATAGAAGCCATTACGTCGTTATGTCCTGTTGTTTTGGAATTTTGGTTATTCTTCGATTTTTGGAGCTGCGGCCTCCACCCAGGCCTTCACGTCGTCGATGGTGGGGTTCTTCAGCTCCAGCTTGTATTTCTTGTTGAGGCCGCAAAGCTCCTGATGCAGCTTGCCTGCGCTGGCATTGCCCAGAGACTCCACTGTGAGGCAGCCGGCCTTCTGCACGGCAGGCACCCACTCGGCAGGCACGCCCACAGCCACAAATTTCTCCTCCTTGTCGCGAGGAATCACCTTCTCAGGGCGCATCTGCGGGAATAGAAGCACCTCCTGAATGGTAGTCTGACCCGTCATGAGCATAGTGAGGCGGTCGATGCCAATGCCAATGCCCGATGTGGGCGGCATTCCATACTCCAGGGCGCGGATAAAGTCGTTGTCGATAATCATAGCCTCATCGTCGCCCTTGTCGGCAAGGCGCATCTGCTCCACAAATCGCTCGCGCTGGTCGATGGGGTCGTTGAGCTCCGAGTAGGCGTTGGCAAGCTCCTTGCCGTTCACCATCAGCTCAAAGCGCTCGGTCAGTCCGGGCTTTGAGCGGTGCATCTTGGTGAGCGGGCTCATCTCCACTGGGTAGTCGATGATGAAAGTGGGCTGAATGAACGAGCCCTCGCAGAACTCGCCGAATATCTCATCGATGAGCTTGCCCTTGCCGAAGCTCTCGTCGATGCTCTCCATCTTCAAGTCTTCCACGGCAATCTTGCGAATCTCCTCCTCAGTCTTGCCATTGAGGTCGAAGCCGGTCTTTTCCTTGATAGCGTCGAGAATAGGCAAGCGGCGATAAGGAGCCTTGAAGCTTATCACCTTGCCATCCACCTCACGCTCGGGCTTGCCATTCACGGCAATGCAAATCGTCTCGAGCAGCTTCTCGGTGAAGCTCATCATCCAGTTATAGTCTTTGTATTGCACATATAGCTCCATGCAGGTGAACTCCGGGTTGTGGTTGCGGTCCATACCCTCGTTGCGGAAGTTCTTGCCAATCTCATACACTCCCTCAAAGCCGCCCACGATAAGTCGCTTCAGATAGAGCTCAGTGGCGATGCGCATATACATGTCGATGTCGAGCGCATTGAAGTGAGTGATGAATGGACGTGCGCTGGCGCCGCCGGCGATAGCTTGCAAGGTGGGAGTCTCCACCTCGGTGTAGCCTGCATCGTCGAGCACGCGGCGCAGGGTGCGCAGCACGGTGGCACGCTGCAAGAAAGTCTCCTTCACGCCATCGTTCACGATGAGATCCACATAGCGCTGGCGGAAGCGCAGCTCCGGGTCGCTGAAGGCATCGTAGGTCACACCATCTTTCACCTTCACCACAGGCAGCGGACGCAGCGACTTGCTGAGCACGGTGAGCTTCTTGGCGTGCACGGAGATTTCGCCCGTCTGCGTGCGGAACACAAATCCCTCAACGCCCACAAAGTCGCCCATGTCGAGCAGCTTCTTGAACACCACGTTGTAGAGGTCCTTGTCGTCGCCGGGGCACAGCTCATCGCGGTTCACATACAC
>JAQXTJ010000135.1 GCA_029219425.1 Bacteroidales bacterium
CCAGTCCCACGCCAAGGCCGCACATTATTGAGCCAAGGATGATGTTCATGAAGGGTTGTCCGCTCACGAACGGATGAGGAAACAATGGCTGCATCACGCCGAAGAAAAGGCTTATCACGGAGAAACCAAACACTGTGCGTATCACAAAGGTGCGTCCCACCACGCGGAATGCCATGAGCAGGAGCAGCACATTCAGGGTGTAGTTGGTGATAGCCACCGGAATCCCAAACTTGAAATAGATGAGTGATGCCACGCCGGCCAGACCGCCGCTCACCACTTTCTCGGGCAGGATGAAGGCCGTGAAGCCAAATGCATAGAGAGCCAGGCCCACCACAATCATAATGTAGTCTTTAAGTTGGGTCAGTGCCTGCTTTTTATCTTTAATGAGAACCATAATTAATATAAAAAAGTCTTTTCAAAGAATAAGTTCTTCTGCAAAAAACACGTTTTGCGGACAGCCATAAACAAGGCCTCGCGAAAAAGCGCCGCTAAGGTAGCAAATTATCGCGAATTTCAGGTAATTTTCATAATGGTTTTTTTAGGATTTCTGCATAATGATGCCAAGGGAGAGGATTCAGGCTGCTTGTCAGCGAGCCGGTTCCCGGCTCAGCAGCGGGTCGATGATTCGGGCTATTGCAGGCGAGCCCACGAGCAGCGACACGCAGCGGTCGTTGCGGAAGTTGATGGCTTTGGCTCCAGCCTCTTCGGCTATGAGCCTGGCGGCACACACGTCCCACTCGTGCAGGTTGAGTTCCCAGTAGGCATCGAGGAATCCTGCTGCCACATAGCAGATGTCCATGGCAGCCGACCCGAGCCTGCGGAGTCCGCGCACGAGAGGAAGCACTCGTGCCACATTTGGCAAATTGTTGTCGGGGTTCACATCTTTATCCACCGGGAAGCCGGTGGATACCACTGCTTTGTGTATGTCGGTGTTTTGGCTCACATGGATTTGCTTGCCATTGAGGTAGGCTCCTTCGCCGCGCACGGCATGGAAAAGTTCGTTGAGGTAGGGAGCAAGCACAACGCCCACAATTGTCTCGCCGCGAAAGCGAATGCCAATCGACACGCAGTGTGTGGGCAGGCCGGCATTGTAGTTGGTGGTGCCGTCCACGGGGTCGATAACCCACTCATAGTCGCTGTTGCGCGTTTCGGCTCCCGACTCCTCGGAGAGAATGGAGTGGCCTGGATATCGGTTGTGCACAAAGTTGATGATTGCAGCCTCGGCCTGGCGGTCGGTTACGGTGACTATGTCGCTGTCGTTGAGCTTGGCCGTGGCGTTGAGATTATCGGTACGGAAGTGCTGAAGCTGAATTTTGCCGGCTAAATTGGCACACTCAATGGCATCGAGAAGCAGTTGGTCGTGTTCCATAATACGCTTTTTATGAATTATATAGTAGTGGAGGAGGAGTGGTGCTCCACGTCGCTTTGTGTCCCTGATGGGGAGCCGAGGCGGCGTGGAGCTTGAGCGAGAGGCGCCTATTGCTCCACGATGGGAATTTGGCGCTTGAACACCTCCTTGAATGATATGAGCGACTCTGTGCGCACCGACACCAGGTTTTGCAGCTTGTCGTGAATGATTTGCAGCAAGTGCCCGTTGTTGTGGGCATAGAGCTTGATGAAGAGGTCGTATTTGCCGGTAGTGTAGTGGCATTCCACCACTTCGGGTATTTCTTGCAGCTTTTCCACCACTTCGTCGAATTTGGAGGGGTCGCTGAGGAAAAAGCCAATGTAGGAGCAAGTGTCGTAGCCCACTGATGCCGGGTCGATAAGAGTTTCCGAACCCTTGATTACGCCAAGGCTTTGCATTTTCTGTATGTGCTGGTGAATTGCAGCTCCCGACACGTTACATTCGCGTGCTATTTCAAGATAAGGCTTGCGTGCGTTGAGCGACAGCATTTTAAGGATTCTGTAATCCAATGAATCTAATTGTGAATTTGCCATTTGACAATATCTTTAATTTTTTTTATTCGATAAAAAGGTTTAACTTTGCTTTTTAGGCAGATAAAGTTACGCATTTTATTTTATTTGCGATAAAATTTTCGTATTAATTTTTATAAAATGATGTATAATTTCAAGGAAATTACGCATATCAGCCCATTACTTGCTGATATTCAGGCCCTCTATGAATCGGCATTTCCAGCCGATGAACGCAGGGATTTTGGCCTTGTGCGCGAATTGCTCGCAAAAGGCGGTGAGTTTCATATTCGTGTGGCCACAGAAGCTGCTACGGGCCGTATGGCTGCGTTTCTCTCGTATTGGGATTTTGGTGAGTTCACCTACATTGAGCATCTTGCAGTGGAGTCGCATCTTAGGGGCAAGGGGCTTGGACATCTCATCATTGGTGACTTCGTCGACAACGTGAGTCGCCGGATGGTGCTTGAGGTGGAGCCGCCAACCGATGTGACTACCCGAAAGCGAATTGCGTTCTATGAGTCGCTTGGAATGGTTCTTTGGCCCGATTTTCCCTATATTCAGCCTCCCTATGCGCCCCACCTGAGCCCCGTGGAGCTAAGGCTGATGACGATAGGCGCTTTTGGCACTGACGACCTCAATGCTGCCGTAGCCACGCTTAGGCAGAGGGTTTATTCAGTTGGGAGTTAGGAGTTAGGAGTTAGGAGTGGGGGGAGAAGAGCGTGTGCATTTCGGAGAGGCGGCTTAGTGTGCCTTCGCCATAGCGTGCCATCATTGCACGCACCTGCTTGTAGGTGCGTGCCGGTGCTATGTGCGACTTCGAGAAGAAGTTGTCGGCATAGCACACGAGCTTTTCCTCCACCGTCAGCGGCAGCATGTCCACAGCTGGCAGTGGCAGTTTCTGGGCGACAATCTCATTGGCTGTGAGTCCGGCTCCAATGTGTCTCTCACACACAAGGGCGTGACGTGGCAAGCCTTCTTCGAGCAGCATGGCTTTTCCTATCAGTCCGTGCCGCAGATATGGCTCTGTGCCGAAGCAGAAAATGCCTGGCGCATTGGTGCGGCAAATGCCAATATCGTGAAGCATGGATGCTTCCACCACAAAGTCTCTATCGACGGCAACAGCCGACTCGTCGGCAAGCTGCAATGCCAGCTCTGCCACTTGTCGGCTGTGTGTCGTCAATAGATTGTAGGCATCGCTGCCCTTGGTGTAGTGTTTCTCAATTATTTTATCAAAATCCACCATCCTACTATTGTCGTGTGTGTATTATTGTTCGTTTGAACCGGGTGCCACCGCCGGCTTCTTGCTAAAGCACCGTAACCCAGTTGTGAGTGTCGGGCTCATCGCCGAGCTGAATGGCACGCAGGTGGTTGTAGAGCTGTGTGGTGACGGGGCCAGGCTGGCCGTTCTTTGCAATCACATACACTTTGCCGGTGTCGATGTCGTGCACCTCGCTGATGGGCGCGGCCACAGCGGCAGTACCGCACTCGGCAGCTTCATCCACGGTGTCGAGCTCCTCGAGCAGCATAGGCCGGCACTCCACTTCGAGTCCCATGTCCTTGGCAATCTGCTGGAGGCTCATGTTGGTGATTGATGGCAGAATGGAGCCACTCTTGGGGGTGATGTACTTGCCATCCCTCACTGCAAAGAAGTTGGCCGGGCCGCACTCATCAATGTATTTCTTTTCCTTTGGGTCGAGGTAGAGCACAGCCGAGAAGCCGTTTTGCTTTGCACGCTCGCCGGCGGTGAGGCTTGCGGCGTAGTTTCCGCCCACTTTCCAGCGTCCTGTGCCACAAGGGGCTGCACGGTCGAACTCGCGGTAGATTGCCACCTTTGTGGGCTTGAATCCTTCTTTGAAGTATGGACCCACGGGGGTTACGAAAATGATGAACAGATATTCGGAGGCGGGTTTCACGCCCACCTGTGCCGACATGCCAATTTCGAGCGGACGGATGTAGAGCGACGACCCGCTGCCATAGGGCGGAATGAAGCGCTCATTGAGCTTCACCACCTTCTCCACCATCTCTCGGAATTTCTCCACAGGCAGCGGCTCCATCTTAATGCCTTCGGCGCTTCGCTGGATGCGCTTGGCGTTCTCCTCGAGGCGGAAAATGCGTATTTTTCCGTCTTTGCCCTTGAAAGCCTTCAGCCCCTCGAAGATTTCTTGTCCGTAGTGCAGGCAGGTGGCTGCCATGTGCATATTGATGTACTCGGAGTCGCTCACTTCCACATCGCCCCATTTGCCGTCCTTAAATGCGCAACGCACGTTGAAGTCGGTCTTCATGTAGCCAAATGTGAGGTTCTTCCAGTCGATGTTGCTGTTGTTGTCCATGATTCTTGAAGTATTTAATTGTTGTTGTTGTTACCGGTGAATTTGTTGATTTCTTTCAGAGAGCCACCTTCTGGGTTATGTTGCCAATTTTCACAATGTAGATGCCCCGGGCATTTATCTTCAGCTCCGATGTGCCTGCATTGAGCACGGCCTGCGACACCATCTGGCCAAGGATGGTGAACACCCTCACCTGCACCTTGTGTGGTGTGCGCACAATGATGGAGCCGTTGATGCCATATATCTCCACTCCGTCGCTAAGGAGGGGGTCGTTGAGGCTTGGCACACGAGCGGTGAGCGTGGTTTCGCGCCACTGCATTTGTGCCACAGCGTCGCCCCACGGCAAGGCTATTGCCGCCACGAGAATGGTGAATATGATTGCAAGTCTTCGCTGCATTGGCTCATTATTGTGGTTACTCTTATGCAAAGTTACAGCAACCACTTCGTAAAAACAAATAAATCCCAAACAAAAAAATGAAAAAGGCTCCGGGCAAGTGAGCCAGAAGCCTTTTTACAGGTATTATGGAAAAATATATATATTCCGGAATTATTTGTTCAGGGCAGCCTGTACTTGGTCGTTGGGAACCATCTCCTCTTTGAAGGTGTAGGCACCGGTCTTGGGCGACTTCACCATTCTGATAACTTTGCTGTAGGTACGGCCCTCACCTTTTTGGAGTGTTGCAACTACTTTCTTTGCCATAGCTTATTCTTATTTAATTTCTTTGTGGACTGTAACTTTCTTCAGGTAGGGGTTGTATTTCTTCAACTCCAGTCTCTCAGTGGTGTTCTTGCGGTTCTTGGTGGTGATATAACGCGACATTCCAGGTACACCACTTGCTTTTTGCTCGGTGCATTCGAGTATCACCTGTACTCTATTGCCTTTAGCTTTCTTTGCCATCTTTCAATTACTCTGCTGTTTTAATACATGTTAGATAACCCTTGCTTGCTGCCTGCTTGAGTGCTGCATCCAGTCCAAGCTTGTTGATAGTGCGAAGACCCGAAGCCGAGATAGTGAGGCTAATCCACTGATCCTGCTCTACCCAATAAAATTTCTTTGTGAACAAGTTAGCGAAGAATTTACGCTTTGTTCTTCTTTTAGAGTGCGATACGTTGTTTCCTGTCATCGCCTTCTTGCCTGTAATCTGACAAACCTTTGACATGGCTGTATTCCAATTAGTAGTTTTGTTTAAAAAAAAATTTTTGTTTCACTAAATCGGAGTGAAAAGTAAGTGATTTTTTGCGATAATTTCAAAAAAACGGCTCACAAAATGCAGCGGCACATAAAAATATGTAGCGGTTGGGCTTCATTTTTGCAGAGCGAAGCTGCGCAAATTAGCAACCGTTATCACGTCACAGGGTCTGTTTCTCAGGAGTTTAGCATCATTTCCCAACTACGCAGCCCAGTGGGTCAATACATAATTTCTTGATATTCGCCGGCATTCCTGCCTCAAATTTCGGTGCAAAGTTAGTCATTTTTCCCGAAACTTGCAACCTTTTGAAGAGTTTTTGAAGTATTTTTGTCCCCGAAAAAGAAAAGAGGGATTGGGCTTGAAGGCAGCTGTAGCCGTAGCCTGTGGCGAAAAAAACGGAATGGGGAAAGCTGATGAACAAATTTATCGGAAAAGTTGTGGGAGTTGTGGGAATGTAGTATTTTTGCGCAAAAATTCTACAAAATACACACTATGCACGATTTATTCCAAACGACTGGAAAAGGAGAACAGCTCCCCTTGTTTGACTTGCCCGTGGACTATCTGGTCTATGACAATGTGAACATGGATATACTCAGCAACTACACACAATTTCCCTGCCGCATACAGTGTGGCGTGCTTGCCTACCTTAATAAAGGCTGCGTGAAGAGCACTATCAACCTTTGGGATTACGAGGTGCGCCAGTCGAACTTCGTGGTGGTAATGCCGGGCACATTCATACAGATTCGGGAAATAAGCCCCGACACGCGCATCAGTTTCATAGGCTTCTCGTCGAAGTTTATGCAGAGTGTCAACTTCCTCAAGAGCATGTCGAAGATAATGATGCCACTGTTCCGCAACCCTGTGCTTGAGCTGGAGCCGGCAATAAGTGAGCTATATGGCGACGCCATGTCGCTCCTTGCACGGGCTGGCAGGCTTGGCAACGACAGCCCCATCACCCCCACGGTGATAAAGAGCATCATGGATATTTTTGTGGAAAGCATATCGGCTGTCATCGCCAAGCAGAAAGTGAGCGACAAGCGCGAGGGACAGTCGCGCGAGCATGCGGTGCTCTCTGAGTTCCTCCAGCTTGCTTTCGAGAACTACCGCGAGGAGCACAAGATTTCGTTCTATGCCCACGAGGTGAACCTCACCCTGTCGCACTTCTGCAATGTGATAAGCAAGACTACGGGCATGACGCCACAGGAGATAATAATGAACATGATAATAATGGACGCCAAGACCCAGCTCAAAGGCTCCGACGCCACGGTGAGCAGGATTGCCGCCTCGCTGGGCTTCCCCACGCCCACCACTTTCACACGCTACTTCCGCACCTACACCGGCATGACTCCCCAGGAGTATCGCAACAGCTGATTCTCTAAATATGTTGCAGGCGATACACGCCTTAGATGACACTGCAAATAGGAGGGTGTATTATAATTGGATTTGATGATATTTTGATGTAGGGACGCACCCCGGTGCGTCCGCCCATAATCACTTGTGTCATCGCCTGATTGTGAGGCGGTAACGCGGACGCACCGGGGTGCGTCCCTGCATAAGTGGTTATTTTCCAATTTTGACACACCCTCTCATTAGTGGATATTCCCCAATTTTGATACAGCCTTTAGTCGAATATTTTGTCCCAGTCCTTCCACACGGTTTCGTAGCCCAGTGCACGAATCTCGGCGGCAACTTCGGCTGGGGTGCGCTCATCGCTTACGGTGAACTGCTCCAAGGCTTCGGGTGTGCTCACATAGCCGCCCGGTTCGGTCTTGCTGCCGGCGCTCATCGAGGTCACACCGAGCTTCATCATGTTGGCGCGGAACTTGGGGCTCTCGCGTGTGGAGTAGGATATATCTACGTCGTGGTCGAAGATGCGGAATGCGAATGTGACCTGCGCCAGCTCCTTGTCGGTCATCACCACATTGGGCTGGAAATGCCCCTCGGCCGGGCGCATACGCGGGAAATTCACCGAGAAGCGCGTGCGCCAGTAGTGCTTTTGCAGGTAGCGCAGGTGGTGGGCCATCATGGTGATGTCGGTCCGCCAGTCTTCGAGGCCAATGAGCACGCCCATGCCTATCTTGTGCACTCCGGCCGCACCCATGCGGTCGTAGCCATTGAGTCGCCACTCAAAGTTCGACTTCATGCCGTGTGGGTGATACACCTTGTAACGCTCGCGGTGGTAGGTCTCCTGGAAGCACACCACGCCATTGAGCCCACTCTTGGTGAGTCGCAGGTAGTCCTGCTCCTTTAGTGGCATCACCTCTATTGAGAGGTTGTTGAAGTAGGGACGTGCGATGTGCAGTGCTTGCTCCAGATAATCCACACCGGCCACCGATGGGTATTCGCCGGTGACGATAAGCAGATTCTCAAATGGGCCCAGGCGGCGAATTGCCTCACACTCGGCCTTTATCTGCTCGGGCGTGAGCGTGGTACGCTTTATTTTGTTGGCATACTGGAATCCGCAGTACACGCAGAAGTTGGTGCAGGCATTGCTCAGATAGAGCGGAATGTACATGCTGATGACTTTGCCGAAGCGCTCCTGGGTGTAGTGCTGGGCACGCTGTGCCATTATTTCGAGGTAGGGAATGGCAGCAGGTGAAATGAGCGCCATGAAATCATCTACGCTCAGCACCTCCTTGCTGAGAGCCACCTCCACATCGCGTGCCGTCATGGCATTGATGCGAGCGGAGGTCTCATCCCAGCTTATTTTCGATAATTCTTCAGAAAACATTATTTTTCTCCTTTACAAATTTCGTTGGCTACATTCTGCGAGATGCGCATGGCACAGAAGTTGGGGCCGCACATGGTGCAGAACTTGTTGTCGTCCTTGTGGCTCTCCACATAGTATTGGCGTGCGCGAGCAGGGTCGAGCGAGAGGTTGAACTGGTCCTTCCAGCGGAACTCATATCGAGCCTTGCTCATGGCGTCGTCGCGCACCTGTGCTCCCGGGTGTCCTTTTGCGAGGTCGGCGGCGTGTGCGGCAATCTTGTAGGCAATCACGCCGTTGCGCACGTCCTCGAGGTTGGGAAGGCTTAGGTGTTCCTTTGGGGTGACATAGCAGAGCATAGCCGTGCCAAGCCAGCCAATCTGCGCCGCGCCAATGGCCGAGGTGATGTGGTCGTAGGCCGGTGCGATGTCGGTGGTGAGCGGGCCGAGGGTGTAGAAAGGCGCCTCGTGGCAGGCGGCGAGCTGACGCTCCATGTTGGCCTTTATTTTGTGCATTGGCACATGGCCCGGTCCCTCTATGATAACCTGCACATCGTGCTCCCACGCAATCTTGGTGAGCTCGCCGAGCACATCGAGCTCCAGGAACTGAGCCTCATCGTTGGCGTCGTGGATGCTGCCGGGGCGCATACCGTCGCCAAGCGAAACGGCAACGTCGTATTTGTTGAGAATCTCGCAAATCTCGTCGAAGTGGGTGTAGAGGAAGCTCTCCTCATTGTGCAGCACTGTCCATTGCAGCATGATGCTGCCGCCGCGCGACACCACGCCCGTGAGTCGCTTGCCCACCAGTGCTGCATGGCGGCGCAGCACACCGGCGTGAATGGTGAAGTAATCTACTCCTTGCTCACACTGCTCAATGAGCGTGTCGCGGTAGATTTCCCAGGTGAGTTTGCGCACATTGCCGTGCACCTTCTCCAGAGCCTGATATATTGGCACCGTGCCCATAGGCACAGGGCAGTTGCGGATAATCCACTCGCGGGTCTCGTGAATGTTGTCGCCGGTGGAGAGGTCCATGAGTGTGTCGCCGCCCCAGTAGCAGCTCCACACGGCCTTGTTCACCTCCTCCTCAATCGACGATGAGAGGGCAGAATTGCCGATGTTGGTGTTAAGCTTCACAAGGAAGTTGCGGCCAATAATCATTGGCTCGGCCTCGGGGTGGTTGATGTTGGCGGGAATGATGGCTCGGCCGGCGGCAATCTCATCGCGCACAAACTCGGGAGTGATGTGCGACTCAATGCCCAGCTCACGGTTGTTCATATTCTCGCGAATTGCCACATATTCCATCTCGGCGGTGATTATGCCCGCCTTGGCGTAGGCCATCTGCGTGATGCGCTTGCCCGGCTTGGCCTTGCGGGGCTTCACGAGGTGAGGGAAGCGGATTGCGTCGAGCGACTTGTCGGCGAGTCGCTCGCGGCCATACTCCGAGGTGATGTCGGGTAGCTGCTCCACGTCGCCGCGCCCGTCGATCCACTGCTCGCGCAGGCGTGGAATACCGTGGTTAATATCCACATTCACAGCTGGGTCGGTGAACGGGCCGCTGGTGTCATAGACGCACACCGGGGCATTCTCGGTGACGATGCGTTTGTTGTCGGCATCAAAAGTCACTGTCGGGGTGAGCGAAATGCGGCGCATGCCCACCTTGATGGGAAAGAGTGTTCCGGCGACGTAGATTTTCTCGGAGGAGGGATAAGACTCCACGTTGGTATTGTTGATTTCCATAAAAATGATATGTCGGTATTTAGTGAGTTGATTAGTCGAGGAAAGAAGTGAGGGGGCTGCTTGCCACGGCGAGCGACGACTGCGCTCCGAGTCCGGCAAGTCGGGCCATGCGGCCCGACTCCACGGCGAGTTTGAAAGCGCGTGCCATAGCCACAGGGTCGCGGGCAATGGCGATGGCGGTGTTCACGAGCACTGCATCGGCACCCATTTCCATAGCCTCGGCGGCGTGAGAAGGAGCACCCAGGCCGGCATCGATAACCACAGGCACATTGCTCTCGGCGATGATGATTTCAAGCAAGTCCTTGGTCTTCAGTCCCTTGTTGGTGCCAATGGGAGCACCAAGAGGCATCACGGCGGCAGTACCCACGTCCTCAAGTCGCTTGCAGAGCACAGGGTCGGCCTGAATGTAGGGCAGCACCACGAATCCCAGCTTCACCAGCTCCTCGGTGGCCTTGAGAGTTTCCACAGGGTCGGGAAGGAGATACTTGGGGTTGGGGTGTATTTCGAGTTTTATGAAGTTGGTGCCGAAGCACTCGCGGGCGAGTCGGGCGGCAAAAACGGCCTCCTCGGCGTTGCGCACCCCCGAGGTGTTGGGCAGGAATTGCACGGCATCGCGGTTGATGTGGCGCAGCATGTCGTCGTCGGCCTCATTGTCCATGTTGATGCGCTTCATTGCCACGGTAATCATTTCCGACTCTGAGGCGAGAATGGCCTGAAGCATCAGCTCATTTGAGGGGAACTTGCCGGTTCCCACAAAAAGGCGGGAGTTGAACCCCCTGTTGCCAATGATAAGTTTATCCATAAGCTATATCGTTAATTTATACGTTTTATTATTGATTAAGTCGCCTGTCGATAGCGTCGTGGAGCAGCGAAATAACCTTGGCCGTTTCGGCTGTGGTGTCGTTGGCGCGAATAAGGCTGCCCGAGAGGGCAATGCCGCTCACACCGGTGGCTATCAGCGAGTCGATGTCGGCAGTCTCGATTCCGCCTATTGCCACAGTAGGAATAAAAATACCCTCGGCGGCGCACTGCTGCATGATGGTGCGGTAGCCCTCAAGTCCGAGAATGGGGCTTAGGTTTTTCTTGGTGGAGGTGAAGCGGAACGGGCCGAGGCCAATGTAGTCGATATCCATGCCGGCATAGCCCTGAATATCCTCAAATGTATTGGCCGTTACGCCAATTATGGGCTTGCCGCCGAGCATGGCGCGTGCCTGCATGGGAGCCATGTCGGTCTTGCCAAGGTGCACGCCGTCGAGCTCCAGCTCGCGGGCTATATCCACATGGTCGTCGATGATGAGAATGCACTCGCTCTCGGCGCAAATGGGCTTCAGCTCCTGCGCCACAGCCACTATGTCTTCGCGTGGCGCGTCCTTCATGCGCAGTTGCACCCAGCCGCAGCCTCCGGCTGTCACTTGGCGCACCTGGGCCACTATCTCATCGCGACTGGTGGCATTGGTGATAAATTGTAGCATATTGTAGTTGTTATGTGTTGTTTTTAATAAATTCCAATCGATTCTCAAATTCTATGTCACTTTCCGCACCGAAGATGTAGCCCAGGAAGGCTGCTCCGGCAAATCCCCACTCCCGCAACTCGTGCAAGTGCTCAGCTGTAACTCCGCCAAGCGCCACAGCATTGTGGCACTGTGGATTTTCGGCAAAAAAACGCATCAGTTCCAAAGGTGGGAATGCACTGCCGTAGCCGGTCTTCGAGATGCTGTCGAAGACCGGGCTCAGGAAGGCATAATCACACTCCGTGGCAGCCTTCAGCTCGCTAAGCGAGTGGCACGAGCGGCTCACCGATAGCGCAGAGGCATCAATTCCGGCTGGAATTATGGGGTAGCGGTGGTTGAGGTGGAATCCGCCCACTGCAAACTCCCCTGCCAGCTCGAAGTGAGAGTGTAGCTTGAGCCGCGGGTGAAGCTCCTGTGGAATTGCGCTGATGTAGCTTCGCACCCCGTCCTTGCTCATAGAGGGCTTGCGGATGTGCACATAGCTGAATCCGGCACGGAGCAGTTTCAGCAGCCGGACAATCTCGTCAGGCCCGCTGACCTCGGGCGTGATTGCAATGAGCCTCATGCCATTATCCGCCATAGAAAGCCTTGATGATGGTGATGTTGTCGCCGTCGGCGAGCGGTCGGCTCCACTGCGAGGCCGGAATCACCTGCAAGTTCACTGCCACGGCAATGCCTTGCTTGCTGCGCAGTTGCTCCACGGTGTCGAGGGCGTCGGCTATGGTGCTACCCTCGGGGAGCTTCTGCAATTTGTCGTTGATATTCACAGTTATCATATTGTGTGGGTTTTTAATTGTTCGGGATTGAAGAAATGGTTCACCGGGCCATGACCGCTGCCTATCGCCACATTGGCTCCTGCGGCGAGGGCCGCGCTCAGGTAGTCCTTGGCACGAGCCGCAGCCTCGGGAATGCTGAGTCCTTTGGCAAGATGTGCTGCTATTGCCGAGGAGAGAGTGCAGCCGGTGCCATGGGTGTTTCGGGTGTCGATTTTCGCCGCTGCGAATTGCTGCCGGTAGCCGGTGTCGGTAAAGAGATAGTCGGTCATGGTAGTGCCGTCGAAGTGTCCGCCCTTAATGAGCACGGCTCGTGCGCCGAGGCCGAGAATAATCCCGGCGGCGGTGGCTGCGTCGTCGGCATTGCTGATTTTCATTCCGGAAAGGTGTTCGGCCTCGAAGCGATTGGGCGTGATGATGTCGGCAAGTGGAAACAGTCGCTCCGTCATAGCACTGATAGCGTCAGGCTCGAGCAAGCGGCTGCCCGAGGTGGAAATCATCACAGGGTCGAGCACTATGCGGCTCAGCCGGTGTGACTCTATTCCCTGTGCCACAGCCTCGATAATGGGACGCGAAAAAAGCATTCCAATTTTCACCGCGTCGGGCCTGATGTCGGAGGCCACGGCGGCAATCTGCGCCAGCACCACCTCGGGTGTTACCGGCATTATCGCCGTCACTCCGGTGGTGTTCTGCGCGGTGATGGCGGTGATGGCTGTTGCTCCATACACCCCAAGCGCCGACATCGTCTTTAGGTCGGCCTGAATCCCTGCGCCGCCCGACGAGTCGGAGCCGGCGATAGTGAGACAAGTGTGATATACTCTCATCGTCGTAAACAGAATAAAAATGCAGGGATGTGCCGGCAACGGCAATAGAGATATTGAGTGTGGTATGAACAATTCCTACGCCGGCATTACCCGGTTCAGGTTCATAGGGTATAATCTCAGCCACGCAGGCACCCCTTTGTTATCGCCCACAAATATAGCGATAAAAACCATATCACACAAAAGAATTATACATAATTAACGGCAAATTTTGCGAAAAATACATCTCTCGCAAGGGCGCAACGCTAAGAATATGAGATTAGAGAGAGCCGAGGAGCTGCGACACATTGGCCGTGAAGAGGCGCACGGAGATTGCTAGGAGGATGATGCCGAAGAACTTGCGGATGAGGTAGATACCGCCCTGACCCAGCAGACGCTCGATGCGGTGGGTCATACGGATTACGAAATACACCCACACCATATTGAGCACGAGGGCGATGAGAATGTTCACGTCGGCATACTCTGCCTTAAGCGAGAGCAGTGTGGTGAATGTGCCGGCACCGGCGAGTAGCGGGAACACGAGCGGCACCAAGGTGGCCGACTTGATGGGACCCTGATTCTTGAAAATCTCCACATCGAGAATCATCTCGAGGGCGAAGAGGAAAATGATGATGGAGCCTGCGGCGGCAAAGGAGGTAATATCCACGCTGAAGAGCTTCAGCACCACATCTCCGGCATAGAAGAAGAGCAGCATGAGGCCGAACGAGATGAGCGATGCCTTGGTGGCATCCACGGTGCGTCCGCTCTCCTTGAGCTGGATTATGATGGGGATAGAGCCAATGATGTCGATTACTGCAAATAGAACGATAAATGCGCTGGCGCAAGCTTGAAGGTCGAAGTTGGCAAACATAGTGTCTGTGGGTGTGTAGATTAAAGTGTTGATTCTTTAGTTTTATATTGCAAAATTACTCATTTTCCACGAAAAAAGTGCATTTTTTTTCAAAAAAAGTGCAACTTCCCAAAATATCTTCCTCTTTACTGGATGAGTGAGAGTATGGTGGGGGTGAGCAGTGCGGTGAAGATGCCATTTATGGTGAGGCCGAGGCTGGCAAAGGCGCCATACTTGTCACTCACGTCCATGGCACGCGAGGTGCCCATGGCATGGGCAGCCGTGCCAAGCGAGAGACCCTGGGCTATGGGACTGCCTATGCGGGTGATGCGCATCACGCGAAAGCCCGTCATTCCGCCGAATATGCCCACGCTTATCACCACTGCTGCGGTGAGCGGAGGAATGCCCCCTACAGCCTTAGTCACCTCCATGGCTATGGGCGTGGTCACCGACTTAGCCGCGAGCGACATCACCACCTCCTGAGTGGCACCGAGCAACCTTGCAATGAGCACCACCGATATGATGCCCACCACGCAGCCTGCAAGCTCGGATATGAGCAGCGGCAAGAGTTGCTTGCGAATGGTGGAAAGCTGCTTGTAGAGAGGCACGCCCAGCGCCACGATGGTGGGCTTGAGCCAGAACTCAATGTAGCGTCCGCCCTCGTTGTAGGCTGCAATATCAATGTTGTTCACCTTCAGATAGACGATGATGAGCATCGCCGATATGAGAATTGGGTTAAGGAATGTCCAGCCCGTGCGGCGCTGGAGAATCTGACTTCCTGCATAGAGCGCAAAAGTGAGAGCGAGCAGGAAATAGGTGTTGCTGATGAAATCCATAGTGTGAGTGCGAAACAGATATGTTACAAGTATTTACGGGCGAGCTGGTGAATCCAGCCTGTTACCACCATCACTATCACCGTGCTCACTGCCGATGCCACCACTATTGGCAGCCACTGGGCGCGGATGATGTCGAAGTAGAGCATAAGCGACACCGCCGCCGGCACGAAGAAGAATCCAAGATTTTTCACAAGGAAATTGGCCATTCCCTCCACTTGGCGTAGTTTCACCACCTTTACTTGCAGGAGAAGCGTGAGTATGAGCATGCCAATGATGCTCGATGGCAGCTTGATGCCCGTGAGCCACACCACCAGTTCGCCGAGTGCAAGGCACCCGAAGATTATTGCGCATTGAATTACCATAACATCTTTTATTATTATAAACTTAAAAACAAAATCTTGTATTTCGGGGTGCAAAGTTACACAACTTTCCCGGATAATCGTGCAACTGAGAAAAAAAATGGATGATTGAATGTATTTATAGTAGGTGGTATTGCAAGTGATTGTGAAATATTTCCTATTTTTGTGGTGGAAAAAGATGGAAAAAACTATAGAGAGAATGAGATATATTCTGTGTCTGGTGCTCTTTGCATTGGCTGGTGCCGGTGCCGTGCGTGCCGACTTGCGCGTGAAGAGCTTCAGCGAGCTTAACGACCTTGACGCGCGATTGCTGAACCCCATTGTTGACCCGAAGACGGGGCAAAATTGCCCGATAGTGAAGATTATCACCACCTACGACGGCTTCAACTTCGATATCGGCGCGATGGGTGCGCCCGAGAAAGTGGTGTATAAGAAAGAATTGGGTGAGATATGGCTGTATCTGCCCGTGAAGAGTGCGAAGCTGAAGATTGCCCACCCAAGGTACGGGCAGTTTATCGACGACGCCAACACACGCGACGGCTACTACTGGTTTCCGCAGGCGCGCCTGGAGTCGAGCACGAGCTACCGCTTGGTGCTTGAGGTGAGCCGTGGGGCGATAGAGCTTGACGATGAGGACCGCGTGAAGACCGGGTGGATGGCTGTGACGTCGGAGCCAAGCGAGGCGGAGGTGTATATCTCGCCCGAGGGGCAGGAGCTGCAATTTGTGGGCACCACGCCATTCACGAAGAAATATCCCTACGGCACTTACGCCTACTCGATTCGCAAGAATATGTATCACAGCAAGAGCGGCATTGCGGTGCTTGAACAGGACAAGATAAGCGAGAACTTTGTGCTGAGTCCGGCATTTGGCAAGGTGCACGTCACCTCCACGCCGGCAGGGGCGAGGGTGACGATTGATGGCGGGGCACAGGAATATATCACTCCATTCACCACCGGCGAGCTGAAGAGCGGCGACTACAGCTTCAGGTTTTTGCTCGACAAATACACGCCCACTGTGCGCACTGTGACGGTCACCGACGGCATCACGGCAGAGCTTGCGGTGGAGTTGTCGGCAAATTTCTCGGCAGTGACCATCAACACACTGCCCGGAGCGCAGATAAGCATCAACGGCGCAGTTGCAGGCACAGGCAGCATGGTGCAGGAGCTTGGGGAGGGAATATACGACATCGAGGCTAC
Source organism: Bacteroidales bacterium (assembly GCA_029219425.1). Taxonomy (GTDB): domain Bacteria; phylum Bacteroidota; class Bacteroidia; order Bacteroidales; family Muribaculaceae; genus CALZFJ01. Next base: position 16,201 of record JAQXTJ010000135.1, read on the forward strand.
ACTGGCGCACCACAAGCCGGTGAAGCGGCAGGTGGAGGTCGCGGCGAATGTTCCGCAGACACTGGAGCTGAAACCGACTCCGATTTATGGCTCGCTCGACGTGACCAGCACGCCATTTGATGCTGATATTACGATTGATGGCAAGAGCTATGGCAAAACGCCGCTGACAATCGAGCGACTGCTCGAAGGCGAATATGACGTGGTGCTCTCGAAGCCCGGCTGCGCCACCGTGACGCGCCATGTGGCAATCACTGAGAAGCAGACGGCGAGCATTGAGGCCACGCTGCCACAAGGCCGCCGCGTGAACTTCACCGGCACTGTGGGGGCATCGGTGATGGTCGATGATGAGTTTATAGGCACAGTGCCGTGCAGCGCAATGCTCACAATTGGCAACCACCAGGTGTTTGCCTCGATGGGCAATGAAAAAGAGGCACATGCGAAGAGCGAGACGCTCACCGTGCAGCAGGGTGCAGGAGAAATGGCGTATAAGGTGGATTTTGTAGATCCTATCGGAATCCCGTCAAAAACCATTGTTATTGATGCCAGGAAGCCGGGTGCTCTGCCTGACATTCTCTCACCACGGTGGTCGTCGGGTGTGACAGCCAAGCAGCGTGCAGTGCTTGGCCGCTTGGTGGAAAACATGGTGCGAGTGGAGGGAGGCACATTCGTGATGGGCGCCACTTCCGAGCAAGGCACAAATGCCCGCGCCGACGAAAAGCCCACACACAAGGTTGTGCTCGGTGACTACTATATAGGAAAATATGAGGTGACGCAAGCAGAGTGGGAGGCAGTGACGGGCAAGAATCCCAGTTTCTTTAGAGGCGAAAACCGCCCGGTGGAGTGTGTGAGCTGGCAGGAGTGTCAGGAGTTTTTGAAGAAGCTCAACGAACTTACCGGCCTGCAATTTGCGCTTCCCACCGAAGCACAGTGGGAATTTGCCGCGCGGGGTGGAAACAAGAGCCGAGGCTCTAAATACAGCGGCAGCAACCACACCCACGCCGTGGCATGGTGTGCCACCGAAAGCGGCAGCGAAACGCATCCTGTGGGCACAAAGCAGCCCAATGAGCTGGGACTCTACGACATGAGCGGCAATGTGTGGGAATGGTGCGGCGACTGGTATGCCGGCTACGGCAGCGGCAGCCAGACCAATCCTACGGGACCGGCAAGTGGATGGGAACGCGTGCGCAGAGGAGGAGAGTGGGGCAGCGATGCCAATGCCTGCCGAGTGTCGCATCGCTTTCACTACAACCCACACCAACGAACTTACAGCATAGGGCTTCGCCTTGTTGCCATTGCTCCATGATGAGCCGATTCCACTGAAGCGCGGCAGGTCGTTACGGTGAAACCGGTGCAAGGTGTGCCGCTGCAAAGGGGGAAGAAGGTCGGTTTATACTTTTTTAATATATTGAGTTGATTAACATAAATATATTAAAAATTGGGAAATTTTCTGTGTCGTGCTGATTGCTTTCTCAAAAAAATGCCATAATTTTGACACAAAGTTTACCGTAGATGAGGGATGGCACAGCCTAATGCACTCCCTCATTTGCACAAGAGAATGAAGAATAGACTAAACCCAAACACGATGAAAGCCAACTATAACCAAAAGGATGAACAGGACACTATATTGAACGATTTCTTATAGTCATCCTCTATCCAAACACTCCACTCCTGCCTCTCACCACAACCTTTACTCAAGACCATTTAATGAATAACCAAATATTTACAAACACTATTTTTTAACCTTTTCTATTTAACTATTATGTACAATTTGCGAACTGATTTGCTGAAATTGTGCTTATCGGTAGCGTTGCTATCGGGATTCTCTGTATCGGCACTTGCTGCCGATGCTGCCTCACCGGCTCCCGCACCGCAACAGCAGGCTGATGGCGCGATTACAGGCGTTGTACTCGACCACACCGGCGAGCCGGTGATTGGCGCTACTGTGACGATTAAAGGCACAAACAAGGCTACTGCCACCGGAATCGACGGCGACTTCATGCTGAAGGCTCCCAAGGGCAGCACCGTGGTTGTGAATTACCTGGGCTACGACGAGGCCACTCTCGTGTTCAACGGCGAGCCTCTCACTTTCAACCTCAAGGAATCGAAGTTCCAGCTTGAGGAAGTGGTGGTGACAGCCCTCGGCATTAAGCGCTCGGAGAAGGCGCTGAGCTACAATGTGCAGAAGGTGGGCAACGAAGACCTCACCACAGTGAAGAACACCAACTTCATGAACTCTCTGGCCGGCAAGGTGGCAGGTGTGAACATCAATGCCTCATCGGCCGGTATGGGTGGCGCCACTCGCGTGGTGATGCGCGGACCAAAGTCGATCAACCAGAGCAACCAGTGCCTCTATGTTGTGGATGGTGTGCCTATCAACAACCGCAACAACGGCGAGACCGGAAGCATCTACTCCGAGCAGCCGGGCAGTGAGGGCATAGCCGACATCAACCCCGAGGACATCGAGTCGATCAGTGTGCTCAGCGGCCCGTCGGCAGCAGCGCTCTATGGCTCGGCAGCCGCTCAGGGTGTAATCATGATCACCACCAAGAAGGGCGCCGAGGGCAAGGTTTCGGTGGCTATCTCCAACAGCACCCAGTTCTCCTCGCCATTCAAGATGCCTGAGTTCCAGAATGAGTATCCCAACCGTCCCGGCGAAATTCGCTCTTGGGGCGAGAAAGGCACATCGGAATACACCGGCTACGACCCCAAGGACTTCTTCAACACCGGCAGCAACGTGCAGAACAACGTTTCGCTCACCATCGGCAACCAGAAGAACCAGTCGTATATCTCTATCGGTACGACCAATGCCAAGGGTATCATTCCCAACAACAAGTATAACCGCTACAACTTCACATTCCGCAACACCACATCGTTCCTCAACGACAAGCTCACACTCGACGTTGGCTTGAACTACATCAACCAGAACGATTGCAACCTCATGTCGCAGGGTCAGTACTTCAACCCGCTGGTGGCACTCTACCTCTTCCCCCGTGGCGAGAGCTTCGACGCCATCCGCACATTTGAGGTGTATGACCAGGCTCGCGGCATCTATGTGCAGAACTGGAACTTCGGCGACGCTCTGCAAATGCAGAACCCCTACTGGGTGGCTAATCGCATGAACCGCACCAACAACAAGCACCGCTACATGGCAAATGCCAGCCTGAAATACAAAATATTCGACTGGCTCGACGTGGCAGGCCGCATTCGCTTCGACCGCACCAACAACAAGTTTGAGGACAAGCGCTACGCCTCCACTATCAACCTCTTCGCCCACAGCGACTATGGCTTCTACAAATACTACAACAGTGCCGACCAGAGCCTCTATGGCGACTTGATGGTGAACGTGAACAAGACCCTTGGCAACTTCTCTATTGGCGCCAACGTGGGTGGCTCGTTCTCGCGCACCCAGTATGACGAGGGAGGCTTCCAGGGTGGACTCCGCGCTCCGTCGAACATCTTCACACCCAATGCCATCGACTATGCGGCGGCTTCCAACGACAACCGCCCCATCTTCGCCCTCAACAAGCACTACATCAACTCGCTCTTCGCCAACGTGGAGCTTGGCTGGCGCAGCATGGTGTATCTCACGCTCACCGGACGTAACGACTGGGACTCGGCTCTCGACGGCACAAGCAACGAGTCGTTCTTCTATCCCTCGGTGGGCGTGTCGGGCATCATCTCGCAAATGGTGAAGCTGCCCAAGCAAATTAGCTACCTCAAGGTGCGCGGCTCATGGGCATCGGTGGGTTCGGCCATCAGCCCCAATATCACCTCGAAGTGGCGCTATGAGTATAACCCTGCATCGCAGAGCTACGAGACCGTGACCTACAAGTTCCCCCACACATTCTATCCCGAGCGCACCGACTCGTGGGAGGCCGGTATCACCGCCCGCTTCTTCGACAGCTCGCTCACATTCGACATGACATTCTACCAGTCGAACACCCGCAAGCAGACCTTCCTCCGCTCCATCACCGCCGGTGAGGGCTACAGCAAGGAGTATGTGCAGACGGGTAACGTGCGCAACCGCGGTATTGAGCTTTCTATTGGCTACAACAAGACCTGGGGCGATTTCACCTGGAACAGCAGCCTCACCTACAGCATGAACCGCAACAAGATTATCGAGCTCCTCGACGATGAGGACGAGGTTATCAACATGGGTGGACTCAACGGCGCCAACATCATCCTCAAAAAAGGCGGCACTATGGGCGACCTCTACACCTACACCGACTTTAAGCGCGACAACGAAGGCAACATCGCCCTCGATGCCAGCGGAAACGTGATTCGCGAGACACTCAGCAACCCCGAGTATCGCGGCAACGTGCTGCCAAAGGGCAACATCGGCTTCTCCAACGACTTCACCTGGAAGGGCATCAACCTTGGCTTCCTCATCAGCGCACGCCTCGGCGGCATAGTGATGAGCCAGACTCAGGCCATCCTCGACTACTACGGCGTGTCGCAGGCTTCGGCCGATGCGCGTCAGACCGGTATCCCCGTGAACACAGGCTATGTGCCGGCCGAGCAATACTACTCGGTGGTGGGCGGCGACAACCCAATCTGGTCGGAGTATATCTACAGCGGAACCAACGTGCGCTTGCAGGAAGCACACATTGGCTACAGCATTCCGCGCAAGCTGCTCAAGGGCATGAACCTCTCGGTGGGCGTGACTGCAAGCAACCTCTTTATGATTTACTGCAAGGCACCGTTTGATCCCGAATCGACAGGTTCGACAGGAACATTCTACCAGGGATTCGACTACTTCATGCAGCCAAGCCTCCGCAACATCGGTTTCAACGTAAAACTGCAATTCTAACCTAAAAACACAATCAAGAAATGAAAAAGACAAATATAATGAAGAAGCTCACCATGTGCTCGGTGATGGCTGCTGCACTCGCCTTCACCGCTTGCACTGCCGGCTTTGAGGAGGCCAACCGCCCGGGCGAGGAGGTGTCGGCCGATGAGCTATCTCGCGACAACTACAACACCGGCTCATTCCTTGTGCAGATGCAGAATGAGGCATTCCCCGAGCAGGAGAACACCTACCAGATGAACCAGGATCTCATTGGCAACTATCTGGGCCGCTTCATGACCTACGCCAACAATGGCTTTGCCGGCAGCAACTTTGCAAAGATGAACGCTCCTGTGGGCTGGGTGCGCTACCCCTTTGCCGACAGTATGCCCAAGGTGGTGTCGGCATTCAAGGAAATTGAGCGCCTTGGCGGCACCGAGAGCCTTGGCTATGCATGGGCACTCGTGCTGCGTGCGCAGTCGTTCCTCCGCCTGAGCGATATGTATGGCCCAATGCCTATTGGCGCCGAGGACGACCCCAATGCCTACTCTTCGGTTGAGAAAATCTACACAAGCCTCATTGCCGACCTCGACCGTGCCATCGAAATCATGAATGGCATGATTCAGGCCAATGGCGGCTCGCTCACACAATTCAAGGACTCCGACAAGGTGTATGGCGGCAACTTCGTGCAGTGGCTCAAGTTTGCCAACTCGCTGAAGCTCCGTATGGCAGTGCGCATGCGCTTCGCTGCCCCCGACCTTGCCAAGCGCTATGGCGAGGAGGCTGTGGCAGCCGGCGTTATCACCAGCAATGCCGACAACTGCGATATCGACTACTCGCCCAACGGCCAGTGGAAGACATCGGTGGAGTGGGGTGACAGCCGCGCTTGCGCCGACATTGAGAGCTACATGACGGGCTACGGCGACAACCGCCTGAGCAAGTATTTCCAGGCAACTGCCACTCCGGGCGCACGCGCCATCATAGGCTGCCGCGCCGGAGCCAACATCGGTAACAAGAGCGTTGCCGACGGACTCTACTCGGCTGCCAACGTGGAGCGCGACACCCCGGGCATGTGGATGACCGCATCTGAGATTACCTTCTGCCGTGCCGAGGGCGCTCTCGCCGGCTGGAGCGGAATGGGTGGCACGGTGGAGTCGCTCTACAACGAGGCCATCACCCTCTCATTTGAGCAGTGGGGCGCAAGCGGAGCCGATGCCTACATCAACAACGACACTGCAACTCCTGCCGACTATGCCGATGCCGATGGTGGCTATGGAGGCTCGCACGGCAAGATGACATCGATCACCATTAAGTGGGACAACGCCGCCAGCGACGAGGAGAAGCTCGAGCGACTCATCGTGCAGAAGTGGATTGCTCTCTTCCCCGACGGACAGGAGGCCTGGAATGAGATTCGCCGCACAGGCTATCCCAAGGTGTTCCCCGTGGCTCAGTCGACTGCCTACAGCATTGAGGTGCCCAACCGCATCCCATTCGACTACACCGAGCCTGTGAACAACCCCGCCAACTATGCCAAGGCAGTTGCCCTCCTCGGTGGCAACGACGACTATGCAACCAAGCTCTGGTGGCAGAGATAATGAAATTAAGGTTAATTTCTCAAAAAAATCAAAACGATAATACGAAGATGAAAAATATAAAATCATTATTGCTCATGCTGGCTGGCTCGGCCACGCTCCTCTCGGCATGTACCGATGTGGAAATCAAAGACCCCGAGAACCTCACCGTGCCCGAGCGCTCGGAGGCCTACTATGCCCAGCTTCGCGAATACAAAAAGACCGACCACGAGGTGGCATTCGGATGGTTTGGCAACTGGGTGGGCGCCGGTGCGTTGCTCGAGAACTCGCTCCGCGCCTTGCCCGACAGTGTGGATTTCGTGTCGATATGGGGTAACTGGAAGAATCCCTCTCCCGAGAAAATCGCCGACCGCGAATTTGTGCGCACCGTGAAGGGCACACGCACCCTGGTGTGCTTCATAGTGCAAGGCGTGGGCGACGGTATCACCCCCACAGGAGTGAATGCCCAGGAATACTGGAACTTCGACCCCAGCAATGAGGCAAGCCTCCACGCAGCTATCGAGAAGTATGCCAACGCTATTGCCGACTCGGTGGAGGTGTATGGCTACGACGGCTTCGACTACGACTATGAGCCCAACTATGGCCACAGCGGCAACATCACCGGCAATCCAACCACCGAGAAAATCTTTGTGGAGACACTTGCAAAGCGCTTCGGCCCCAAGTCGGGCACCGACAAGATGCTTGTGATCGACGGTGAGCCGCAGACTATTGCCAGCGAGCTTGGCACATGCTTCGACTACTTCATCGTGCAGGCCTACAACTGCAGTGGCGACTACAACCTCGACAGCCGCCTCGCCAGCACTATTCGCAACTTCGACGGCGTGCTCAGCGCCGAGGAAGTGGCAAAGAAGTACATCGTGTGCGAGAACTTCGAGAATTATGCCGCTGCCGGAGGCGTCGCGTTCACCGACCGCTATGGCAACACCATGATGAGCCTCGAGGGCATGGCACGCTGGACTCCCTTCGTGGATGGGAAGAAAGTGCGCAAGGGTGGCATAGGCACCTACCACATGGAGTATGAGTACAACGCAGGTAAGCAGCCTTCTTATCCTGCACTGCGCAAAGGTATTCAGATTATGAATCCGTCAGTAAAATAACCACTTAAAAAATAAAGTTCAAGAAAATGAGAAATCTCAATAAATATATTCTCTGTGGCCTTGTAGTGGGTGCGGCAGCATTGACGGGATGCGAAAATGCAAAATACGACACACTCAGCAATCAGGCCTACATTCTCCAGACCGGCACCGATGCCAACTCATCGGAGAAAATCACCATAGGCAACGATCCCGTTGCCACCAGCATCAATGTGCGCCTCTCCGACAAGGCAGTGGAGCAGAGCAAGTATCGCATCATCTACGATGCTGCCGCTCTCGAGAAGTACAACACCAAGAATGGAACCGCCTACACCGCCCTTCCCGAGAGCAGCTTCTCGCTCTCGACCAATGAGGCCGTGATAGAGCCGGGCACCTCGGTGTCGTCGTCGGTCGATCTCACCATCAATCCGCTCACTGCCGAGATGAAGAACTCGGGCAAGAAGTATGCCGTGGCATTCCGCCTCGAGAGCGCAGACGGCAAGGCGAATATCCTTCCCTCGGGCAGCGTGATGGTGTATCTGCTCGACCAGGTCGTTATCCAGCCAGTGGTTGCGTTCAACAGCATGTGCAACTTCGGCGAGATTCAGCTCGGCCGCACCGTGGATCTCCCGGAGTGGACCGTGGAGCTTAACATCAACAAGGACCAGCTCCGCACCGAGGTGGGCAGGGGCAACAACCAGGCCTTCTTCGGCGCCTACAGCGACAACTCCGAGATATACATGCGATTTGGCGACGCTCCTATCGAGGGCAACCGAATCAACATCAAGACTCAGGGTACGCAGATGAACAGCCAGATGCTCTTCAACACCAACACCTGGTATCACCTCGCACTCGTGTGCACAGGCACTAAGCTCTACTTCTATGTGAATGGCGTGCTCGACAACTCTATGGACCTTCCCGGCAACGGCAACTCCATGAGCTGCTTCTCCACCTATATCCACAATGGCTACCACCTGGGCAACACAATGATGAGCGAGCTGCGCCTGTGGCACAAGGCACGCACCCAGAGTGAGATTGTGAACAATATGTACCTCTGCGACCCCACCAGCGACGGGCTGGAGTTCTACTTCAAGTTCAACGAGGGCGCGGGAAGCACCTTCAAGGACGCAACCGGCCACGGCTACGACATCTCTACCCCAGGCACCGAATATCGCTGGATTCAGGATGTGCGCATCGACGGCAAATAATCAAAACGTTTTCTCACACAATTAATAAAAAAGATTTTTCGAATAATTATGAAATCAATCATAAAGAAATCATTTCCTCTCCTGGCTGCTTTGCTGCTTCCGCTCGCTGCCTGCGACGATGAGCCCGAAGTGGGCTCCACTCTCTACGACGTGGAGGCCGAGAACTTCGACGCAAAGCTCTACATCAACGAGGTTGCCCTCCCTGGCAACCAGGCCTCACTCGAAGTGATTCAGACTCCGGTGTCGCTCATCACCCCCGACGATGAAATCACCTTCAGCGTGAAGCTCACCAAGCCGGCTGCTGCCGACGTGACCGTGACCGTGGCCGAGAGCACCGACCTCGCTGCTGCCTACGACAGCAAAGCCGAGGCTCTCCCTGCCGGCACCCTGCAAATTGCTAATGCCAATGTCACCATCAAGGCCGGCTCAATGGAATCCGACCCTGTGAAGATGAAGCTCGCTGCCACCGACGCAGTGAAGAACATCAAGGCTAAGGGCGTGGCTGCCGTGACTATTGCAAGCAACTCGGCAGGTATAGCCACTGGCTCCACACTCAATGCCTACTATGTGGTGGTCGATAAGGTCTTGACCAACTACAAGGGTCAGCTCGCCGACGAGATTGCAACCATGACGCAGATTCCCGGCAGCAGCATCACAGCCACCGTGGATGGCTACTCGGCTGCCGAGCTGACCGACGGCGACCTCAGCACCGAGTTCTGGTACTGGAGTGCCGGCGGCTACGACATAATCTTCGACCTCGGCACTACGACCAGCGTGAGAGGACTCGGCTTCTACTCTAACAGCTACACAGGCTATTGCCCCGACGTAATCGAGATTCTCACCAGCGACGATGGAGAGACATGGTCAAGCCAGACCGGCGGCAAAGTGACACTCAGCCGTCCGGCCAGCAACCAGACTCTCATCCCATTCGTACTCTATGCCGCAATCCCCTGCAAGTATGTGAAACTCAAGTTCTACTCTTGCTTCTGGACCTCCTACGGCAGCGACTACGACTGGCCCGCAGCCGCCGAGGTTAATCTCTACAACTAATCCCTTGGCGGAATTCCCCACAACGAGGAGGGAGAGGGCGCTTGTGGCGCTCCTCTCCCTCCTCCGTTTTTCCACGCCACCCGGAAAAATCAGGCTTTTGCAGAAAAAACGGTGATAAATTTGTGGAAATTAAGAATTGTTTGTAAATTTGTGGCTGAGAGGGTGGCAAGAGTGCTGCGCAAATCCTCTCACAATTGCTTTTTGATAACAAAAAGGTGTTATTGGATTTTTATCTTTTAGTAACAAATTTCGCACATTTAGTACAAAGATTCAATCGAATAGCATCCTGCCTATACGAAAGATTTTCACTTCTGTCAATGCCTTAGTATTGCCCATGGCATTGGCAGAAGATATTCGGCATATAGGTATGGGGCTATTATCTACTCAGTCCGAGGGTCTGCGAAAACCTGTTACTATGAGTAAAATGAAAATATAGCCTCACACCTTTCATTTTTATTACCGCCGAGTCTGGGGCAGCGAGGCGACAAAACCAATTGAGAGAAACATGAAAAAAATTTTCGCAATGCTATTATGCGTCATCTTCGCAGCATCGTCAATGAGTGTCAGTGCAAAAAAATGGCGAATGTTTACTGATGTGAATTTGGGAAGTGGCGTTACTTCATATTACGATGACACTGTAGAAAACAGTTTTTCAGGAATGTTGTTATTATCAGGAGGGTATCAGCATCAGAAATGTTTTTTGGGATTAGGTTGTGGCTTAATATTTGATGTTGAGGAAGTTACATCATTTCCATTTTATGCCCACATCCGTTATGATTTCTTCAAAGAAGACCCTAAATCATTTTCTCCATTTGTGTCATTGAGAATTGGATATAATATTGCTAATAAGGCAAATGGCAGTCATACAGGAGATGGCATTATTTTTTTGCCATCAGCTGGTTTTCGAAAAGGATTGACAGAAAATATAGGGCTAAATCTTGGTGCTTCTGCCGGAATTTATGGGAAAACACGTGACGTGGTAGATTTTTCATCGACAACATGTTGGGGCGTTTTCATTAATGTTGGATTAGATTTCTAATTGAATATGAAACATTCAATCTTTTTATTATTAGTATCATTGCTATTGAGTGGAAATTACATCCTTGCACAAAGCGTAGTAATTGACGGAGTTGAATATATTAAGTCTGGGATAGGTAGCGCCGACTGTCGTGTAGCTAAGAATCTTTCGAAATCGGTAACGAGTCTGACAATTGAAGGCGAAGTAAGGATTAACTCGACTTTTTACACTGTGACTAAAATTGATGATGAAGGTTTCAAAGGATGCCGAAATATATATGAAATTGTTATTCCTAATACCATTGAGCAAATTGGCAAAAAAGCATTTGAAGGATGTTCCAGATTACGAACAATTGTTGTGCCTAATTCTGTAAAAAATATAGGTGAACGGGCATTTTGGGATTGCAAAAATCTGGAGGCAATTACTATGCCCGACAAGGTAGTGGTTTTTCTTTCCAAAAAGGTAGTGGTTTCTACTTTCCAAATATTGTATGTAGCTGAATTTGGCATATTCAAGGGGTGCAAGAAACTGACGGATATTCACGGAACAGAAGTGGAATACCCAAAGTATATTAAAGACTATGCGTTGCAGAATTGCAAAGATGTGCCATTCTATAAGAATATGGCAAACATTGAGTTCTCCGACAAAAGGGCTGTGGAGTTCCAGCCATTCTCAGTATTTGCAAAGGCCAAAATCAAGACTCCCATTGAGCAGTGGCAACTGAAGAAGGAGTATGAGACCACGGCGCAGTGGCGCGAGCGCGTCACCGAAAAGACCCGCGAAGCAAAAAAACAGCAGCTCCTCGATGAAGCGCGCCAGGAGTATATCTCGCTGTTTGCGCCAAAGCAGTTGAGAGCCATAATTGGCACCTACGATGCCGACTACAACATCTTCCCGATTACAGCCGATGGAATGAGCACATTCTATGTGCGTGTGCCGCTTGAAGAGGCCGAGGCTTTCAAGACAGGATTTAACACGGTGAAGCTCACGCCGGTGTATGGCATTGTCGACGACAAGGTGGGAGTGCTCAGTTGCACATTCGAGGCAGCCAACAGCCAAAGGTATTTCTCCGCCGAAACTTACGACAACGATGTCACCAACGATGTGGCTCTCGGGCTGTCGCCCCTCGAAATCAACGTGAAAGACGATGTGGTGGCCAAGGCCGACACCAAGGCTGCACCTGCTGCTCCGAGAGTGAAGATTGACAACAGCATCGACCTCAATATTCCCACTTTTGCTTCAAACAACAAGCGCACATTCGTGTTCACCATAGGCAACGAGAACTACCAGGATGCCGATGCGGTGCCCTTTGCAATCAACGACGCCACGGTGTTCTCGAAATACTGCAACCAGACGCTTGGCGTGCCAATCAAGAACCTCAACCGCTACAAGGACACCACCTATGGCAAACTGCTTGAAGTGGAGGCGCGAATGAGGGAAATCGCCAGGCTTTACCCGGCCGAGCGCGACAAAATCACGTTCATCGTGTACTATGCCGGCCACGGATTCCCTGAGGAGAGCACCAACAATGCCTACCTGCTGCCCGTGGATGGCACGCCCAAGCGCCCCGAGGCCTGCTACTCGCTGCAGCGGCTCTACGACTGCCTTGGCGAGCTTGGCGTGGGTCGCGCAGTGGTGTTTCTCGACGCATGCTTCACCGGCTCGAAGCGCGGCAGTGGCATGATTTCGCAGGCACGAGGCACGGTGATAAAGCCCAGGGAGTGCGAGCCGCATGGCAACACAGTGGTGTTTGCCGCAGCATCGGGGATGCAGACGGCTCACCCCTATGAGGAGAAAGGCCACGGCCTCTTCACCTACTTCCTGCTCCGCAAGCTGCGCGACACCAAGGGGGAAGTCTCTCTGGGCGAACTGAGCAACTACCTCAGCTCGGAGGTGAACCGCGAGGCGACACTGACAATAAAGAAAGCTCAGAACCCCGAAGTCGTCCCCTCGGCCGACTTCACCGGCTGGGAAAATATGAAACTGAAATAACGAGGAAGAATCGTTGTTGGGAAGGTTCATGATTGTAGGAAGCTGTGTCAAAATTCGGTTTGATGATATCTTAATGTAGGGACGCACCCCGGTGCGTCCGCGCTACAGCCTCATGATTAAGCGACAACCAAAGAGACCGTGGGCGGACGCACCGGGGTGCGTCCCTACATCAAAAATCATCTTTCCGCCCCCTCACCTCCAAAAAAACTCTTACCTGCAATCAGCTTGCGAGGAGAAGCATCACTTTGCGCTTGCCCACAGGCACGTCGCTGAATGTGAAGCTCCACACCACGTTTGCATCCTTGTCGAGATGCTCGAAAATGGGCTTGAGCTGGGCAATTTCGTTGACCGACACATAGCGGTCGTTCTTGTGGGAAATGATGTTCACAGCCACATTTTTATACCCCCTGAGAGTGCTTGCATCTATCGAGGCCACAGCGTCCTTCACAGAGTCGCCAAAAAGCTCATTGATGCTGTAATTCTCACACTCGTTAAGAAAAGCCAAATCACTTGGCTCAATCGACACTATGCCCGGCTGGCACATAGTATCGACAATCTTGGAAATTTCGCGATTCATAAAAAATAAAAACTTACTAAGTTCAAACAACGCTGCAAAGTTACACATTTTTTCAGACATTTGCCTCATATTTCGTTGCATTTCAGCACATTTTCGATGCAAAAAGGATTTTGACAAGAAAATTTCCGGATTTTCAATAAAAAAATTTCTTATGTAGTGCATTGATAAAAAATTTTTTTCGTATTTTTGCATCACCAATCTATCCTTTTTGCAGGATACCATTGAAATAATCCATAAACTAACTCAAAAACAATTATTTAGATACTCTTTTTTTATGTTGAAGCAAATCGTTAATGGTCGTATTCTCACCCCACAAGGCTGGATAGCAGGAGGGTCGGTTGTTTACGACGACAGTCGCATCTTGGAGGTGCGAAACAATAGCTATGTTATTTCGGAGGCAGCCGAGGTGATTGACGCTCGAGGCATGACAGTGGCACCGGGTGGTGTGGAGATACACATACATGGCGGAGGTGGCCGCGACTTTATGGAGGGAACGGAAGATGCCTTCCGCGAGGCCATAAAGGCTCACATGTTGCACGGCACCACCAGTATTTTCCCCACACTCTCGTCATCGACCATTCCAATGATAGAGGCAGCTGCCGAAACCTGCACCAAGCTCATGGAAGAGCCCGACAGCCCTGTGCTGGGCCTGCATCTCGAAGGCCACTACCTGAATATGCGCAAGGCAGGCGGCCAGTTTCCCGAGAACATCAAGGATCCCGACCCCAAGGAATACGTGCATATAGTGGAGGACTACAACTGCGTGCGCCGCTGGGATGCAGCTCCCGAGCTTCCGGGCGCAATGCAATTTGGCAAGTATATCACATCGAAGGGCATAATTGCTGCCGTGGCACACACCGAGGCCGACTACAAGATAATAAAAGAGGCACGCGAATCGGGCTACTCCCACGCCACACACTTCTATAATGCCATGCCGGGTTTCCACAACAACCGCGAATACAAGCATGAGGGAACGGTGGAGAGCATCTACCTGATGGACGACATGACGGTGGAGATGATTGCCGATGGCATACATGTGCCTCACACCATCATGCGCCTCATCTACAAGATTAAGGGTGTGGAGCGCACTGCACTCATCACCGATGCGCTTGCATGCTCGGCAAGTGCCACCGACAAGGCTTTCGACCCACGCGTGATAATTGAGGATGGAGTGTGCAAGCTGGCCGACCGCTCGGCTCTTGCCGGAAGTATCGCCACCATGGACCGCCTCGTGAAGACAGCCGTGGACATTGCCGAGATTCCGCTCGCCGATGCTCTGCGCATGGCTTCGGAAACTCCTGCCCGAATCATGGGAGTGTATGACCGCAAGGGTTCCATACAGCGTGGCAAGGATGCCGACTTTATGATTCTCGACCACGACAACTATCTCCGTGGCGTGATAGCAATGGGCAAGCAAGTGCTCAATATCATCTAAGAAACACGCTCTTCGGGCAAAAATTGAGTTTTTTTGCCCGAAGATTGCAAAAAAAATGCCAAAACTATTGCACAGTTGAAAATTTAGTCGTACCTTTGCACTCGTCAAAACGACACAGATGGTGATATTAGCTCAGCTGGTTAGAGCTTCGGATTTTGGTTCCGAAGGTCAAGGGTTCGAAACCCTTATCTCACCCCAACAGAGGAAATTCCCAAAAGGAGTTTCCTCTATTTTTTTCCCTTGCGCTTTCGGGTTGCTCCGTGGCTCACGCATGTGGGCGCGATAGAGAAGTGGTGGATGGCCGCTTTTTTTTTTAGCATTTACCGGTGCGTGCCAGCGAATGCTCTGATTTTTTTCGTAATTTTGTGGCAGTATTTTTTTTAATCACAAAATTATTATTGAGTTTTGAGCAGGAAAAGAAAAGAATTGCCCGTGATTGAGGGCGTGGAGATAACCGGAGTTGCTGCCGAGGGCAAGAGCCTGGCGCGAGTTGACGACATGGTGGTGTTTATTCCCTATGGAGCTCCCGGCGACATTGTGGATGTGAAACTCGACAAGAAGAAAAAGAGCTATGCCGAGGGTCACATAGTGCGCATGGCGAAGCCGAGCGAGCTGCGCACGGAGCCTTTTTGTGAGCATTTCGGAGTGTGCGGCGGCTGCAAGTGGCAGCATCTGCCCTATGAGTATCAATTGCAGTGCAAGCAGCAGCAGGTGACCGATGCTCTCGAGCGAATCGCCAAGGTGGAGCTGCCGCCGGTTAGCCCCATTCTTGGCTCGGAACGCACCTTGCACTACCGCAACAAGCTGGAGTTTACGTTTTCCAACAAGATGTGGCTCACCTATGAGCAGATGCAGAGTGGCGAGGAGTTCAGCGACCGCAACGCGCTGGGATTCCACATTCCGGGGGCTTTCGACAAGGTGCTCGACATAAGGCGCTGCTGGCTTCAGGACGACATCTCGAATGAGCTTCGCCTCTTCATCCGCCACTATGCGCTGGAGCGAGGCTACAGCTTCTACGACCTGAGAGCGCAGCATGGCGTGATGCGCACGCTCATGGTGCGCACCACGAGTACCGGAGAGCTTATGCTCATTGTGGTGTTTGGCGAGGACAACCGTGAAGCTATCGAAGATGTGATGGCTGCCATTGCCGGTCGTTTTCCGCAAATCACCTCGTTGCTCTATGTGGTGAACCTCAAGGTGAACGACACCATTGGCGATCAGGAGATTCACTGCTACCGTGGCCGCGACTATATAGAGGAGGAGATGGAGGGGCTGCGCTTCCGCATAGGGCCGAAGTCGTTCTACCAGACCAACTCACGGCAGGCCTATGAGCTCTACAAGGTGGCACGCAGCTTTGCGCAGCTCACGGGCGAGGAGTGTGTGTATGACCTCTACACCGGCACCGGCACGATTGCCAATTTCGTGGCCCGACAGGCTCGCAAGGTGGTGGGAATTGAGTATGTGCCCGAGGCAATTGAGGATGCCAGGCTCAATTCGCGCGTGAATGGAATCGACAACACCATCTTCTACGCCGGCGACATGAAGGATGTGCTCACTGCCGACTTTATTGCAGAGCACGGCAAGCCCGATGTGATGATAGTGGATCCGCCTCGCGCCGGAATGCATGGCGATGTGGTGAATGTGATTCTTGAGGCTGAGCCTCGGCGCATAGTGTATGTGAGCTGCAACCCTGCGACGCAGGCCCGCGACCTTGCTCTTCTCGATGCGAAATACCGCGTAGCAGCCGTGCAGCCGGTGGATATGTTCCCCCACACACACCATGTGGAGAATGTCGTTCTTTTAGTTAGGAGTTAGGAGTTAGGAGTTAGGAGTTAGGAGTTAGGAGTTGGGAGATTTTTTGGTGATATTGTGTAACTTTTATTGGATTTTTCAGAAAAATGGCGCGGGATAGTATTACGCTGGAGAAGAGCAAAGTGTTTGCTGTCAGGATTATTAAGCTCTATAAGTATCTTAGAGAAGAAAAACGTGAATATGCATTGTCAAAACAAATATTGCGTAGCGGTACATCAATAGGCGCCAATCTTTCGGAAGCAATGTATGGCATATCGGAGAAAGATTTTTTGTCGAAAGTGTATATTTCCCTAAAAGAGTGTGCCGAAACGCATTATTGGCTCGATTTGTTGATGAGTACTGAATATCTGACGCAACAAGAATACGACTCAATAAAGGCTGACTGCAATGAATTGATAAAATTACTCTCATCAATCACTAAAACTATGTCGGAAAAACTTCGAAGACAAAACTCAAAATGTCTCCTGACTCCTAACTCCTAACTCCTAACTGATACAATGTTGCTAGTGTAGTAGCGGGGGTCGTGGGTGACGTTGTGGCCCACGAAGGGGGGGAGGGTGTAGGTGTGGGTGCTGGCGGGGAGTTCTATCTCGGCGAGGGTGAGTCCCTCGAGGCCGCCATGAAACTCATCCACCTCCCAGATGTTGCCCTCGAATGGGACTATGTGGCGCGTCTTGCTTATGATGGGCTGCTGACACAGCGTGCGCAGCATCTCCTCGGCATCGGCCACGGGAATTTCATACTCATACTCACTGCGTGTGTCGCCTATGGTGCGTCCCTTGATGGTGAGACGGGCTTCGTTGCCGGTGATGCGCACGCGCACTGTGCCATTCACTTCGCGGGAGATGTAGCCTTGCACAATGCGGCGCGACTCGGTGGCCAGCGGCTTGTAGCTGTCGTTGGTCACAAGATACTTGTGTTCTATTTCCTTTGCCATGCTGCAAAGGTAGTGTATTTTGTGATTAAAGGGTGTAAAAATTGATGAAAAAGTGGCAAATGGGAAATTAAATTGGTGAAAAAGGCGTAATGTAACTAATAAAACAGAAAAAAATCACACCTTTGATTCGATTATTATTAGTATTTTTGCAACCCGAAAAAGCAAGCCTGTGACTTGGCGAGCTAATTAACAAACAAATTGTAAATGTTGATGCTTAGGAAGATACTTATTTTTTGTCTTAGCATTTTCGGCGTAGTGATTACGGCTGCGACAGCCCTGGCGCAGCACCCAATGCCGCCCACTGTGGTGAAAGGCGTGGTGCGCGACTCTCTCACGCACGAATCGCTGCCTTTTGTGGCTATATACCTGAAGGGGTCGGACCGTGGCATTATGACCGATGCCGACGGACGCTTTTCCATCACCACACAAGTGAATTTCATAAGTCTTGAGGTATCGACGATGGGCTACACCACCAAAAATGTGTGGGTAAACAAGGGGCAGAGCAACGACGTGACCATCGACATGGTGCCCACTGGTGTGGCTCTGAAGGAACTTGTGGTGAAGCCTAAGAAGGAGAAATACTCCAAGAAGAACAATCCCGCAGTGGAATTTGTGAAGCGACTCATGGCGCAGAAGCATGGCTACGACCCAAAGAACCACGACTACTACAACTACAACAAATATGAGAAGATGACCATGGGGCTCAACGACTTCTCAGAGAAGCAGAAGAAAAACTGGCTCACGGGCAAATTTAAGTTTATTTTCGATTATCTCGACACCTCTGAGGTGTCGGGCAAGCCAATACTCACAGTGTCGGTGAAAGAGAAGGTGAGCGACTGCCACTTCCGCCGCTCGCCCGAGAGCGCAAAGGAGGTGGTGCGCGGAACCAAGCGTGCCGGCATCGATGAGGCTTTCGACCAGGAGAGCGTGCAGCGTTTTCTCGAAGACGTGTTCCGCGAGGTGGATATCTTTAGCAACGATGTGCCCATGATGCAGAACCGCTTTGTGAGCCCGCTCTCGAAGATTGGCGTGGACTACTACAAATACTACCTGAGCGACACCATCGACGTGGGTGGCGTGAGGTGCATAGAGCTTAGTTTCTCGCCTTTCACGCCCGAGTCGTTTGGCTTCTTGGGCCGAATCTATGTGCCGCTCAATGATTCCACCCTGTTCATAAAGCGGGTGAAGCTAAATGTGCCGAAGTCGATCAACCTGAACTATGTGGAGAGCATCACCATAATGCAGGACTTTGAGAAAGCCCCCGACGGGTCGCGGCTGAAGACACGCGACGACATGACAGTGGAGTTCCAGATAATGAAAGGCACGCAGGGGCTTTATGCCCGCCGCACCACGGCCTACGCCAACCACAACTTCGACCCGCCGCAGGACCTTGAAGTGTTTGGCAAAGAGGAGAAGACCATTGTTAACGCCGATGCGGAGTTTATGCCCGATGAGTTCTGGAAAGAGAACCGCCAGGTGCCTATCACCGACAAGGAGAATGCCATAAAGGGCTTGCTCACGCGCTTGCGCGAGGTACCTTTGTTCTACTGGACCGAGAAAGTGATAACGGTGCTTGTGTCGGGCTACATACCCACTTCGAAGGAGAGCAAATTCGACTTCGGCCCCATGAACACCACCCTTAGTGGCAACCCTGTGGAGGGAATGCGAGTGCGCATGGGCGGAATGACCACAGCCAATCTGAGCAAGCACTGGTTTGCCCGTGGCTATGTGGCCTATGGCTTCAACGATGAGAAACTGAAATATAACGGTGAGCTGGAATACTCCTTCAACGAGAAAAAATATCATTCGCGCGAGTTTCCCATACACTCGGTGAAGCTCACGCACAAATATGATGTAGATCAGCTGGGCCAGCACTATTTCTTCACCAACATGGACAATGTGTTCCTTGCCCTGAAGCGCAAGCGCGACGACAAGATGACCTACTTGCGCAAGACGTGCCTCGACTATACCCTTGAGACGGAGAGTGGATTCTCGGTGCAGCTCGGACTGGAGCACGATATACAGGAAGCCACGGCGGTGCTGCCGTTTATCGACGGCTACGGCAATGTGTATCGCAACTACAAGGAGGCGATGTTCAATGTGACACTGCGTTATGCTCCCGGAGAGAAATTCTACCAGACGAAGAGCTACCGAATCCCCATCAACTTCGATGCTCCTATATTCACCCTCACCCACACCTACGCACCCAAGGGATTCATGGGCAGTATGTTCACGGTGAACAAGACGGAGCTGAGCGTGCAGAAGCGCTTCTGGTTTTCGGCCTTTGGCTACACCGATATCATACTGAAGACCGGAAAGGTGTGGAGCGAGGTGTCGTATCCCAACTTGTTGCTGCCCAATGCCAACCTGTCGTACACCATACAGCCCGAGTCGTATCCGCTGATGAACGCGATGGAGTTTGCCAACGACCAGTATCTCTCGTGGGATTTCACCTACTGGGCCAATGGCGCTATTCTCAACCGCATTCCTCTCATAAAATACTTGAAGCTGCGCGAGGCGTTCTCGTTCAGAGGTCTGTATGGCAAGCTTAAGGACAGCAACAATCCCGAGCTAAACAACAACCTGTTCCGCTTTCCGGTGGGCGCACAGTGCAAGCCAATGGGGAAGGAGCCTTATATGGAGATAGGCGTGGGGCTCGACAACATTTTCACCATTCTGCGCCTCGACTATGTGTGGCGACTCACTTATCGCGACACACCGGGAGTGGATAAGAGCGGATTGCGCATACAGCTGCACTTCACATTCTAATATTGAATTGATTATGAAAGCATTTATTACAATAATAGTGGCGATGGCGATGGCGGCATGCGGCAAGCAGGCCGACCCCGGCTATCGCATTACCTGCACGCTCGCCGACGGCCTGAAGGCCGACACCGTGAAGATATATGCCTACAGCGAAGACTATGGAGCGTCGCGCCTGCTTGGCAGCCACACTGTGGCAACCGGCGACCGCAGCTTTGTGGTAGATGGCGTGACCGATGAGCCTGCTGTGGCCTTTGTGCGTGCAGGCTCACGCACCGCATATTTCATCCTTGAGAATGGCGACATCGACATGGCACTTGGGAACAACACCGTGAGCCTGCGTGGGCCGCGGCTCAATGCCGAATATTACAAAGTGTTTTCGGAGCGGTGTGGAATAATGAACCGGCGCATTGCTCTGCGAAAAAAGTATGATGCCATGATGGCAAGAGGAGAGATAACCGACAGCATTGACCGGCAGTTTGAGGCAGCCTATAAAATCACCTGCGACTCTCTGCAACGTCTGCACGCACGCGCCAGACAGCTGCACCCTGTGGTGGCAAAAGCCGTGTGGTACCAGTATGGCAACGAAATCACTGCCCCCTAATCTCTCTTCCACGCCTCACTTATCGGATGTAGCCATTCATCATGGCATACACGCTGAGGCCTGATACGCTCTTTATTCCCAACTTCGAGCTGATGTTCTTGCGGTGGGTGAGCACGGTGTTGATGCTGATTTGCAGGGCATCGGCTATCTCTTTGTTGAGTTTTCCTGAAGCCACCAATGTGAGCACTTCGATTTCGCGCTGACTAAGCTCGGATTGCGGTGCTGTGGAGGTGCGTTGCGCGTCGATGAAATCAACAATCTTCTCTCCGATTCGCTCCACATCCCACTTGGAGCAAACAAAGGCAAACGATGAGCCAGCAAGCGGCTCGGGCGTGATTACCAGTGTCTTGCTTCGGCGTGGCAGGAAGAAGTCGATGTGGGAGAGGCACACCGCTGCATCCACCACATAAAGCTCGAAGCCATCGGCAAGCGTGGCGGCATCGGCAATGTGGCAGGCAGTCGCCGGGGAAAGGTCGCGGAGCAGCGACTTCACCCCGATAAACGAGAGTGTGCTTGGCGTGACTATGGCAATATTCACATTCCCCATCACACGATGCTGCTACAGATGCGGTTATAGAGGCTAATGTCCATCTTAAGGCAGATAATTGCGAAGAGCACAGCCTGACACAGATTCACATCGTAGTTGCCCGAGAGGTGAATCACAAACATGCTTATGAGGTCGCTAAGTTTATCCTCCACAGCACTGCAAGGCAAGGGACCCACCTCGGCGCACACGGTGGCTGCAATGTCGCTCTTCACTTCGCCGAAGAAGTTGCGCATAAGCTCCAGATTGGAGTTCACGGCAGTGTTGCGGCGAATGAGGAGGTTGAAGTGCTGTTCCACATTGGGAATGAGGAATCGCTGGTAGTAGGCGGCCGTGCGCTGCAAGAAGTCGGAGGCGAGAGGCTTGCATGATGCAAACACTTCACATCCAGTGAAGTTGTCGTTGATAAAGGCATTGAGCACAGCCACGAAGAAGGTGGCGTCGATGCCTCGCTCCTCGCAGATGTTGCGCACGGAATTGTCGCCAATGCCGAGTGTGATGCCAAAACGGTTCAGCACGGCAATAATTGCCGGTTCGGCGATTACCACATCGTGCAGCTTTGTGTCTTTTGTTACTATCATCGTATTGAAATGGTTGTTGATGGGGTGATGACATAGTTCATTGCCACATCGTGGCTCTCGGCCGGGATGGAGTCAATGAGGCGGAAATCGGGGCAGATGCCTATGGCAGTGCCGGGGAAGCTGCGCAGGAATCGGTCGTAGTAGCCTTTGCCACGCCCCAGGCGGTTGCCGAGACGGTCGAAAGCCACTCCGGGAATCAATGCCACATCTGTGTCAAGAAAATCGGTCACAATCTCGTTTCCTGTAGGCTCAAGAATATTGTAGGCTCCGGTGGCAAGCTCAGATGCGTGATATTGCACAATTTCCATAACCCCCTCACCGGCAACCCGGGGCAGGAGTATTGTCTTGCTCAGGCTCCATTGCTCGAGCATTGAGGCTGTGGGCAGCTCGTCGGGCAGGGCGTTATAAAGCACAATGCGCCTTGCCGGGCCAAAGCATGGGAGCGACTCCACGCGCCGCATCACATCGCCTGCCGAGTGACTGAGGCTCTCGGGTGCGATGCATCGGCACAGTTGCCGCAGTGCGCTGCGCAATTCACTCTTGGCACTCATTGTTCCTCTTCGGTTATGGGGAACACAGCCCTGTGGTTGTCGAAGGCCTTGAGTGCGGCCTCAATGTTCTTGTCGTCGCGGTTGTAGATGGGGTAGAACGCATCGGGACCGAAGATGTCGCGAGCGATAAGTGCCTTAATCTGCGTGACGATGAGGTTGCGCGAAAGGTTGATGTAGTACCATCGGGCCGGCACGCCATTTTCGGCCGCAAACGACACGAAGTCGTTGAGGATGGCATCGTTGCCTGGCAGGATGCGCAGGAATTGCTTGTAGTCCTTCAGCTTGCTAAGAGTCTTGCGGTTGATGTCGGAGTAGGTGAATGCAAATTTCTGGAGCAGCCCGGCATTAGCCACATTGAAGTAGTAGGTGGATAGACCGGTGGTGTCGTTTGGCACGAAAATGTCGGGGACAATTCCACCGCCGCCATACACCGTGCGCCCGTGTGTGGTGATAAACTCCTTCGATTTATCTACCTTTATGCTGTCCTTGCTGTAGAGCTCGCCGTGGCTGTAACGCTCATAAAGTTCCTGATTGTAGGCTCCTGTCTTGTAGTCCTTCTGAATGCACCGTCCGGTGGGAGTGTAGTAGCGGGCAATGGTAAGGCGAATAGCGCTGCTGTCGCGCAGGGCCACCTGCCGCTGCACCAGTCCCTTGCCGAAAGAGCGGCGTCCCACCACGAGTCCGCGGTCGTTGTCCTGAATCGCACCGGCGAAAATCTCGCTTGCGCTGGCCGAGTACTCGTCGATGAGCACAATAATCTCGGCATCCTGAAACGAGCCGTTGCCATCGCTCCACATCTGCGAGTCGTTCTTCTTCTCGCGTCCTTTTGTATAGACGATAAGTTCATTCGAGGGCAGGAACTCATTGGCCATGAGAATTGCAATCTCCATGTATCCACCGGCATTTCCTCGAAGGTCCACGATGTAGCGTTTGGCACCCTCATTGTGCAGCTTCATCATACCGTTGAGGAACTCATCGTAGGTGGTGCGGCCAAATTTGTTCACTTTTATGTAGCCTGTGAGCTTATCCACCATATAGGCTGCATCGACCGACTTCACGGGGATGTCGCCGCGCACCACCTCATACTCGAGCAGCTTCTTGGAGCTGTGACGCTTAATGGACAGCTTCACCGTAGAGCCAATGACGCCACGCAGAGTGGCTCTCACAGAGTCGTCGGTGATGTCTTTTCCCACGAAATCCACTCCATCCACCTTCACAATGCGGTCGCCGGCAAGTATTCCGGCTTTCTCCGATGGTCCGCCCGGAATAGCCTCGACCACGGCCGTGGTGTCGTTGAGCACCATGAAAGAAATGCCTACGCCTCCAAAGCTGCCTTCCAGCTCATTGTTCACGTCCTGGAGGTCTTTGGCCGGGATGTAGGTGGTGTGGGGGTCGAGATTTGAAAGGATTTGCGGAATCGACTGCTCCACGAGGTCGCCGATGTTGACGGTATCGACATATTCTTGCCCGATAAGGTTGAGTATCGTGTTGAGCTTGCGATCGTTGTCGCTAATGTAGTGCTGATTGGAGAATTGATTGCCCATGAGCATACCTGCAACCACCGATATGGCAATGGCAATAGGCAGCCAGACAACAGTATTTTTCGACGGTTTCATAGCAAAAACGTAATTAATCTTCTAATAGAACACATTCGATGCCGGCACGGTTCAGCAGGTCGATGCCATCGTGGAAGCGGTAGAGCTCGGAATAGACAATACGCTTAATTCCGGCCTGAATGATTAGCTTTGCGCACTCAATACATGGCGAGGCGGTGATGTAGAGTGTGGCTCCGTCGCTGCTGTTGCTGCTGCGTGCCACCTTGGTGATGGCATTGGCCTCGGCGTGCAGCACATAGGGCTTAGTCTTGCCCTCCTCGTCCTCACACACGTTCTCAAATCCCGAAGGCGTGCCATTGTAGCCATCGGAGATAATCATGTTGTCCTTCACGATAAGCGCGCCCACCTTGCGGCGCTCGCAATAGGAGTTCTCGGCCCAGATGCGAGCCATGCGGAGGTATCGCGAATCGAGCAGGCGTTGCTTTGAAGAAAGGTTATCCATAAAAAACTACTTAATTCACAAAAAAAACGTAACAAATGTGGCATGCTGCCACAGAGCGAGCATGTGGCGCGCTGCCTAAATGAATGCAAAAGTAGTGATTTTTAGGCTATCAAAAAAGCATCTGCCCAAAAAATGTTGTCTAAAGAAGCCAAGAAAGATGCCAATGTAGATTCCAGCAGTAAGTGCAGGGCGCAATTTGCAGGATGCAGGCGCCACATAAAGTGGCTCTTGGGGCTGGCACGCAATTGCAGGCCAATTAGTAGAGAGGGGAGAGGAGACGGATATTTGTGGGGAGAGGCTTTCGGCGCGGGGATAGGGTGAGCCACTCGCTGGTGAAGCCTACTACGAAGCCGTGAGTGCAGATTTGGGTGTTGAGATTGTGCACCCAGCTGTTCTCGATTAGGTTGCGGTAGCCGAGGCGCAGCACGGTGGAGCCGAGGTGGAGGTCGGCAGTGAGAAGGTTCTCCATGTCGAATCGGTTGCCCCACCAGCCCACGTTCACGATGCCACGGGTGTTGCCGAGATACAGCTCATAGAAGGCCTCGCCATAGTCGAGCGAGAAGAATGCTCCGATGGCTGGCAGTGTTGCCTGATAGCGCAGAGTGATGGGCAGGCGGCTCACCTTGAGGTGATAGGAGGCCATGGCTGTGAGGCAGATGCTGGCGCGGATTTTTGCTGACACAGGGTTGTTGGAGTTGTAGGCATTGTAGATCACGCCGCCCCGGAACTGGGGCGCTCCGCCAAGATGAAGGGTGAGTCCCGGCGTGAGCACGTCGCGCCAGCGATGCATCATCCCCCATTTTGCATCGATCATGAGCGAGTGCATGGTGTGGTTTCCGGCAGGATTCTGCACATTGGCATATTCCACTGCTGCTGTGCCCTGCATAATCCATCTCTCGGGGTTGAAACCCATGGCACGCATTCCTTCGTAGGCGATGCGAGTGTTGATGCCGTGGTAGCGGATGGGGGTGAGGTAGGTGTCGAGAATCGAGGCGCTTCCCACCTCGGCGGTGAATGCCGACACCGATGGGCGCATCACCTCGGGCGCAGGCTCAGAGTCCTGAGCCTTGGCAGAGAAAAGTGATGCTGCTGTGAATAGGGCTGCAAGTATTCGGTAGGTGGTCGGTTTCATCGTGTTGGGTGGATTGCTGTTGGTTATTCGGTTATTTCGTCGGTGTCGAATAGCGACTGCTGGCCTGTGAGCTCGTCGAAGATTTCCTTTTGCGACTTTTCGCGCTCCTGTGGCTCGGCGGTTTGCTCCAGCTCTTCGGCTGAATCGGATGCAGGCTCTTCGAGCGGCTCCTCTTCCACTATGCGCGGCTCAATCTCGGTGATTGTGCCGATGGCATAGTTGGTGAGCCGCTTGCCCTTGGCACGGAAGCTCTTGGTGCCTATAAACTCGTCGGCATCGATGATGAGGTCGTCGCGGAAGGAGTCGCCACCGCCAAATTTCACGCTGAAGCGCGAATACCGGGCATCGCTGAGCAAGATGAGGCGCGACTCGGGATTTCCGCCAATGAAGCTCTGCCGCTTGGCCGACGACTCGAATGGGAAGCGCTTGATGTAGGTGGATTTCTGGTCGGCATCGTAGAGAATGGCGGTCCAAATCTTGTCCTTCTGGAATTTCTCAATGCGCAGAATGTTGTCGTCGTAGTGGTTCTCGGCGTCGAATGAGGTGGTTACGAACTCACCGCTCTTGAGGATGACGAGAACCTGGTCGTTGCCAAGGAACTCGCCGAGCGAGAAGCCGCGTCCGTCGTAGTTGATGCGCAGCACATCGGGGTCGAACCACACCTCGCGTCCGCCCAGGGTGGAGGTGCCATGTTCCTTGAGGGTGATGCGGTGAATCTCGTTCTTTGTGACGAGGTTGCCTCGCGACTGGCGTCCCTTGATGGCAAGCTCGGAGAGGTCAACGTCGAATTGCAGCACCTTGAGGCGGAACTTGGGCTTGAGGGTGATTTTGAGCACCTCGGCCTCGCCATTGGCATTGGCTGTGAACCACAGGATGCGTGATCCCGGCTTTCCTTGGGTGAGGTCGTACTCCTTGTCGCGTGTTAGTCCGGTGACGGCGAATCGCTTCATATACACGATGCCTCCCTTGCCATCCTGATAGAGCACGTTGTAGATGGTGCGTGTGTCGTTGCGCTTGAACACGCTTAGATACTGGATGTTCTTGCCCACATACAGCTTGTCGGCCACGCGCACGAGCTTGTATTTTCCGTCGCGGTAGAATATGATGATATCGTCGATGCTCGAGCAGTTGCACACAAATTCGTCCTTCTTGAGTCCCATGCCTATGAAGCCTTCCTCGCGGTTGATGTAGAGCTTCTCGTTGGCCTCGGCCACGGTGGCCGCCACTATGTTGTCGAAGTTGCGGATAATGGTGCGTCGCGGGAAGTGGGAGCCATATTTGGCCTTTATTCCCCCATACCACTCGATGGTGAAGTCGATGATGTGGGCAAGCTTGTTGTCGATGTCGGCAATGCGCTCGCGAAGGGTGGCTATGTAGTTGTCGGCAGCATCGCTGTTGAAGCGAATGATTCGCTTCATCTTGATTTCCATGAGGCGCAGAATGTCGTCGCGTGTGATTTCGCGGTAGAATGAGGCCTTGAATGGCTCCAGACGGCTGTCGATGTGAGCTACTGCCTCGTCGGTGCTACGGCTTTGCTCATACTCGGCGTCCTTGTAGATGCGCTCCTCTATGAATATTTTCTCGAGCGACGCAAAGAGCAGCGACTCCATGTCCTCGCCGCGCTTTATCTCCAGCTCCTGGCGTAGCATTTCCACTGTGCGGTCCACGCCATGGCGCAGCACATCGCTCACGGTGAGGAAGTGAGGCTTGTGGTCCTTGATTACGCAGCAGTTGGGCGAGATGCTCGTCTCGCAGTCGGTGAAGGCATAGAGTGCGTCGATCATCTTGTCGCTCGACGTTCCAGCCTGGAGATAGACGATAATCTCGGCCTTGTCGGATGTGTTGTCGTCGATTTTGCGGATTTTTATTTTCCCCTTCTCCTGGGCTTTGAGAATTGAGTCGATGAGAGTGGAGGTGTTCTTGCCATAGGGAAGGTCGTTGATTACGAGCGTCTTGTTGTCGCGCTTCTCGATTTTGGCACGCACGCGCACCTGGCCGCCACGCTCGCCATCGTTGTAGCGGCTCACGTCGATGTAGCCACCCGTAGCCTGGAAGTCGGGATAGAGGTGGAACTCCTCGCCTCGCAGATAAGCCACGGCGGCATCGAGCAGCTCATTGAAGTTGTGCGGCAAGATTTTGCACGATAGTCCCACGGCAATTCCCTCGGCACCCTGGGCCAGCAGCAACGGGAACTTCACCGGGAGGGTGACAGGCTCCTGCTTGCGGCCGTCGTAGGAAAGAGTCCAGTCGGTAATCTTTGGGCTATAAACCACATCGAGGGCGAAATCTGACAGGCGAGCCTCGATGTAACGGCCGGCAGCAGCGCGGTCGCCGGTGAGCACGTTGCCCCAGTTGCCCTGCGTCTCTATGAGCATCTCTTTTTGTCCGAGCTGCACTATGGCATCCTTTATCGACGCGTCGCCGTGAGGGTGATACTGCATGGTGTTGCCCACGATGTTGGCCACTTTGTTGAATCGGCCGTCGTCGAGCTCCTTCATGGAGTGGAGAATGCGTCGCTGCACGGGCTTCAGTCCGTCCTCAATGTGAGGCACGGCACGCTCGAGAATCACATAGGAAGCATAGTCGAGAAACCAGCTCTGGTACATTCCCGACAGTTGCAGGCGCTTATCTTTTGGAACCTGATAGGAGGAGTGCGCCTCACCGCCTATCTCTTCAATTTCGTCGTCAAAATCTTTTTCCATTGACAAAAATGAGTGCTATATATCAATTTGGCTAAAAATGAGGTCAAGGCCTCCCATACAGGCAGGCAATGCCCCAATTAGTTGCAAATTTAGCAAAAAAAATCCAAGCCTCACGCATCACATCGCAAAAAACGCGAAAAATAATCACGACTCACTACGGTGTGTGTAATGGACGGCAACTGCTGCGAACCCCTCTGCGCGAGAAGCACGAGGGCGGATATGAGATGGACTTCGAAAATTTGCACACTGTGGTGGAGGATTTCAATTCGCGCGGTAAGGGCAGGGTGAAGATGCTTATAATGAGCAATCCGCACAACCCGGCAGGAATATGTTGGGACAGCGAAACTCTCGCAAGGCTGGCCGACTTCGGCAAGGGGCACGGCTTCATGCGCCTCAATGTTGCTACGCAGCGCAGCGTGCCTGAGCAGGCAATGCACCAGCTTGCTGCTGCGACAGGGGAGAGGTAGCCGCAAAAAATGGGAGAGGGGTATCAAGGTGACGATACCGTCTCTCCCAGAGGGAATTAGAGTTGGGGTTTGGGTTTTTCTTTGATTAGTGCTGATAGAGGTAACGCTTAATGGAGCGCTTGGGGGTTTTCTCGAACTCTTCATGAAGGACTTTCACGTTGGCCAGGCGGCTGTAGGCGGGGAGGTCCTTATTCAGTGAGTCGATGTTCTCGCGCATTATTCGGGCGAGGTTGTCGAAGGAGAGTCCCTGGGATGTGCCCAGTTCGATGTCGGGGTAGATGAGTGCGATGAGCCGCTGTTCCTCCTCGATTACGAGCGACTCGCACACAAAGGGCAGATTGTTGATGCGCTGCTCAATCTCCTCGGGGTAGATGTTCTGGCCTGATGGGCCGAGAATCATGTTCTTGCTGCGTCCGCGAATGAACAGGAAGCCATCCTCGTCGATGGTGCAGAGGTCGCCGGTGTAGAGCCAGCCGTCCTTGAGTGTGGCGGCTGTGGCTTCGGCGTTCTTGTAGTATCCGAGCATCACGTTGTCGCCCTTCACGCGCAGCTCACCTGCCACGTTGCGTGGGTCGGTGGAGTCGATTTCGGCCACCATGCGATCCACGATTCGTCCGCACGACTGCTCCTTGGTTTCGTCCCAGGGGGCGTAGGCGATGAGCGGAGCGCACTCGGTCATTCCGTAGCCCACGGTGTAGGGGAAGCCTATGCGGCGCAGGAATCGCTCCACGTCCTTATTGAGCGCGGCGCCGCCCACGATAATCTGCACGAGGTTTCCGCCGAATGTGGAGGTGAGACGCTCCTTGATTTTCCCGAGCAAGCGGTCGTCGATGAAAGGCATCATGAGGAGAAACTTCATCAGTGGCTTGTCGAGCAAAGGGAACACTTTGTTCTTTATGATTTTCTCAATGATGAGCGGCACGGTGATGATGAGCTTGGGGTGCACTGTGGAGAATGCGTCCATAATCACCTTGGGCGAAGGCACTCGGGTGAGGAAATGGATGTGGCACCCCTTGGTGAAGCAGTGAATTAGCTCAATGCACAGGCCATACATGTGGGCGAGCGGGAGCATACACACCACGCCGTCGCCGGGCTTGAGGAAGGTGAGACGCTCCATGCCAAACTGGATGTTTGACTCGATGGCGCGGTAGGGAATCATCACACCCTTGGAGAAGCCCATGGAGCCCGAAGTGTAGTTGATGATGGCGAGGGAG
Source organism: Bacteroidales bacterium (assembly GCA_029219425.1). Taxonomy (GTDB): domain Bacteria; phylum Bacteroidota; class Bacteroidia; order Bacteroidales; family Muribaculaceae; genus CALZFJ01. The sequence continues at coordinate 46,297 of JAQXTJ010000135.1, forward strand.
TCGCGGTGGGGCGTGGCATATTTCACGTCGGCCGGAGTGAATCGCTCGGGATATTTGTGCCCGAATATTTCATTGAGATGCCTGCGGACGTTCTCAAGGCGAGAATCGTTGCAAAGGAGGAGGGAGAAGTCGCTTATTTGCAGCACGCCAATGAGACCGCCGAAGTGGGATGAGTCGAGATTTTCCCAAATCGACTGATCGACGAAAAAGAGCTTTGCGTCGCAGTGGTTCACGAGGTGGTGAATGTTGTCGGGCTTAAACTCGTGGAGGATGGGCACCGGGATAGCGCCGAAAGTGAGCGCGCCAAACATGGCCACGGCCCATTGCGAGGAGTTGCGTCCGCAAATGGCGATTTTGTCGCCCGGCTTCACGCCCACTTCTTCGAAGATGATGTGAATCTTGGCAATTTTTCGTGCAATATCCTTGTATTGGTAGCTAACGCCCTTGAAATCGGTGAGGGCAAGCAACTCCCAATTCTGCCGAATTGAGTTCTCGATGTATTTGTTGATATGAAGTGCCATAGCGTTGTGTGATAAATTGTTGCAAATTTAATGAAAAGAATTAGAAAATCATAGATGATTGTGCGAAAAAAAAAGAGCTGGCAGTGGCTTATTCCTTGTCGAAGGGATAGCGGCGCCTGGGGTTGCGTGGGAACCATCCTTTGCGCACGCGCTCTTGCTGCTCGAAGATTTCGAGAATCGACCACAGGCAGGAGAATCCCGCCACACCCAGCA
>JAQXTJ010000136.1 GCA_029219425.1 Bacteroidales bacterium
GCTCATGCCGAGCGTACAACGAAGCCGGCACAGTCGCCCCCACTGCGACCGTGCCGGCTTCTCTCGTCATGCCTTTCGCTGCACAATCCAAATTTATGAGGGTGCGTCCCTACATGAGATTATCATCAAACCGAATTTTGACACACCCTCATATAATCTAATATCTTTTTTGGGGGAATTCGCGCTTTTATCCGAAACCTTTTGTGGGTGATTATTGCTCTGGTGTGGGGAGAAGATGGGAACGGTAGCGGAGGAGGAAGCAGGTGAGGATGAGGCTGATGAAAGCGAGCTTGGGGAAGTCTCCGTCGGTGGGGACGCCGATGGCATCAATCGTGGTGGCTGCTTCAGTGGCTGGAAGGAGGTAGGCACTCACCACCACCACCGAGTTGTTGAGGGCATGGGCTATGATTGGCACCCACAGTGAGCCTGTCCAGTGGAGGAGGTAGCCGAAGATGGCTCCAAGGAGCAGCCTCGGCACGAAGCCGAAGAACTGAAAGTGGAGCACACTGAAGACGAATGCGGCGAGCCAGATGCTGAAGTGTGGGTTGCGGAAGTGCGATAGTGTGCCTTGCAGTGCTCCGCGGAAGAGGGCTTCCTCGCTGAATCCGGTGAGAACGCCCATAAGCAACACGCAACCAAGCATTCCGAGGAGGGTGTTGCCGTTGAGGAAGCTGTCGGTCACAGCCTTTGCAGCGTCTTCGGTGGCTCGCATCCATTGCTCAATCGTGGCGAGCGAGGCTGGCAGGGTGAGTTGCTCATTCAGATACACTATGTAGTTCATTGCCGGCATCGACACCACGAGCAGTGCCACCACAAACGCCACAGCGCGCCAGTGTGGCACACGCTTGAGCTTGAGGAAGTGAAATGGCCTGGTGCTGACGAAGCGTGCAGTGAGGAATGCCGGAATGATGAATACCAGCACGTCTTGCAGCACAATCGAGGCTGTGAGCAGCGGCTTTACGTTGCCCTGCATCATGAGCGTGAGTGCCGATGTGATGATTGAGGCTGCCACGAGACCGAAGAAGAATGTGGACCAGAGAATGAGCTGCTGGTCCTGAAGGGAGCGGGGATTAAGGAGTTTGTTGTTGTTCATCGGGGTAATACATTTTATATAGTTTGAGTGCAAAATTAATCAAAAAAATATAAATCCACTACAAATTTGGCTGCCAAGAAAATGACAATTATTGCAAAAAATGAGTTAAATGGCAAACAATTCTTGCACGCAATGAGTATTTATTTGTAGATTTGCGAAAACTAAAATGATGATGAAGCATATTATGAAACACATTCGTATTTTCGTGATGGCAATGCTGCTGTCGGTGGCTTGTGGCGATGCTGTGGCTCAACAGATAGAGCAGGTGACGGGCGTGCCCAAGAATGAGACCAAGGCAGAGCGCAAGGCTCGCGAGAAGAAGCTCCGTGCGCTTGCCGACTCGGTGGCATTCATCGATGCGCAGATGGGCGTGGCCGACCGCTACTTCGTGATTACCGCCGACCGCATGATGCTCGGCAACTCGGGGCGGATGTATAATTTCCCCAATTCGAGCACCAACTTTATTCTGGTACAGGGCGACCGTGGCACCGTGCAGATTGCTTTCGAGAATGGAATGCTTGGAGCCAACGGCCTTGGCGGAATCACCGTGGAAGGAATGGTGGGCGACATAAGAAAGTCGGTGTCGAAGAAAGGCGACGTGCAATATATCTTCAGCATCCTCGGCACAGGCATCTCGGCGCAGGTTACCATCCACCTCTACCGCAACAGCAATCAGGCTGTAGCCGTGGTGAGTCCCAACTTCTTTTCCGACCGCCTAACCGTGTATGGTCCTCTCATCCCCTACAAGATGCAATGAGTTGCATGTGTGTCATTCTCTTATTCTCCGAGCATGGCAAGAAACTCGTCCTCGGTGAGTATGGTGACGCCGAGCTTGCGGGCTTTCTCGAGCTTGGCGGGTCCCATGTTGTTGCCGGCGAGCACAAAATTGGTCTTCGAGGAGATTGAGCCCACGTTCTTGCCGCCATGTTGCTCTATCATCTTCTTGTATTCGTCGCGCGAGTGGTGGGCAAACACGCCGCTAATCACTATCGACTTTCCTGCCAGACGGTCGCTCACGGTGGCGATTGCCTCATCGGCCACAGCCATTTGAAGGTGCGCGGCTCGCAGGCGCTCAATGATTTCCCGGTTCTCGGGCACAGCGAAGAAGCCTGTCACGCTCTCGGCAATCTTTGCGCCAATTTCGTCGATACAGGCGAGTTGCAGCTCATTCATAGCCATAAGCGAGTCGATGTCGTGGGCGGCGAAAGCCAGTTTCTTAGCCACGGTTTCGCCCACAAAGGGGATTGAGAGGGCGAATACCACGCGCTCAAAAGGCACGCTGAGCGAGTCGTCGATTCCCCTCATGATGCGCTGAGCCGACTTGAGGCCAAAGCGTTCGAGGGTCATTAGTTTCTCCACGGTGAGGTCGTAGATGTCGGCTATGTTGCGCACCAGTCCGGCGTTGAAAAGCTGCTCGGCCACTTCCTCGCCAATGCCGTCGATATTCATCATGCGGCGGCCTACAAAGTGCTCAATCTTGCCTGTGATTTGCGGTGCACACCCATTGCTGTTGGTGCACACCCAGGCAGCCTCTCCCTCGATGCGGCGAAGCTGAGAGCCACACACCGGACACGTCTTCACAAACTCCACCGGCAGGCTGCCGGGCTTGCGGCTGTCGAGGTCAACGCCCACAATCTTGGGTATAATCTCTCCGCCTTTCTCCACATAGAGCATGTCGCCGTCGTGAATGTCGAGCGAGCGTATTATGTCCTCATTGTGCAGTGAGGCTCGCTTCACGATAGTACCCGACAGCAACACCGGCTCAAGATTGGCAACAGGAGTGATAACGCCCGTGCGACCCACCTCAAACGACACAAACCTGAGCTTCGTGCAGGCACGCTCGGCCTGAAACTTATAGGCAATTGCCCAGCGCGGCGACTTGGCGGTGCTGCCCAGGTTGAGTTGCTGGCGCAGGGAATTGATTTTGAACACCAGTCCGTCGGTGGCCACAGGCAAATTCTTGCGCTCCTCGTCCCAGTGTGCAATAAACTCACCCACGGCGTCGATTGATGGAAGAATGGTCATGGCACTCGACACCTTGAAGCCCCACTCACGCACGGCGAGCATATTGTCGTAGTGGTTGTCGTGAGGCAGGTTGTCGCCAAGTAGATAGTAGATATATGCGTCGAGACCGCGACGAGCCACCTCGGCCGAGTTTTGCAGCTTCAGCGTGCCGGCAGCGGCATTGCGAGGATTGGCAAAGAGCGGTTCCTCATTGTAGGCGCGCTCGCGATTAAGTTCCTCAAAGGTGTTCCAGGGCATGAGAATCTCACCACGCACCTCAAACCGCTCGGGATAGCCTGAGCCTTGCAGTTGCAGCGGAATGCTCTTAATGGTCATCACATTGGCCGTCACATCGTCGCCGCGCACGCCGTCGCCGCGCGTTACGGCACGCACCAAGCGACCATTCTCGTAGGTGAGAGAGATTGAAGTGCCGTCGAATTTCATCTCGCCCACAATCTGGCACTCCTCACCGCCCAGTCCGCTCTTGGCTCGGCGCAGGAAATCTTCCACCTCCTCAATGGAGTAGGAATTGGCAAGCGACATCATGGGTCGCTCGTGAGCCACCTGCGTGAAAGCCTTGTTGATGTCGCTGCCCACGCGCTGGGTGGGCGACAGGGGGTCGAAGTATTGCGGATAGGCTGCCTCAAGCTCCTGTAGCTCACGCAGCAAGTCGTCAAACTCCTTGTCGCTTATCGTTGGGGCGTTGAGAACGTAGTAGTTATAGTTGTGGCGGTTGAGCTCAGCGCGGAGCTCATCAATGCGCTGCTTGAATAGGTCTGCCATAGAGATGCTTATGTAGTGTTATGGGGTGATGAGAAAAACGATTACAGTTCCACCGTCTTCAGCTCTTGCCAGCCGCGCTGGAAGTATTGCTGTGCGAAGTCGGCAGGGCGAATCACCTCTCCGTTCCACAGCACGATGTCGATGTCGATAGGTATTACGCCCTGGAGCTTGCTTGCCGGGGTACGGCCGCACACGCCCTCATATTGCTTCATGAGAGCCGTCACGTCGTCGAGGCTGAGTTTGGTGGAGGCCGAAATCACGGCGTTGAGATAGTCGGCGTCGCGGCCATTCACCGCCAGTGTGTTATACACTGAAGATACTCGGGCATTGCTCAGAGTGTGCTTGAGCCACTCTATTCCGTGCTTCATTTGCCACTCGCGGTCGCGGCTGTTGCTGCCAATGCTTAGTGTGAGAGTGTTCATTGTTTTATCCCTTTCATTGTTAATGCTATACGTTTACGCTCAAGGTCGATATCCTTCACCGCCACACGCACATACTGATGCACCTTCACCACCTCGGTGGGCGAGGATATGTAGTGGTCGCACATCTCGGAGATGTGCACCAATCCATTCTCGTGCACGCCAATATCGACGAATGCGCCAAACTGGGTGAGATTGGTGACGATGCCATTCAGCTCCATGCCGGGATGAAGCTGGGAAATATCAGTGATATTGTCGTCGAAAGCCATGGTGCCTATGCCCTTGCGTGGGTCGCGGCCCGGCTTTTCGAGTTCCTGCATAATGTCGGTGAGCGTGGGGAGTCCTACCTCGGCCGATACATAGTGGTTGATGTCGATTTTCTTTCTCTGCTCAGGGCTGGCGATAAGCTGTGCCACGGTGCAGCCGCAGTCGTGCGCCATGCGCTCAACCAAGGCATAGCGCTCGGGATGCACGGCCGAGTTGTCGAGCGGGTTGTCGCTCTCGGGGATTCGCAGAAATCCGGCGCACTGCTGGAACGCCTTTGCGCCCATTCGCGGCACCTTCATGATGTCGCGACGGGAGTGGAAGTCGCCATTTGCGGCACGATATTCCACGATGTTCTTGGCGAGTTGAGGCCCGAGGCCTGCAACGTAGGTGAGCAGCTCACGCGAGGCAGTGTTCACATTCACACCCACGCTGTTCACGCAGCTCTCCACGGTGAAGTCGAGTGCGCGCTTCAGTTTTGCCTGATCCACATCGTGCTGATACTGCCCCACGCCAATCGACTTGGGGTCGATTTTCACGAGTTCGGCAAGCGGGTCGATAAGCCGTCGGCCAATCGACACGGCTCCGCGCACGGTCACGTCCTTGTCGGGAAACTCATCGCGTGCAATCTTCGAGGCCGAATATATCGAAGCACCGCTCTCGCTCACCACATACACCTTTATGTCGCGCCCGTAGCGCAGCGAAGTGAGGAATTTCTCGGTTTCGCGGCTTGCAGTGCCATTGCCAAGGGCTATTGCGTCGATTTTATACACCTCCACCAGATTGGCAATCTTGCGCGAAGCACCGGCAAAGTCGTTTCGCGGAGGAGTAGGAAATATCACATCGTGATGCAGCAGGTTGCCCTGCTCATCGAGGCACACCACCTTGCAACCTGTGCGGTAGCCGGGATCCACGGCAAGCACGCGCTTGTGACCCAGCGGTGGGGCAAAAAGCAGCTGGCGCAGGTTCTCGGCAAACATATCGATGGCCTCATCATCGGCTCGTTCCTTCGACGAGGCTGCAAATTCGGTTTCAATCGAGGGGCGCACAAGCCGCTTGTAGCTGTCGGTGGCCGCCTTGCCCACGAGAGCCGATGCCTCACCATTGCCACGCACCACAATGCGGTGCACCGAGGCTTGCGCCTGGTCGTCGTCGGTGGCTATTGCCACTTTCAGGAAACCCTCTTTCTCTCCCCGGCGCATGGCCAAGAGGCGGTGAGATGAGCACCGGCGCAGCGGCTCGGTGCAGTCGAAGTAGTTCCTGTATTTTTCACCCTCCTCCTCTTTGCCTTTCGCCACCTTGCATGCAATTGAGGCAGTGCGGCGGAAGTTGCCACGCACGGTGTTGCGCACAGCCTCATTCTCCGACACCCACTCGGCAATAATGTCGAGTGCGCCATTAATGGCTTCATCGGCATCGGGCACCTGGTCGCACACAAAGCGGCGGGCTGTGCGGGCTATGTCGTCGCCATGCTGCGCCATAATGATGCGGGCGAGAGGCTCCAGCCCCTTGCCACGGGCAATCTCGGCTCGGGTGCGCCGCTTTGGCTTGAATGGCAAGTATATGTCCTCAAGCTCAGTGGAATTGTAGCAGGCAAGTATCTTCGATTTAAGCTCGGGAGTAAGTTTCCCGGCTGCCTCTATTGTGGAAAGAATCGTTTCCTTGCGCTTTTCAATCTCGAGCAGAGCTTCGCGACGCGTGAAAACCGACTGAATCGCCACCTCATCAAGTCCTCCTGTGACCTCCTTGCGGTAGCGGCTGATAAAGGGAATTGTGGCGCCCTCATCGAGCAGGGCACACACATTTGCAACCCGGGCTTTAGGAATATTAAGCTCTGTTGCCAGTATTTCAATGATTTTTTCCAATTTTCCTAATTAAAGTGTGTGTGTTATTTCTTGCGCCTGAGCGTGATGAGGGTAATCTCGGGCGTTGCGCCAAGGCGCATGGGAATGGCCACCTCACCCACTCCGATATTCACATAGAGTTTCTGATTTCCTTCCTCGTAGATTCCTCCCCACTCTTCGTAGCGCCAGGCCGATGGCGAGAGACGCAGCCCGGGCAGCCTTATCTCCATTTGCATTGCATGGGTGTGTCCGGCGAGCATAAGGTCGATATTCGACTTTGGGATTACCTCTCCGCGCCAGTGCCGGGGGTTGTGCGAGAGAAGGAGTTTGAAGTCGCCATCGTTGAGCGCATGGTGTGCCTGTGCCAGACGCCCATACTTGGGGAAAGGCGGCTCGCCCCAGTTTTCCACGCCAATTATGCAGATAGAGTTCTCGTCGCGGGAGATAATGGTGTCGGCATTGTTGAGCAGCTTCCATCCCATTTCGCGCTGCAAGGCACACAGGCGTGCGTTATTGGCCTCTCTTTCCTCTGGAGAGTCCCAGTCCATGTAGTCGCCATAGTCGTGGTTGCCAAGGATTGAGAACACACCGTCGGGGGCGTGGAGGCGGCTCAGTACGGCTACAAAAGGCTCGGCCTCGTCGGTCTGGCGGTTCACCAGGTCGCCTGTGAATGCGATTAGCTGCGGGCTCAGGCTGTTGATTGAATCGACCACTGTTGCCACAAATGTGGTGTCGCTGCCATAGGAGCCAAGATGGAAATCGGCAAAATGGGCTATAGTGTAGCCATCGAATTGCACCGGCAGGTTGGCAAACTCCAGCTCCACTCGCTTCACCTCCACCTCGTTGCGGGTGAAAAGAGCACCCCACCAGAGGGCAGCAAAAGTGCTTGCAGCCACAGCCATGGCAAGCGCACCACTGCCGCTCACGGCCTTGCGCCTCAGTTTGCCAACAGCCCACATCACTCCGCATGCAATGAGAGCCATATACTTGGGAATGTAGCACGAGAAGTAGCCAAAGAGCATCCACATAATGGCACACAGGCCATCGTTGTCGATGGAGCGGCGAGGCAATGCCATTGCCACAATGATGAGCACAAGCATCAAAGCCGAAAACACCAAGTGGGAGCATTGCAGCCACTTGGGTTTCACAGCTTTGCGCAACTTGGCGAGAATCAGGGCATCAATGCCCACATTTATGATTATCGCCAGTAGTAGGGGTATTAATTGCAACCTCATAGGAGAGCAGTTAAAAAAAAGAGTAGTTCTCAGCATACTCCGAGGGAGAAAGGACTACGCCACTATGCACAATTGTGCACAGTGGATGTCACCTTGCCTCAGAAAGAGCCGCGAGGTGGTTGCGCAGAGGATTCGAGTACATGGTAAGAATCATGCGGCGCATATATTCCACGTCGGCAGGCTCCACGGGAATATCCACCTTGGAGAGCTGTCCTTCCACATACTTCAGAAACTCGGACTTCTCCTCGTCGGTGTAGTGGTCGGCAAAGCGGTTATCGCCCTCCATTATGTCGTAGGAGATATAGTTGCAGGGATAGAACCGGTAGTTGAGATGAATAGCCCGGTCGATTATGTGGCAGATGTGGCGCACAAGCTCGTTCTTGTCGATGTCGGCGGGAATACGGTCGAGCTCATCATTAATGCAGCCTGTGAAAGTGAAGTGCACGCGTCCCTTATATTGCAGCAGTCCGGTTTCCATGCTGAAGAGGTCGTCGCGCTGCGATTTTTTGAAATTTGGGTTCTTGCTCTTCAGCAGGAATTCCTTCGCCTTCAGGTAGTCGTTGGGGTCGAACTCATAGCTAATCGACACCGGCATAAGGTGAATCTCCTTGAGACTTTCCACAAAGTTGCGGCCTCCGCCAAGTGCGAGCATCTTTATGAGGCTTTCCTGTGTGCGGTCGTTACTGTCCTTGCAGCGTCCTTCGCGCTGTGCAATCCATATCGACTGCTTCTTCTGCGTGAGAGCAAAGTGGATGTAGCCCGAGAGCTGCTGGGCTGCCTCAAACGTCTGTCTCTTGCTCATGTCGCGCTTCACGATGAAGCTGCGGTTGAGCCTCACGAGCGACGAAATCCAGTCGAAGATAAGCAGGTTGTTGCCTATCGCCACCTCTGTAGTGGGCTTGTTCTTGCGAAGTAGGTTGATATTTAGGAACGAGGCGTCGAGCACTATGTCGCGATGATTGGTGATAAACACATTGGGTGTGTTGTCGTCGATTCGCTCAATGCCGCTGCACGACACTCCTGCTGTGGTCTTGTGCTCAAGCATTTCGAGGAACGGGTGCATGATGCCGGTCTGGAAATCGTGCTTATTGGTGATTTTAAGTAACTGCTGGCAGAACTGGTCGTAGTCGATATTGGGCATGGCGTAGGTTACGGCGTGCTTGAAACCGGGTTCAACCACCAATTTTGCCATTTCGCTGTGAAACACTTCATCGCTGAACGGGCAAATATCCGAAAATTCTGCCGGAACTTTTATTTCAATACTATCCATATAACGTGAATTAGTTATACATACTTTTTCCAAAGTTACGGAAAAAACTTGGATTAGGAAAGATTTTTGCGAAAAATATTTATTCCTGCACGCTGTCGCTTGCTGCTATATAGGTTCTCCACTTCGATATAAGTTGTTGCATATCATCGGGGATGGGACTGTCGAAGTCCATCTGCCGGTGTGTGCGAGGATGCACGAATCCCAGCGTCTTGGCATGCAGGGCCTGACGCGGGCAGATGGCGAAGCAGTTGCGGATGAATTGCATGTACTTGCCAGAGTTCACGCCTCGAAGCACAATGTTGCCGCCATACCGCTCATCATTGAATAGCGGATGGCCTGTGTGCTTCATGTGCACGCGAATCTGGTGAGTGCGCCCCGTCTCGAGCTGGCACTGCACGAGGGCCACATGGCGCAGGTTTTCGATGGTGTGCCAGTGTGTGACGGCGTGCTTTCCTATGCCGCTGTCCTCCGGGAACACTGCCATCTGCAAGCGGTCCTTGGGGTTGCGGGCAATGTTGCCAACAATGGTTCCATCGGTGGCTTCCATCTCCCCCCACACGAGCGCAACATATTGCCGCTTAGTGGTTTTGTTGAAAAACTGTTTTCCGAGAGCCGTTTTGGCATCGGGAGTCTTGGCTATCACGAGCAGCCCCGAAGTGTCCTTGTCGATGCGGTGCACAAGTCCCATGCGCGGGTCGTTCACGTCGTAGTCGGGATTGTCCTTGAAGTGGTAGGCAAGGGCATTGACGAGAGTGCCCGAGTAGTTTCCATGTCCGGGATGCACCACCAGCCCGGCAGGCTTGTTCACCACCAGAAGGTCGTCGTCCTCATATACAATGTCGAGCGGAATGTCCTCGGCTATGATTTCATTCTCATAGCGAGGGCGGTCCATCACCACGCGAATGTCATCGAGCGGCTTAACGCGGTAGTTCGACTTCACCGGGCGGCCGTTCACAATAATGCAGTCGGCCTCGGCAGCCTGCTGGATGCGGTTGCGCGAAGTGCCGAAAATCCGCGTCACGAGATACTTGTCGATGCGCAGCAGAGCCTGTCCCTTGTCGGCCACAAAATGGTGGTGCTCCCACAGCTCGCGGTCGCCGTCGATATAGTCGGGTTGATATAGGTCTTCGTTTTCTAAGGAGTCGTTGTCGATAGAGTCCATAAGTGGAAGTTTTATGATAGGCTGCTTTCGAAAGAAACCCATCTTGGGCTATGGCAGCCTTTGCGTTTCGTAATGAAATTGAGGAAAGGAATCACACACAATCAGAAGTCGAGGTCGAACACATCGGTTTCAACCACCTCTATAGAGTCGCCATCGGGCTGCGCCTCATCTCCATCGCCAACAGTGAGATTGATTCGCGCCGACAAGGGCAGCTTGGTGCCAGAGGTGATGGTGCGGCCATCGGCCGAGATACTCAGGATAAGATCCTTGTAGGGCGATGGCACGCGCGTGATGGTCACATTGCGGAAGCCAAGCCCCATGAGCGTGGATTCGCCCTGACGCACCGACATATCGTTGAGGTTGGGCAGAGCCACAAGCCGCGGGCTTGAGGCATTGAGGCTAAGATAGACGGTTCGCTGCGACTTTGCCTCTGCCCCGGCCTTGGGATCCTGCTCTATCACCGAGCCAAGCGGAAATTTGTCGTTATAGGTGGAGTCGGCAACCTCACAGCGGAAACCGGCGGCCTCAATCCTTGCCACTGCTTCCGAAAGCCTACAGCGTTTCACGTCGGGCACTCGGTGATACTCGCCATGCTCGGTGAAAAAGTCGAGCCATATCATGGCAGCGATGCAAATCGCCAAGGTGGCTGCGCCTATCGCCAGCATATTCACTATTATTGGGTGCTTCTTGAAGAAACTCTCATTAGCCTTTCTATTATCCACGATCGATACAATAAATATTTTATTGGAAATTGAATTACTTTGCAAAAATACACTTTTTTATGCAAACAAACCACACAACGCTCAAAAAAATCACTCACCGGCTTATGCGGGCAGAGAAAACCCACTGCGACACATAGCCGAGAAAAGGCCAAGGCAAAAAAATGCAAAGCAAGCATTTTTTTCACATAGAACTGCGAAGTTTTTGAGAGTGGCAATGTTTTTTCCATATATTATGTGTAACTTTGTAGGATTGAATGTAACAAAAAAAATATCTTCAGCGATGGATTTCAAGCTACACTCCGACTACCAGCCCACAGGCGACCAGCCTAATGCCATTCGGGAGCTGTCCGACGGCATAATGAGTGGCGTGGAGCACCAGACTCTCCTCGGCGTAACAGGCTCGGGCAAGACGTTCACAATGGCCAATGTAATAGCCCGCGTGAACCGCCCCACCCTCATCCTTTCGCACAACAAGACGCTCGCCGCACAGCTCTACTCGGAGTTCAAGGGCTTTTTTCCCGAAAACTCGGTGCACTATTTCGTGTCCTACTACGACTACTACCAGCCCGAGGCCTATATCCCCTCCTCCGACAAATACATCGAGAAGGACCTCATGATTAATGAGGAAATCGACCGCATGCGCCTCGCCACCATCACCGATATGCTATCGGGCCGCCGCGACATAGTGGTGGTTTCGTCGGTGTCGTGCCTCTACGGTATGGGCAACCCCGAGGACTTTGGCGACAATGTGGCAACCATAGCCGTGGGGCAGAACATTGGCCGCGACCGCTTTCTCCGCACCCTCGTCGATGCCCTGTATTCGCGCAATGAGATAAAGCTCGGGCGCGGCAACTTCCGCGTGAAAGGCGACACCGTGGATGTGTATCTTGCCTACGAGGAAATCATGATTCGCGTTATCTTCTGGGGAAATGAGATTGAGTCAATACAGATTCTCGACCCTATCTCGCAGATTCCTCAGCAGTCGGTGGAGGAGTTCAAGATTTTCCCGGCCAACATTTTCGTGACCTCGAAGGAGCGAATGGCCGACGCGCTGAAGCAGATTGAGCTCGACCTCGGCACCGAGGTGGATATGTTCTACCGCGAAGGCCGCCCCGCCGAGGCCAATCGCCTGCGCGAGCGCGTCACCTACGACGTGGAGATGATACGCGAGGTGGGCTACTGCTCGGGAATTGAGAACTACTCCCGGTACTTCGACGGCCGCAAGCCCGGCGTGCGCCCATTCTGCCTCCTCGACTACTTCCCAAAGGATTTCATCACCATTATCGACGAGAGCCACGTCACAGTGCCGCAAATCCGCGCAATGTATGGCGGCGACCAGGCCCGCAAGGCCAATCTTGTGAACTATGGCTTCCGCCTCCAGGCAGCTGCCGACAACCGCCCACTGCGCTTCGAGGAATTTGAGGCTCTCACCCACCAGATGATTTATGTGAGCGCCACTCCTGCCGACTATGAGCTGCAAAAGAGCGAGGGCGTCGTCACAGAGCAGATTATCCGCCCCACAGGCTTGCTCGACCCTGTTATCGTGGTGCGCCCATCAAAGGGACAAATCGACGATCTCATCGAGGAAATACAGAAGCGCGTGGACTATCGTGAACGCACGCTCGTCACCACCCTCACCAAGCGCATGGCCGAGGAGCTTACTGCCTACCTCACCCGCCTCAGCATTAAGTGCGCCTACATTCACAGCGATGTGGAGACAATGGACAGAATTCAGATTCTCGACGACCTGCGTGCCGGCGTGGTCGATGTGCTCGTGGGCGTGAACCTGCTCCGCGAGGGCCTCGACCTGCCCGAAGTGTCGCTCGTGGCCATCATCGACGCCGACAAGGAAGGCTTCCTGCGCTCCCACCGCTCACTCACGCAGACGGCCGGACGCGCCGCCCGGAACCTCAACGGCATGGTAATCATGTATGCCGACAAAATCACCGAGTCGATGCAGCGCACAATCGATGAGACCGAGCGCCGACGCTCCCTCCAGCTCAAGTTCAACGAGGAGCACGGAATCACCCCGCAAGCCATCATCAAGGCCCGAAACCTCATCATCGGCAAGGAAGTGGATGAAATCGACATCGACAATGAGAACCGAGCCAAGAAGAAAGGCAAGAAAGCCGAAGCGGCTTCAAAGAGCAGCATAAGCGAGGAACTCAAGCGCCAGTGCCAGGCCGAATTTATGCCGGCAACAGGCATCGCCGCCGACCCCGTGGTGCGATACATGGGACGCAACGAGATGGAACGCGCCATTGAGCGCCTGCGCAGCGACATGGTGGCTGCCGCAAAGCGCATGGACTTCATCGAAGCCGCACAGCTCCGCGACCAGCTCCTGAAAATGGAAGACCGCCTCAAAGCCCTCTCCTAACCCTCTCCTCTCTCATATCAATATCCGACAGAAATATGAATACTAAGAATAAGCAGTGGCTTCCAACCACAAAGAAAGAACTTGATTACCTCGGCTGGGACTATGTGGATGTAATCCTCTTCTCGGGCGACGCATATATCGACCATCCCTCGATGGGCGCGGCGGTGATTGGCCGCGTGCTCGAGGCTCACGGCTACCGCGTGGCCATTGTGCCGCAACCCAACTGGCAGGACGACCTGCGCGACTTCCGCAAGCTCGGCACTCCGCGCCTCTTCTTCGGCGTTTCGGCCGGCGCAATGGATTCCATGGTGAATCACTACACTGCCAACCGACGCCGTCGCAGCGACGACGCCTACTCGCCCAACGGCCGTGCCGGCCTGCGCCCCGACTACCCCACAATAGTCTATTGCGAGGCTCTGCGCTCGCTTTTCCCCAATGTGCCTGTCATCGCCGGCGGCATTGAGGCTTCGCTGCGTCGCCTCTCCCACTACGACTACTGGCAGGACCGCCTGCGCCCCTCAATTCTCACCGAGTGCAAGGCCGATATGCTGGTGTATGGCATGGGCGAGAAGCCCATTATCGAAATCGCCCAAGCACTCAGCGATGGCAAGAAAATCACTGAAATCACCGATGTGCCACAGACGGTGCTACTGCGACCACTCTCAGCCCTCCCCGACGAGCGCGAGAGCGACACCCACATCGTGCTCCACTCCTTCGATGAGTGCATGGCGAGCAAGCGTTGCCAGGCCGAGAACTTCAGGCACATTGAGGAAGAATCCAATCGCTGGCACGGACGCGACCTGTGGCAAGTCACCGGCAATGTGGCAGTGAAGGTGAACCGCATGAATCCGCCCATGACCGAGGCCGAAATCGACGCATCGTTCGACCTCCCCTACACCCGCCTACCCCACCCTCGCTACAATGGCAAGCGAATCCCGGCCTACGAGATGATTCGCCACTCGGTGAACATGCACCGTGGCTGCTTCGGCGGCTGCGCATTCTGCACCATATCGGCACATCAGGGCAAGTTCATCGCCTCACGCAGCAAGGAGAGCATTCTGCGCGAAGTGCGCGCAGTGACCGAGATGGACGATTTCAAGGGCTACATCAGCGACCTTGGCGGTCCATCGGCAAACATGTACAAGATGGGTGGAAAAGACCTCTCAGCGTGCCACAAATGCCGCCGTCCGAGCTGCCTGCACCCCAAGCCCTGCCCCAACCTCAACAACGACCACGCGGCGCTGCTCGACGTGTATCACGCCGTGGATGCCTTGCCCGAAGTGAAAAAGTCGTTCATTGGCAGCGGCGTGCGCTACGACCTCTCCATGCACCGCAATGCCGATGAGCGCATCAACCGCGTGAACCGCCGCTACAATGAGGAGCTAATTGAGCACCATGTGTCGGGCAGGCTTAAAGTTGCCCCCGAGCACACCGCCCCGGGCGTGCTCAATCTCATGCGCAAGCCTTCTTTCGAGCAGTTCCGCGAGTTTAAGCGAATTTTCGACCGCATCAACGAGGCAAAACATCTAAATCAGCAGATTATTCCCTATTTCATCTCCTCTCACCCCGGCTGCACAGAGGAGGATATGGCCGAGCTGGCTGCCATCACCAAGGGGCTGAATTTCCATCTTGAACAGGTGCAGGACTTCACCCCCACGCCCATGACAGTTGCCACCGAGACCTACTACACAGGCTTCCACCCCTACACGCTTGAGCCTGTATTCACCGCCAAAAGCCGCGAGGAGAAGCTGGCACAACGCAAATACTTCTTCTGGTATGAGCCGGAGTATCAGCGCGACATTTTCAACTCCCTCTCACGCATGCGTCGCAACGACCTACTCTCACAGCTCTTCCCACGCGGTATCTCTCGCCTCACCCTTGCATCCTCACAGCCCTCACGGCACCCGAAAAACGACCACTCCAAGCCGCGCAGCCGCCAAGGCAAGAATACCTCGAAGAATCGAAAAAAATAGCCCATTCTTGCAGCCCGACGATCCCTTTCTACCGTAAATGCAGGATTAAAAATATTCTCTTACAGCAAACTCTGTCTGCTCGATGAATATTTGCTTGAAGGCATAAAGATTATTCTGTTCGTAGAATATGAGCATCGCCTTCTTGTAATCAATGGAATCCACCGAGCGAAAACTAAGCGGACAACAACCATTAGCAATCAAGATAGCATTGCTCGTGATACGTGCAGTACGCTTGTTTCCATCCGAGAACGCCTGGATATACGAGAGAAGCACAAGTGCCAGCAAGGCCTTCTCAGGCACATCCTTCTTGCTGTTGATGAGGTCGCAAGTGTCGTGCAAAGCCTCACGAATTTGAAACTCATTATCCAGTGGATGATAGTTTGTACCAGTGATACCTACACGACGATGACGTATGCCTTTATCAACCGAAAGGCCTTTGGTGAGAAGAGTGTGAATATCTTCAATACGCCCCACTGTCAATTCTTGCATGTAGTCGGGATTATCGAGAATGAAACGAAGAGCATACTTGTGATTAAGCAGCATCGTTGCTTCCTCCTGAGTCTTCCCATCGGCTGTTTTACTTTCTCGTAGCAGTCGTTCAGTCTCAAGCAGAGAATAAGTGTTTCCTTCTATCTGCGATGATTTCCAACTAAGATCAATGCCCAGGCGTTCCATCTCCTTGTTGTATTCATTAGGTGTCATCTCTGCAACATGCCCCCTGAATAAATTGTGAAGCTCTTGTAGATGTATTCTCTCTTCTTCTGTAAAAAGTGACACCCCGGGCATTTTATCTCTAATCAATTCAAAGTTGAATGAGGTCTGCACTTTGCGCTCATCAACATCTTGTGAAAAATAGGTATCAAGGTTGAGCGGCATTAGCAGATGAGCCCTATTCGACAGTCTATAGCGAGTGGAACGGGCTTTCCCCTCAACTACTATATCTTCATTTTTCACCAAAGCCGCGATGAGACGCTTTAGTGTAGCATCACTGCCTTCAAACTCTATTCCCCTCGCAATCGCTTCCCGCGAAGATTGCGGATTATAATGCAGGAATTGCAGTATTTCTCTTGAATCATCCATGTATATTACACGCATTAAACCGGCGGCACCGCATACAAAGCATTTTCTGCCCCACACGGGCGATGGCTTGCCGGTATTATTTATCGGTGCAAAAATAGTGACAATTCTTGAATTATCGGCTCATCTTGAGCCTAAAAAACAGATATATGCCCTATATTTTGAGCCGATTCTGTGCTTTGGAAGGATTTTTGTGCACATAATGGCGGGCAGCCTCGGCGGGCGTGAAAAGGTCAGTTACATAATGAGCAGAATCTGCGTCGGCATCGAGAAAAAAATGCAGCCTATTCTTGCAAAACCAAAATATTATTCGTAATTTTGCGAACAAATCCATAAATACAATCCTAAATGGAGAATAAAAAGGAATATACCGA
This sequence comes from Bacteroidales bacterium, assembly GCA_029219425.1. Lineage (GTDB taxonomy): Bacteria > Bacteroidota > Bacteroidia > Bacteroidales > Muribaculaceae > CALZFJ01. The sequence continues at coordinate 16,598 of JAQXTJ010000136.1, forward strand.
TCATCAGGAACGCCTTGCCCGATTTGCAAAGGCTCTGGGACACCCGGCGCGAGTGGCAATTCTCAACTTCCTCGTGAAGCAGTCGAGCTGCTACTTTGGCGACATCCACGAGGAGCTACCCATTGCCAAAGCCACTGTGTCGCAACACCTTGCCGAACTCAAAGATGCCGGACTGATACAGGGCACCATCGAGGGGCCAAAGGTGAAATACTGCATCAACCGCGACAACTGGATGCTTGCCCGGCTACTGTTTGCCGATTTTTTCGGCAATCAATCCTGTCCTCCCCATAGCTCGTGCTGCAAGTAGCAGCATTAGTTTCGCACATATTATTCGCAATTCTACGAACTACAAACGAATATTCACAAAACAAAAACGAAAGAATGAAACAGATTAAAGTTCTTGTAAGCAGTTGCAACTGCAACCAGAAGTTTGCCGCTCTCGTGGAGCAGGTGGTGAAAGATAATGGCATCGATGCCCAAGTGACACGCGTGAGCGATATGATGGAAATCATGCAATACGACGTGATGTCACTCCCGGCCCTCGTGGTCGATGACAAAGTGGTGGCAAAGGGTGCGAAAAACGAAGCCGAACTCCTGGCATTGCTCAAGTGATGATGAAGCGATTGTTTTTAGCAACTTTGCTCGCCGTGACTTGCATTGTTGCAGCATCGGCACAGAGCGTTGTGGTCACTTATTTACACGGGAAGCAGCGCTGCATCACCTGCACAAGCATTGAGAGGCTCACCAAAGAAGTTATCAATGAGCACTTTGCAAATGAAGTGAAAGCCGGGAAAGTGAAACTAAAAGTGGTGGATATATCCACAGCCGAGGGAAAGAAACTCGCAAAGGACTACCGCATCACATGGTCGTCGCTCTTTGTGGAGAATACAGCCATGCGCACCGACCTCACCCGCACCGGATTCCAATATGCCAAAAAGCAACCCGCTGTGTTCAAGAAGAAGCTGAAAGCCGAAATCGACACACTTCTCAAGAAACAGAAATGATGGACACCCTCAATCAAATTCTCGAAAGCAGCCACACCCCCATCGTCACAGCCTTTGTGCTTGGCCTGCTCACTGCAATCTCACCCTGTCCACTGTTTACCAACATCACTGCCGTGGGCTACATAAGCAAGGCGATGGCGCACCGCCGCAAGGTGTTTGCACTCGGGGTGCTCTACACTCTGGGCCGCATCCTTGCCTATTCATTGCTGGGGGCTGTGCTCATCTACATCATTCGCAGCGGTGAGGACACATTTTCGCTCCAGCAGGCCGTGAGCGAGATTGGCGAGATGCTGCTCGGCCCCATTCTGCTCATCGTGGGTGTGTTCATGCTCTTTGCCCACAAGCTAAGCCTGCCCGGGTTTGGCTTCAACGGCAGAACCGGCAAGATGAAGCCCGGAGGCTACTGGGGAGCCTTGCTGCTGGGCGTTCTGTTTGCCATGTCTTTCTGCCCCACAAGCGGGCTGTTCTACTTTGGCATGCTCATTCCCATATCGGCCCGGAGTGGCTATCTGCTCCCGGTGGTATTCGCCATTGCCACATCGCTGCCTGTGCTTATCGTGGCATGGGTTATAGCATTTGGAATGGAGAACCTGAGCCGCTTTGTGGGACAGGTGCAAGTGTTCCAGAAGTGGCTCAATGTGATTGTGGCCGTGATTTTTATCGCAGTGGGAATATACTATATTACAACGATTTTCATTTTCTGACGCATTTATGATACAACAATTTGCCGACTGGCTTATCTACCACATCTGCGGCCTCGCCCCGGCTTCGGGCTTAGGCTCAGCCTTGAATTTCTTCGTTTACGACTCTCTGAAGATTCTTATCCTGCTGTTCCTCATCAGCATAATCATGGGAATAGTAAATGCCTATTTCCCCATTGAGCGACTCCGCAACTACCTGCAAAGCCACCGCCTCTATGGGCTGCAATATCTCTTTGCGTCGTTCTTCGGTGCCATCACGCCATTCTGCTCCTGCTCATCGATTCCTCTATTCATAGGATTTGTGAAGGGCGGACTGCCCTTAGGCGTAACCTTTGCCTTTCTCATCACTTCTCCGCTGGTTAATGAAGTGGCTGTAGCCATGTTTCTTGGCGCATTT
>JAQXTJ010000137.1 GCA_029219425.1 Bacteroidales bacterium
TTATCGCCGCAGAAGAGCCACAGATAGTGCTGAGCAAGACCTGTGCCCTTAAAGCCTGTGCCTTTGTGGCGAGCAATGATGTTTTCGCAGCACTGTGCGCACTTGTCCCATGCCGATTTGCCGGTGAACACCTCGGCATTGAGGTAGAGGCGGGCGAGAAGTGCCTCGGCTCCGTCCTTGCCCACACGGCCATATTTGGGCTGCTCGTCGCTCATCTTCGAGATGATGTCCTGAAGCTCGCTCTCAAGCCAGTTGTAGAGCTCCACGCGGCTCTTCTGCACGGGGGCAGTGCCGGGTGCGTCGGCCTCGGTGATGAAACCACCCATACCAAACATATCCACAATATTGTAGTAGCTCATTGCACGCAGGGTGCGGGCCTCAAGGGCCATCTGGGCAAACTGCTCGGCATTGCCCACAAGGCGCAGGAAGTCGTTGCAGATTGCAATGTGAACGTACATGCGGCTGTAAGTACCGAAGATATTGGCGTTACCCTTACTCCAAGTGTTGGTCACAAGGTCGAAAACGCCCTCATCGGGCCAAATCCACTTCGACTCGTCGGTGGTAAACTCGTTGAGCATATAGATACCGCGGGTGTACTGGCTTGTACCGCCGTCGAGACCCGAAATATCGGAAGCTCCATCAGGACCGTACTGGCCCGACACTGCCATGCCCGAGTAGCACTTTGCAAGCACTGCCTCATATTGCTCGGGAGTGAGGTTTCCGGCAGTGATGGTATTCGGGTCGTTAGGCATAAGGTCCAAATCGCCTACGCAGGAAGTGGCGCCTACGGCCATGGCTGCGCATAAAACCGAAAATATTTTTGTCTTATATGATTTCATTTCTATAATTCCTTTTTAATTGTGTGAAACACCTCAACCGTCTTTAGAATGTAGCTACTACACCAAGAGTACCGGTGATAGAGCGAGGATAAACGTCGCGGTCGATACCGTCGTAGTTCTCAGGATCAAGACCTTTGTACTTTGTAATCACGAATGGGTTCTGCACGGCGCCATACACGCGAAGGCGGAGCTGGTTGCCCAGCAGGCCGGGCCAGGTGTAGCCAAGGGTGATGTTGTCGCAGCGGAGGAAGCTGGCGTTGCGCACCCAGTAGTCGCTCTTCTGCACACCGATTGTAGAGTTCTTGGTTCCGGTAAAGTAGTAACCGCCGGCATCGATAAGGTTGTTCACCTTGTCGTTCTTGTAGCAGTTGTCGATATTGGAGTTGCCAGCGATAGCATCAGCATACACGTAGTTGCCCAAGTTGGCACGGAGCGAGAAGCCGAAGTCCCAATTCTTCCAGTTGAATGTATTGCCAAAGGTCATAGTCACCTTCGGGTCTTTGCTGTAGCGAATGCGACGGTCGTCGTCGTTGATTACGCCATCACCATTCTGATCTACATATACGCCCTCCATTGGGTTGCCGTTCTCGTCGTATACCTGCTCGAAGAGGAAGAACGAGAATGCGGGATAACCCACTGCGTGAACCTGGCAAGTACCGCCTGTTCCGGCCGAGTAGCCACCCACTTCCACGTAGGAGCCGTCGTTGTTGAGCTTGGTGATTTTGTTCTTGTTGTACGCCACGTTGTAGTTGAGCGTCCAGGTGAAGTCCTTGGTAACAACAGGGCGAGCAGTGATTGAGAACTCAACACCTTGGTTCTCCAGCGTACCGATGTTCTGGTTCATCATGTTGGTGGTAGCCGAACCCACGGGCACCGTCACGAAGCTTAGGAGGTCCTTCGACTCACGGAAGTAGTAGTCGATGCTGGCAGTGATGCGGTTGTTGAGGAATGCAAAATCAAATCCGGCGTTCCAGGTAGTGGTCTCCTCCCACTTGATATTGGGGTCGTAACCTGCCGGATAGAGAGTGCTGATGTAGTTGAGAGGTGAACCCCAAGGATAGTGCGAACCCTGAACCGACTGGATGTAGGTGGCAAGGTAGGGATAGTAGCTGTCGCCAATGTCCTGCTGACCTGTTACACCCCAGCCTAAGCGGAGCTTCCACTCGTTCATCACGTCCTTCACATTGCTCATCCAAGCCTCATCGGTAATCTTCCATCCGAGGGCTACCGATGGGAACACGCCCCAGCGGTTGTCCTTGCTGAATCGCGAAGATGCATCGCCGCGCACGGTGGCTGTGAGCAGGTAGCGGCCACAGAGGGTGTAGTTCAAGCGGCCGAAGAATGAGAGCAGCTGCAGGTGAGTGGCCCACTTGGTGGTCTCGGGATTAGTCCATGTGGTGCCAATGCGCTGAGTGCCTTCGGAGAGCACATACACGTCTCTGTAAGTGCCATCCTCGTTTACTATCTGGTTCTGGCCATTAAGAGTGCCCTTGGCGATAGTGAAGCCATTAGTTGTGAACTCAGTTCCGTTGTTCCAGCCATCGCGGTAGAA
>JAQXTJ010000138.1 GCA_029219425.1 Bacteroidales bacterium
ACGATTGTGTTTCTTGCGTACATACATGGTGCAAAGGTACACGTTTTTCGCTTGCGCCACCCAAACCACCCAATAATTTTACGTAACTCGCTGATTATCATTGTGCGCTATATGATGGCGCAAAAAAGTGATGAAGTCAGGTGCGTTTATGATTGCTGTGGTGGGACTTTCGCTCCCCGAGGCCACGCTGCTCAAGAAAGTGATGACGTGGCGGCTCATTGCCATCTTCTTCGGCACAGTGACGGCTTTCATCGTCATTTCGGGCTATCTTTTCAATATAATATTATAATCGACCACTGTCGATAATGAAATAACGTGGACTGCCGCTATTCTTTCTCGCTAAGCTCGAGCCAGCGAAGCTCCTTGTCGTCGAGAAGCGACTTCACCTCGTCGTAGCGGGCCGACCTGGCGGCGATGTCGTCGATGGCGGTTCCGCTGTTGAAAAGGGCTTCGAGCTGCTCTTTCTCGGCGGTGAGGGTGTCGATTTCGGCAGTAAGAGCCTCAAATTCGCGCCTCTCGGCGTAGGTCATCTTGTTCTTGCGCTGCTCGGCACGCTGCTGCTTGCGCTCCTGCTGCGAGGCGCTCTTGTCGGCCACGCTCTCGGCCTTCTTTTCCTGCTGCTCGGCACGCTCTTTTTCGGTGCACCACAAGCGGTAATCAGAATATCCGCCGGGGAAGTCTTTAATCACTCCGTCGCCCTCGAAGGCAAAGATGTGGTCAACGATGCGGTCCATGAAGAAGCGGTCGTGCGAAATCACTATCACGCAGCCCTTGAAGCTGTCGAGATAGTCCTCAAGCACCTCAAGGGTGCGAATGTCGAGGTCGTTGGTAGGCTCATCGAGAATCAGGAAATTGGGCTTGCGCATAAGCACGGTGGCGAGATAGAGGCGGCGCTTCTCACCGCCACTGAGCTTCTCTATGAGTTTCTGCTGGTCGGTGGGCGAAAAGAGGAACAATTGCAGGAACTGCGACGCCGAGTAGCTCGTCTTCTCGTCGAAATACACATGTTCGGCAATCTCGCGCACGGCATCAATCACCTTCTTTGTGCCGTCGAATGAAATACCCTGCTGACTGTAGTAGCCAAAGCGCACCGTCTCGCCAATGTCGAAGTAGCCCGCATCGGGCTTCACCTCGCCCAGCAGCAACTTCACGAATGTGGATTTCCCGACACCATTCTCCCCCACTATGCCCAGCTTCTCATAGCGGGCAAATGTGTAGGTGAAATCGCGCAAAATCACCTTGTCGCCGAAAGCCTTGCTCACAGCGTGTGCGTCGAAGATTTTAGAGCCTATGTAGCCCGAGCGAACGTTCAGGTTCACGTCTTTCTCCACCTTGAGCGATGCAGCACGCTTCTCAAGCTCATAGAAAGCGTCGATGCGGTAGCGTGCCTTGGTGCCACGCGCCTGTGGCTGGCGGCGCATCCACTCCAGCTCGCGGCGCAGCAGGTTCTTTGCCCGCGCCACCTCGGCGTTCATAGCGTCCATTCGCTCCTGTCGCTTCACGAGGTAGTAGTCGTAGTTGCCCTGATATTCATATATGGTGCCATCGGCAATCTCCACAATCTTGTTGCACACATTGTCGAGGAAGTAGCGGTCGTGGGTCACGAGAAGCAAGGCAATGCGGCTGCGCGACAGGTAGCCTTCGAGCCACTCAATCATAGAGATGTCGAGGTGGTTGGTAGGCTCGTCGAGAATGAGCAGCTCGGGATTGTTGATGAGCAGCTTGGCCAGTGCCACGCGCTTCACCTGTCCGCCCGAGAGCTGGCCTGTCTTCTGGTTCACATTGTCGATTTTCAGCTCCGAGAGAATCTGCTTGTAGCGCATCTCATAGTCCCACGCCGAGAGGCTGTCCATGCGGGCAATAGCCTCGGCAATCTCATCGGTGTCGCCGCCGGCAAGGGCACGCTCATAGTCGCGCAGAGCCACCGAGAGGGCATCGTCGCCACTGAGGCACACATCGATGATGCTCAGCTCGGGATTAAGCTCGGGCACCTGATCCAAGAAGCCCACGCGCAAGTCGGAGCGAAACGCTATGCGTCCTCCGTCGTAGTCTTCCCTGCCGGTGATTATGCGCAGCAGTGTGCTCTTTCCTGTCCCATTCTTGGCAATGATGCCTATCTTGTCGCCCTCGGCCACGCCAAGCGAAATGTCGCCAAAGAGCAGCCGGTCGCCATACGACTTAGTGAGTGCTTCGATTTGCAGAATACTTCCCATTGTGTCTATATAATAAAAATTTGCCTGCAAATTTAGCAATAATTCACCAATACTTTAGCCCCACAAAAAACATTTTTAGCTAATTGTGTGGTAAATGATGAAGTTGTGTCAAAATTCCGCACAACCATATTTTTTTGTGCCTTATAGACCCATCCTCGGGATTTTGGAGGCAAGGAGCGAACCTATCTGCACATCGGCCCCACATATTTGGCAAAATATATATTAATTGTGCAAAAAAATCGAAAACATGTTGTGTAACATAATAACATTCCACCAATTTTTGAAAAATTATTTATAATTTTCGACCGCTTTTGTGAAATCGCTTACATTTAGCAATTTGTGACGACTGGCACAGGGCATCAAACTAACCGAATATCAATTTAGTAAAAAACTAATAACATGAAGGTTTACGAAACTAAGGAAATCAAAAACATCTCCCTTTTGGGAAGTAAGGGATCTGGTAAAACCACACTTGCAGAGGCTATGCTCTATGAGTGTGGAGTTATAAAACGCCGCGGCACGGTTGAGGCCGGCAACACAGTGTGCGACTATTTCCCCGTTGAGAAGGAATATGGCTACTCGGTGTTCTCCACGGTTCTCTATGCTGAGTTCCTCAACAAGAAGCTCAACGTGATTGACTGTCCGGGAGCCGACGACTTCGTGGGCAATGCCATCACCGCCCTTAATGTAACCGACACTGGTGTAATTCTCATCGACGGCCAGTATGGCGTGGAGGTGGGTACTCAAAATATTTTCCGCACTACAGAGAAGCTCAACAAGCCCGTAATATTCGCAGTGAACCAGCTCGACGGAGATAAGGCCGATTTCGACAACGTGATTGGCCAGATGAAGGAAATCTTCGGCCCGAGAGTGGTGCAAATTCAGTTCCCCGTGGCTTGCGGCGCAGGCTTCAACTCAATGGTCGATGTGCTGCTCATGAAGCTCTACACATGGGGTCCCGATGGTGGCGTGCCTACTATCAGTGATATTCCTGCCGAACTTATGGACAAGGCTAAAGAGCTCAACCAGATTCTCGTGGAGGCTGCTGCCGAGAACGATGAGACTCTCATGGACAAGTTCTTTGAGCAAGGCTCACTCACCGAGGACGAGATGCGCGAGGGTATTCGCAAGGGTCTCGTTGACCGCAGCATCTACCCGGTGTTCTGCGTGAGCGCCCTCAAGGACATGGGCGTGCGCCGCATGATGGAGTTCCTCGGCAACGTGGTGCCTTTCATCGACGAGATGCCTGCGCCTTGCACAGCCGACGGCGTGGAAGTGAAGCCCGATGCCAATGGCCCGCTCAGCCTCTTCGTGTTCAAGACCACCGTGGAGCCTCACATTGGCGAAGTTTCCTACTTCAAGGTGATGTCGGGCACACTCAATGCCGGTGCCGACCTCACCAATATGGCCAAGGGCAACCGCGAGCGTCTGGCACAAATCTATTGCGTGTGCGGCCAGATTAAGACACCGGTTGACAAGCTTGTGGCCGGCGACATTGGCGCCACTGTGAAGATGAAGGATGTGAAGACAGGCAACACACTCAACGACAAGGGTTGCGAATACGTATTCGACTTCATCAAGTATCCCGAGCCAAAATATTCGCGTGCCATCAAGCCGCAGAATGAGCCTGATGCAGAGAAGCTCAGCGAAATCCTCACCCGAATGCACGGCGAAGACCCCACCTGGATTGTGGAGCAGTCGAAGGAACTGAAGCAGACGATTGTGAAGGGTCAGGGTGAGTTCCACCTTCGCACCCTCAAGTGGCGCATCGAGAACAACGAGAAACTGATGGTCAACTTCCTTGAGCCGAAGATTCCATACCGTGAGACAATTACCAAGGCAGCACGCGCCGACTATCGCCACAAAAAGCAGTCGGGCGGCGCAGGCCAGTTTGGCGAGGTACACCTCATTGTGGAGCCTTACACCGAGGATATGCCCAAGCCCGATACCTACCGCTTCGGCAATCAGGAATTTAAGATGAACGTGAAGGACACTCAGGTGATTCCTCTTGAGTGGGGCGGCAAGCTCGTGGTGCACAACTGCATCGTGGGTGGTGCCATCGACGCCCGCTTCATCCCGGCTATCGTGAAGGGTATCATGGACCGCATGGAGCAAGGCCCGCTCACGGGCAGCTACGCACGCGACGTGCAGGTTTGTATCTACGACGGTAAGATGCACCCGGTTGACTCCAACGAAATCTCATTCCGCCTCGCCGGACGCCATGCCTTCAGCACAGCATTCAAGGCTGCCAACCCAAAGATTCTGGAGCCTGTATATGATGTGGAAGTGCTCGTGCCGAGCGACAAGATGGGCGATGTGATGAGCGACCTCCAGTCGCGCCGCGCTATCATCATGGGAATGGACAGCGAGAAGGGATTTGAGAAGCTCACAGCCAAGGTTCCTTTGAAGGAAATGGCATCCTACTCCACCGCACTCAGCTCAATCACAGGCGGACGCTCGTCGTTCACCATGCGCTTCGCAAGCTATGAGCTCGTGCCGGGCGACGTTCAGGACAAGCTCCTCAAGGCCTATGAGGAATCGAACACCGACGAGGAATAACTCCCTCTCGCGCCACGGTGTAGCAGCCGTGCACTATCATTCTGAAATTTTTTAATATGCCCAATTTTTGGGGGAGACTGGATCCACTTCAGCCTCCCCCACTTCATTCACAGTGGGCGCAATCCGCTCGGTGTTCTTTGAGCATCGGAAGGTTGTTCGACGGTGCATTCCGCTCCCTCTCCTCAGCAACACAGATGCCTTGTGTGTGTTAAACCTGAGAAACCCGGCGGAGCGTGTGGCTCTTTTGACGACAAAAATAGAGAATATGCAAAAAAAGTGCGCGAAATAGTTTGGAATTTCACAATTATTTGTTAATTTTGTGCCGTAATGTTAATGCTTTTGCACCATTTGCGCCACCACTTCGAACAAAATCGGCATTCGCAATGTTGTTTGTTTGAAGTGAATGCGTATTAAAAACATTAAAGAATTATGAAGAAATCGACCATTTGGCTACTCACCATCGTTATGGCTTGCGCTTTTTTAGGCCTTATCTATGTGCAGATCATGTACATGGAGAATATGGTGCGCATGCGCAATGAGCAATTCTCGGAAATGGTGAAACGAAGTCTCTATGGCGTATCGACAACCCTCGAGCAAGACGAAACGAAATATTTCCTCGAAGAAGACATTGCCGATGTGGAGTCATCGTTCTACAGCGACCTCCCCAATGGGCAGAAAAACCGCAGCTTCGAGTATTCGGTTCCCTCGCCCGACGGCAACTCCAGCCTAAAGATTAAAGGCAACTGGAGCACCATAAAGGTGGAGGGCGAGGAAGGAAAGAGCAATTCCAATTTCCGCGACCGCTACAAGAGCATGCAGGAAATCCTCAAAGGGCAATACCTCTACCAGAAGGGACTGCTCAATGAGGTGATTCTCAACATACTGAGCAAGTCGAGCAACCGCCCCATCGAGGAGCGTGCCGACTCGGCCCTGGTGCGCTCCTATTTGCGCTCCGAGCTCGAGAACAACGGGCTGCAACTGCCATTTGAGTTTGCCCTGGTGCGCCGCGGTGGAAATGTGGTGTATCAGTCGGCCGGCTACGCCCCCGAGCCCGATGGCCGCAACACCTACTCGCAGGTGCTCTTCCCCAACGACCCTGTGAACCGAATCAACTACCTCAAGGTGATGTTCCCCACAAAGGGCGACTACATCTTCTCGTCGATTAAGTTCATGATTCCGTCGTTTGTGCTGTCGTTCATCCTGCTTTTCATCTTCATCTACACCATTATTCTCGCTTTCCGCCAGAAGAAGCTATCGGAGATGAAGAACGACTTCATCAACAACATGACGCACGAGTTCAAGACCCCAATATCCACCATATCGCTCGCAGCGCAGATGCTCAACGACGACTCGGTGCGCAAGAGTCCCACCATGCTCCAGCACATTAGCACCGTAATCAACGATGAGACCAAGCGACTGCGATTCCAGGTGGAGAAAGTGCTGCAAATGTCGATGTTCGACCGCCAGAAAGCCACCCTCAAGCTCCAGGAAGTGGATGCCACCACTGTGATTGAGAATGTGGCTCACACCTACAAGATAAAGGTGGAGAAATTCGGCGGACGCATCAGCACACAGCTCGATGCCGAAGACTCAATAGTGAACGTGGACGAGATGCACTTCACTAACGTTATCTTCAACCTGCTTGACAATGCCCTGAAGTATCGCCGCGACGATGTGCCACTCGACCTGAAAATCTCCACACGCAACATTCAGGACGAAAAGCTCGAAATCACCGTCAGCGACAATGGAATTGGCATAAAGAAAGAGGACCTGAAGAAGATTTTCGAACGTTTCTACCGCGTATCCACCGGCAACCGCCACGATGTGAAGGGCTTCGGACTCGGACTTGCTTATGTGCACAAAATGATCACCGAGCTCAAGGGCGACATACGCGTGGAAAGCGAGCTTGGCGTAGGTTCTGATTTTATAATAACATTACCATTAATAAAATAATTAAAACACTGAAATTATGGAAGAAAGATTGCGTATCCTGCTATGCGAAGACGATGAGAATCTTGGCATGCTTTTAAGAGAATATCTCCAGGCCAAGGGCTTCAGCGCCGACTTGCTCGCCGACGGAGAAAGTGGATATAAAGCTTTCCTTAAAGGAAAATACGACTTGTGCGTGCTCGATGTGATGATGCCCAAGAAGGACGGTTTCGCACTCGCCCAGGAGATTCGCACCGTGAACAGCGAGGTGCCCATCATTTTCCTCACCGCAAAGTCGCTCAAGGAGGACATCCTCGAAGGCTTCAAGATTGGAGCCGACGACTATATCACCAAGCCTTTCAGCATGGAGGAGCTGGTGTTCCGCATTGAGGCCATTCTGCGCCGCGTGAGAGGAAAGAAAGGCAAGGAAATCACCATGTACAAGATAGGAAAATTCACATTCGACACACAGAAGCAAGTGCTGATGGTCGATGACAAGGTGACGAAGCTCACCACCAAGGAGTCGGAGCTCCTTAGCCTGCTCTGCGCACATGTGAATGAGATTCTTGAGCGCAACTTCGCCCTAAAGACCATCTGGATCGACGACAACTACTTCAATGCCCGCAGCATGGACGTGTATATCACCAAGCTGCGCAAGCACCTCAAGGACGACCCGTCGATCGAAATCATCAATATCCACGGCAAGGGCTACAAGCTCATTGCTCCCGATGTGGAAGCTAAGGCAAAATAGCAGTGATAACGGAGAGGCACGAGAACGCACAAATAATCGCCCTTTTGGCTATTTGTGAGCTCAGAGCCTCTCCTCTCACTATCGTATTGCCACCCCAACCTCTATCACCTTAACCGCTTCACTACCAAAAAATCTTCTAAATCTCGAAAGATAATGAAAATTCTCAGCTTTCTATATCAGTGGCTGGTGGCTATTCCACTGCTGGTAGCCATAACCATCGTCATTGCTCTCGCCACGAGCATTGGCAGCATCATCTTTGGCGGAAAATGGTGGGGCTACTATCCCCCTCACTTTTGGGCCAAATGCTGGTGCTGGCTGTTTTTCATAAAGGTGCGCGTGGAAGGACGTGAGCTTATCGACCCAGCCACCTCCTATGTGTTTGTGGCCAACCACCAAAGCAGCTACGACATCTACTCAATATATGGCTACCTCGGCCACAACTTCAAGTGGATGATGAAGAAAAGCCTTGAGAAAGTGCCGTTTGTGGGTCTTGCGTGCCGCTGTGCAGGCCACATCATGGTCGATCGCTCGAGTGCTGCTGCCGTGAAAAAGACCATGGAAACGGCCAAGCGCACACTCCGTGGCGGAATGTCGCTCGTGGTGTTTCCCGAGGGAGCCCGCACATGGAATGGCAAGATGCGCAGCTTCAAGCGCGGTGCCTTCAAGCTCGCCATGGACTTCAGCCTCCCCATCGTGCCAATCACCATCAATGGAGCTTTCGAGGTGATGCCACGCACCACCTACACGATTAAGCCATTCCGCACCATCACCCTCACCATTCACCGCCCCATCGTGCACAATGGCGAGGACATCGACACAATAATGGCTCAGTGCTACAGCACCATTGAGTCGCGACTCGATTGATTCTCATACCACTGTCCACTGCCACCCAACGAAGATATGAAACGATTTTTTGCTATTGTCATTGCTGCCGCATCGGCACTCGCCGCCATGGCACAATTCGCCGGCAACAACATTAAGAATAATCCCGGCTACATCTGGGGCGAAGGCCGGGGCAACTCCGTCGATGAGGCCGACCGCGAGGCTCTCGCCGAGCTGGTGAGTCAGGTGTCGCTCTTCGTGAAGCGCGAAGGCTCTCTCGTGGTCGAGAATGTGCAAGCCGGCAAGGACGTGAAGAGCGAAGTGAAATATGAGAGCGTGATGAAAACCTACTCCTTTGCCCAGCTCGACAACGTGCAGCGTGTGGTAGATGGCGAGGAACCAAATTTCAGGGTGGTGCGCTACATTAAGAAAGCCGAAATCGACCGGATATTCGCCGCACGCATCCACAAGCTCAGCAGCATGGTGCGTGTGGCCAATAATGCCTACCTCCGTGGCCAGCACGGCGAGGCCCTGCGCTACTACTACTGGTCGCTCGTGCTGCTCGAGAGCGTACGCCACAGCAACGAAGTGACCGTGACCGACGAGCAGCAACACGACCACCCTGCCGGCCTGTGGCTTCAGGAGCGCATCAATTCCATTCTTGGATCCATCACCTGCTCTGTGGCGAGGCGCACAGCCGACAACGTGTATGAGCTGGCATTCCTCAGCAACGGAAAGCCCGTTGCCAATCTCGATTTCACCTACTTCGACGGACAGGACTACAGCGAGGTAACCAGCGTGCTCGACGGACAGTCGCAGGTGGAGTTGCGCATGGGACACTCAGCAAGCTCCCTGCAAGTGAGGGTGGAATATAAATATGCCTTCGACTCTCAGAGCGACCGCGAAGTGGCTCAGGTGCTCGAGGTGATGCGCGACATGAACTTCCCTCGCGCACAGCTAAAAGTGCCACTCGAAACCCGGGAGGAGCGCAAGGAGGCAGTGGCGGCCGTGAAGCAGGTGCAGCAGTCGCAGCCCATAGCCACCAGCGTGGTGCAGGCCGACGCCTCCACATCGCAGCGGTGCGATGCCGCCATGCAGAGTGTGATAGCTGCCGTTCGCAACCGCAGCTTTGCCTCGGTGCAAAAACTCTTCACACCCTACGGCTACTGCGTGTTCGACACCCTCGTGCACAACGGCCGCG
>JAQXTJ010000139.1 GCA_029219425.1 Bacteroidales bacterium
TACTGGCACTTCATTAAGCTCATGGGCCGCTCGGCTTCGCACATCGCACTCGAGTGCGCACTTCAGACCCAGCCTAACTATTGCATCATCTCGGAGGAGGTGGAGGCCAAGTCGATGACTCTTGGCGACATCGTTGCCGACATTGCCAACGTAGTGGCAAAGCGTGCAGCCAAGGGCAACAACTTCGGCACTATTCTCATTCCGGAGGGACTCATTGAGTTTATCCCTGCAATGAAGGCTCTTATCGCCGAGCTCAATGACCTGCTCGCCCACAGCCCCGAATTTGCCACACTCGACGCCGATGCACAGCGTGCCTTCGTCATTGCTAACCTCTCGGCCGAGAATGCAGCCACATTTGAGAGCCTGCCTATGGGAGTAGCCCGTCAGCTCACTCTCGACCGCGACCCACACGGCAACGTGCAGGTGTCGCTCATAGAGACAGAGAAGCTCCTCAGCGAGATGGTAGGCAAGAAGCTCAAGGAGATGAAGAAGGAAGGAGAATATGTTGGCAAGTTTGCCGCACTCCACCACTTCTTCGGCTATGAGGGACGCTGCGCCGATCCATCGAACTTCGATGCAGACTACTGCTACGCTCTCGGCTACAATGCTGCCCAGCTCATCAACTGTGGTGCTACAGGCTACATGTCGTCGATTCGCAACCTCACCAAGCCTTCTGTACAGTGGATTGCCGGTGGTATTCCAATCACAATGATGATGAATATGGAGCGTCGCCACGGCAAGATGAAGCCAGTGATTCAAAAGGCACTTGTAGATCTCGATGGCGCACCTTTCCAGAAGTTTGCACAGCAGCGTGCAGAGTGGGCAGAGAACACATGCTACGTTTATCCCGGCCCAATCCAATATTTTGGACCTGCTGAGGTATGCGACCAGCCTTCGCGCACACTCTACTACGAGCAAGGCGGAAAGTAATAGACTACTGAGTATCGCAAGCCAACGGGCAACCGCCGGCTGAAACAAAGATACATTTTTATATCCTAACTCACAGCTTGCATCCCTGCACCGCGTTGTTGCGGCGCAGGGATTTTTTTTGGTGTTTTTGGGGAATCGCTTTGAAGAGTCGCGCGATTATTGTAACTTTGAAGTCGCAATACAAGAAAAGACAAAGATATGCAACCATTCATACACCTACATGTGCACTCACAATACTCAGTGCTCGATGGTCAGGCATCTGTAAAGGCTCTCGTGGATAAGGCGATAGCCGACGGAATGCCCGGCATAGCCCTCACAGACCACGGCAATATGTTTGGCATAAAAGAGCTGCACGACTACTGCAACAAGAAGAACAGCGACTACAATGGCGCTATAAAGACACTGAAGAAGCAGCTCGATGGCCTCGATGCCGGCAACCCCGAAGACCAGGCAAAAATAGAGGAAATTAAGGCTGAGATAAAGGCGACAGAGGCAAAGCGCTTTAAGCCCATCTTCGGCTGCGAGATGTATGTGGCCGAGAAATCCCTCTATGAGCACACTTCGAAGCACGACACCGGCCGACACCTGGTGGTGCTTGCCAAGAACTCCACGGGATATCACAACTTGATAAAAATAGTGTCGAAGGCATGGACCGATGGCTTCTACTCACACCCACGCACCGACAAGGAGAGCCTAAAGGCGCATCATGAAGGACTGATGGTGTGCTCGGCGTGTCTTGGCGGTGAGATACCAAGGCTCATAAGCAATGGGCAGATTGATGAGGCGCGGGAACAGGTGAAATGGTTCAAGGAGGTGTTTGGCGATGATTATTATCTTGAGCTACAGCGCCACAAGGCCACTGTTCCTAATGCCAACCACGATACATATCCATTGCAGCAACAGGTGAATGAAGTGCTTATAGGGTTCGCTCGCGAGCTTGGCGTAAAGCTCGTGTGCACCAACGATGTGCACTTTGTGAATGAGGACGACGCCGAAGCGCACGACCGTCTTATCTGCGTATCGACAGGAAAGAAGCTCACCGACCCACGCATGCTCTACTCCAAGCAGGAGTGGATGAAGACACAACAGGAGATGAACGAAATATTCGCCGATGTACCCGAGGCGCTCTCGAACACGCTGGAGCTGCTCGACAAGACGGAGTTCTACTCGATTGACCATGGGCCTATCCTGCCTAATTTTCCGCTCCCCGACGGATTTACCGACAACAACGACTACTTGCGCCACCTCGTGTATGAAGGGGCGAAGAAACGCTGGCCTGAACTCGACGAAGAGCACCGAGAGCGCATCGACTTTGAGCTTGAGACCATTAAGAACATGGGATTCCCGGGCTACTTCCTCATTGTGCAGGATTTCATTGGCGCGGCGAGGAAGATAGGCGTGTCGGTGGGCCCGGGCCGTGGCTCGGCAGCCGGCTCGGCCGTGGCCTACTGCCTTGGAATCACACAGATTGACCCGATAAAATATGACCTGCTTTTTGAGCGTTTCCTCAATCCTGACCGTATCTCACTGCCTGATATCGACATTGACTTCGACGATGATGGCCGCGCCAAGGTGCTGCAATATGTGACGGAGAAATATGGCGCCGAGAAGGTGGCACACATCATCACCTACGGCTCGATGGCAGCCAAGATGGCGATAAAGGACGTGGCACGAGTGGAAAACCTCTCCATACCCGAGAGCGACCGCCTTTCGCGCTTCATACCTTCGAAGCCCAACGACATGCCGGCCGACGAGAAGGGCAAGAAATATAAAATCACCATAAAGAACTGCCTGAAGTGCTTCCCCGAGTTCTCGGCCGAGCTTGGCAGCAGCGACCCGCTGGTGGTGGAAACGATAAAATATGCCGAGAAGCTCGAGGGCAACGTGCGCAGCACCGGCGTGCATGCCTGCGGAGTGATTATTGGCCGCGACGACATCACCGACTGGGTGCCCGTGAGCACGGCATCCGACAAGGACGGCAACAAGATGCTTGTGACCCAGTATGAGGGTAGCGTGATTGAATCAACCGGACTCATAAAGATGGACTTCCTGGGATTGAAGACACTTTCAATCATCAAGGACGCCATTGAGAACATAAAGCAGACCCACGGATTTGAATTAGATATAGACCATATCGACATCGATGACCCAAAGACCTACCAGCTCTATTGCGAGGGACGCACCACGGGCACGTTCCAGTTTGAGTCGGCGGGAATGCAAAAGTACCTCATTGAGCTTCAGCCGAGCACCTTTGAGGACCTTATTGCCATGAATGCGCTGTATCGTCCGGGTCCAATGGACTACATTCCCGACTTCATAAAGCGCAAGCACGGTGAGCTGCCCATAGAGTACGACATACCGGTGATGGAGAAATACCTGAAGGACACCTACGGCATCACGGTGTATCAGGAGCAGGTGATGCTCCTCTCGCGACTGCTTGCCGGCTTCACCCGCGGTGAGTCGGACGGACTTCGCAAGGCGATGGGAAAGAAGCTCATCGACAAGCTGGCATCACTGAAGCCCAAATTCATAAATGGCGGGCAGGAGCGCGGCCACGACCCTGAGATACTCGAGAAAATATGGAAGGACTGGGAGAAATTTGCTTCCTACGCCTTCAATAAGAGCCATGCCACCTGCTACAGCTGGGTGGCTTTCCAGACGGCTTACCTCAAGGCCAACTATCCATCGGAATACATGGCAGCCGTACTCTCGCGCTCGGGCGACATCGACAAGATGACCAAGTTCATGGACGAGTGCAAGGCAATGAAGATAGCAGTGAAGGGACCCGACATCAATGAGAGTTTCCAATCGTTCAGCGCCAACAAGTCGGGCGACATACGCTTTGGACTTTCGGGAATGAAGGGAATAGGCGTGAACGTGGTGAATGCAATCATCGACGAGCGCAACGCCAACGGCCCATTCACCGACATTTTCGACTTTGTGCAGCGCGTGAACCTCTCGGCATGCAACCGCCGAGCCATTGAATCGCTGGCACTGGCCGGAGCCTTCGACTGCTTCGGCGAGATGAGCCGCGAGGACTATTTTGCGAAGAATGCCAAGGATGAGAGCATGGCCGAGATTCTGGTTCGCTACGGCCAGCGCTACCAGCTCGACAAGAACTCGCAAGCCACGTCGCTCTTTGGCAGCGATGAGATAATGACCACCAAGCCTCAGATACTCCATGGAGAGAAGTGGCCAATGATAGTGCGGCTTGAGAAAGAGAAGGAGCTTGTTGGAATGTATCTCTCGGCACATCCACTCGACCCATACTACCTGGAGCTGGAATTTGGCTGCTCGGTGAAGATAAAAGACTTGCAGGAACACTCGCACGAACTTGACAAGGAACTCATATTTGGCGGCCTCGTGGTGGGCTACGAAACCAAGATAAGCAAGACAGGAAACCAGTTTGGCATTATGAAGGTGGAGGACTACTCGGGCACACAGGAGTTCAGGCTCTTTGGCAAGAACTTCCTGGAGTTTGACAAATATGGCAAGATAGGCACACCTATATTAGTGCATGCAATGTACCAGAAGCGCAAGTACAACGACTCGGTGGATTTGAACATAATTGCAATGGACTTGCTTGAGAACAGCAAGGGCAAGCTGATACACTCGATATGCATCGACATGAACATTGACGATGTGAGTGACCGAGCCACCGACATGCTTCGCGGCTACCTGACGCGCTCGAATGAGAACCGGGCCAATCTCTATTTCCGCATCAACGACGTGAACAATAAGCGCAATGTGACGTTGCTCTCGAAATACAAGATGCCCGTGACAAAGCAGCTTGTGGAGTATCTTCGCGAGCAGGAACTGACATTCACCGTGAACGATGTGTGAGCACATGGCAACCTGCGTGGGAATGAATGATAAAATAATCGGGGTAGTGGGCGAAAAAATTCTGCTAACCCCGATTTTTTCTGCAATTTTGGCTAAATAGCTGAAAAATAGGCCAGATAGCGTCCAGGGATGCTTGAGAGGGATGGCTGCGGATATTTCTTCTGACAAAAAAATGCGATTTTTTTTTGAAAAA
>JAQXTJ010000140.1 GCA_029219425.1 Bacteroidales bacterium
GACGCCGCCACTGCTCTGCTCGCACGCAAAATCTCTGAGAACAAGAACACCCGCGTGGTGATGACGTGCCACACCGTGGCTCGCCCAAAGCGCGGGCCCATCTACAAGCGCATCTACCGCGAAATCAACCGGATAATCTTCGTGTCCGACCTCGCCAAGACCACCTTCCTCGAGAGCCGAAGCGGAATGGACCACGAGCGAATCACGGTGATTCACAACAGCGTGCACCACAAGCTCGACGGCCGCGACCGTGCAGTGAACCTGCGAGAGAAGCTCAACATACCCGACTCCAAGAGGCTCATCATGTTCCACGGCCGAATCGCGCCCGAGAAAGGCGTGTCGGTGCTGCTGCGTGCCCTCACGCAGCTCGACAAGGAGCGCTATCACTTAGTGATTATCGGCGCCGGCGAAACGAAATACATTGGCGAGATAAAGGCGTTCATCGTGGCCAACCAACTGCTGCGCAACGTCACCTTCCTCGGCTATCAGCACGACGTGCAGCCGCTGCTCGAGCAGTGCGACTTCGGCGTGCTGCCATCGGTGTGGAAAGAGCCTTTCGGCCTCACCAACCTCGAATACATGATGCTCGGCAAGGCTCACATCGCCACAACCAACGGCGCTCAGCACGAATATGTGAAAGACGGGCGCACAGGCATCCTCGTGTCGCCCGACAACTACCGTGCCCTTGCCGACGCAATTGAGCACCTGCTCGACGACCCCGAGAGGTGCCGCAGCATAGGCGAGGCTGCCAAAGCCGAGTTCGACAGCGAGCTGTGCTACGACAAGTTCTACGACCGCCTCACGGCCACCTACCGCAGCCTATTCTGAGGCTTAATTCAGATTGAGCAACTTCAAGTAAAGTTTCACATATCCATCGACGCAACTGCTCCACGAGAACATCTTGGCACGTTCGCGCATAGCTGCGGCATTGGCAACGCTGTCGCTGTAAAAGCACTTCAGCTTGTCGTCGACCACTTCTGCCATGGCATTGGGTGTCAAATCATCGAAATAGAAGGCATTCTCACCACCAATCTCAGGCAGCGAGGTGAGACGCGAAAGAAACACCGGCTTGCCAAAGTGCATTGCCTCCACAGGTGGCAGCCCAAAACCCTCACATAGCGAGGGGAACACCAACGCCTTGCACCGGCGGAAAAGCTCTGCCTTATCCTCAAGGCTCACATGGTTAATCATAGTCACGTTCGACAGACCCCATTTCGCTATGTTGTCTTTTATTGTCTTGACGTAGTGTGATTCAAGATTACCCACCACCACCAGTCGCTCATTGGGCAAGTAACGCATCATTTCCACGATGCGATGTACGTTTTTCTTGGGCATAAGGCTTGAGATATGAAACAGATAGCCATCCTCTTTTATGCCAAGATGCCTAATGTCGCCATGCAGGCCTGTGAGGTCGGTCACGCCATTATAAATCACGTCGCCGTCACATTTTGGTGCGAAATGCGTCTCAACATCATTTTTCACGAAGTGAGAGATATACGACAGCGCATCAGCATAGCTTATGTTCCTTGCGAATTTGTGGTGGTGCTTTTTTAGCGATAGCCCGATTTTCTCATAAATGAAATTTATGTCGTGAACGGTTGTGAGGTGCATCGATGCCCTCTTCATGTATTTCAGTTTAGTCCGCTGGTGAGTGAGGTGGCATAGGTCGAAACGCCTTAAAGAATGGCGCACCCACAGGCGTGTGAGTGGGAAAAAAGGCATATACTTCACATCATTGCCGAAGCATCCGATGAACTTGTGTGGAACTATAAAGGTGAACACCAGTCCGTATTGCTTGCGCAAAGCATCGGCACGGTGAGCCAATTCATTGCCTATTTGCCACTCAAACTCTCCAAGGCCTACATTTCTGTTACAAATATCATATAAATATACTGCAATATTTTTACTCATGTCACTCATATAATGTGGATTAGGTTCCTATTATAAAACAATAAAATATTTCTGCCATGGGATTGCCGATTTCACTTCAAGCTACCATCTGGCACAATTTCTCAACGCAAAGCGTGAGAAATTGACTTAAATCCCACAATGAATTCCTAAGTTGCCACTCCTGTTCCTGCTTCTCAAGCCGAAACATCACCAATGTTTAGCTTGCTTCATTAATCCATCCTCTATCGCTGCTCCTTGATGATGCCATGAGGCGTGCGGGTGACGCGGCATTTGCGGTTTTCTCCGAGCAACGCGATATTTTCAGGATAATTAAGGTCGAAGTGTTTATGGCAGCGGTGATACACAAGTGCATTGTGTCCTGCCACCAACACATCCACACCCATATTCTCCAAGCGCAAATCCACATCAGAGTCCTCACCCCATCCGGGAGCAAGATAGCGCTCATCAAAGCCATTCAGCTCAAGGAGCAAAGGGCGGTCGATTGAGAAATTGCAGCCCAGGATTGCATGGCGGCGGCGCTTGGCGAGCAATTTTCCACCCACAAGAGGCAGCCTCACATAGCGGAAAGGGCGGTGAGTGCGGCACGTCGCCAGAAAATGGCTCCAGAAGGCTCTTTTCAGCTGTGGCAGCGTGGAAATCTCGCCCGCCTCGGCCATTGCGCTCACCACAGCCGGAATCTCGGCACGCCGGCCGCTAAACGCCCGGCAACTGCGGTGGGCAGCCAGATGGTCCTCCACAAAGCGGTGATGAGGCACACAATCGCCATCGAGGAAAATAATCACCTTTCCACACGAAGCCTCCACGGCACGGTTGAGAATGATATTTTTGCGCCAGCCGCGGTCCTCATGCCACACGTGCTTAATAGCGAAAGGCAACTGTGGGCGCAATTGCTCAATATTCAGCCCAATCTCGGGCTTCGAGCCATCGTCGGCCACCACCACCTCAAAGTCGCGCACCGACTGCCTGCCGAGGGCGTCAAGAATCACCCTCAGCCAGTTCCAGTGATTATACACAGCAATAATTATCGTAGCTTCAGTCATAATAAAGCAAAAAGTGTTTTTTTCTGCAAAAGTAGCACAAAAAAACGACACCGCAGCCACAAAGCTCGGTTTTTGCTGGCGGGGGACTTGAAATTGTGGGGAAAATGGTGTATTTTTGTGGGAAATTTTGGGCGGAAAGGTAATCAAGTGCCGCCCCACGATGTGAAACTATTATGAAATACAGAGATGAAATTGACAAATGCTATGGCGTAGCAGGCATGTCGGTGGCTCTTGCAATCCTCGACGCCGAGGAGATGCTCGCCGGAGTCTCGCTCGAGGGAGAGGGTCTCGACTGCATCACCATGGTACCCCAATACTATGCAGTGGGCAATCCGCTGATCTCTCCATCCTCAGCATGGCAGGACGTGTTTCAGCGCTTCCAGATCACACTGGGAATGACCATTGCCGACTCTATGTGCCGGAAGATGCTGCACGACAAGGGGGTGGTGGATAAAAAGCTGCGCAAGTCGCTGCTCGATGCCGCCTGCGAGGAGGGACGTCTTTCCTGCCAGCTCGAGAACGATGAGGTGGAGCATATCTTCGATAAATACTACCAGTATATGCTCCAGACTTTCAAGAACCGCAATGTACACACCGTGATTGGCTCTATGGTGAAACGGCTTCAGGCCGACCGCTCGCTGAGCAGTTGCGATGTGCTGGAGATGCTAAGAAAATTGTAACCGCATAATTCCGCGAGAGATGAGGGTGGTAGTGATCAACAAGAGTGACTCACAGGGCGGAGCGGCAGTGGTGTCGCTCAGGCTCGTGCACGCCTTGTGCGACAATGGCGTGGATGCCCACATGCTTGTGGTGGACCGCCGCACCGATGACCCGCGCGTGGTGTCGGTGGCCTCTCCCTTTGCCGATAAGGCAGTGTTCCTTGCCGAGCGTGCTCAGATATTCCTCCACAACGGCTTCTCACGCGAAAATCTCTTCAAGGCCGACACAGCCCGCTTCGGACGCGACCTATCGTCGCACCCTCTGGTACGCGAAGCCGATGTGGTGATTCTTGCATGGATCAACCAGGGCACCCTCTCGCTGCGCTCCATCGACCGCATCTGCGCCCTCGGAAAACCGGTGGTGTGGGTGATGCACGACATGTGGAACTGCACCGGCCTGTGCCACCATGCCTACGACTGCCGCCGCTACAAGGACAAGTGCGGAACCTGCCGCTACCTGCGCTCGCGCACCCGCCTCGACCTCTCGCGCTTCACGCTGCTGCGCAAGAAGGCTCTCTATGTGGCTCACCCCAATCTCACCTTCGTGGCTGTGAGCAACTGGCTCGCATTCCGCTGCCGCGAGAGCTACCTCATGGAAAGCTCGCGCATGGAGATTATTCCCAATGCCTTCCCGGTCGATGACTTCCTTTGCGACCGTCTTCCCAACGACTCCTGGGGCATACGACACGGCTGCAAGGTGCTGGTGATGGGTGCGGCACGTCTCGACGACCCCGTGAAGGGCTTCGACCTGCTCATAGCCATCACGCGCCACATTGCCGCAAGCAAGCCGCAGCTCGCCTCGCGCCTCCACCTGCTGCTCTATGGCACCATACGCAATGAGGCTTTGCTGCGCGACATTGCCATTCCCTACACGTTCTTAGGGCAGGTGAACGGTATCGACCAGCTCAACAACATCTACCGCCACGCCGATGTGGTGCTCTCCACCTCGCGCTATGAAACCCTGCCAGGCACTCTCATCGAGGGACAGGCAAGCGGCTGTGTGCCCGTCACGTTCGGCAACGGCGGTCAGCCCGACATCGTTGATCACCTCCGCACCGGATACATCGCCCACTACCTAAGCCCCGAGAGTTTTGCCGAGGGAATAGAGTGGGCCATCAACGCCCCCATCGCCCGCCGCGACCTTCACGAAGAAGTGCGCGGCCTCTTCTCTGCCAACAACGTGGCACACGCCTTCATCACCCTATTCACCCGCCTCACCAAGAAATAACAGGAAGAGGATTGTTTGTCCGAATTTTACAAGGGGAATTGGGGAGATGTGGGGTAACTTTGTGGCGCAAATCATAAAAAGTCAGAAATTATGGAAAACGAAGGAATGAAATTTTGCCAGAGCTGCGGAATGCCTCTGAGCGAGGAGGTGCTCGGCACCAATGCCGATGGCAGCAAGAGTGAGGATTACTGCATGTACTGCTACAAGGACGGCGCTTTCACGGCATTATTGACCATGGAGGAGATGGCCGAGTACTGCTCAATGTTTGTGGAGGATTACAACAAGCACACGGGCCAGAGCCTCACGGCGTGTGAATATAAGGACGTGCTGCTCGCATTCTACCCCACCCTGAAGCGCTGGAATCTGCCACAAGACGAGATTCCGCACGCCGACCATCCCTTGAAGCTGGAGTTGATTGACGAGGTGAATGCCCTTGGCATCCCCGGCCTGAACGTCACCAACCTATATGTGCTGCAAGGCTCCTACATCAACCAGCCCTACACCATCAATGGCAACACCACAAAGCTGCTCGACGACAACGCCACCTACTGGGGCACGCAGATACTGAAGGCCGACGGCCGCTGCTACGGCATAGCCTGCTGCGAGCGTTACATCCTGGTTGCCGAATATGGCAAGGATGGCAGCGATGCCGAGCTGGTGATGCTGAAAAGACGGTAAAAAAAGGATATTCCAATAGAGCGATGCCCAACTGCCACATCAAGGCAGCCGGCATCGCTGTGCATGTGCCCCCTTCGCTATGCTTTCCGTGGGTCATCAATCACCCAGCCGGTGATGGTGTGCTTGTCGGTGCTGAAGTTCATGCCAACCTTGATGATGGGGCGCTTTTCGAGGGCAAAGCGGTCGCCATAGCGCTTCAGGTCGATTTGCTTGCGGGCCC
>JAQXTJ010000141.1 GCA_029219425.1 Bacteroidales bacterium
CGACAAGGTGCTGCGCCACGCCAAGGTGTTAGTGGGGCATTAGCGAAACGCATTAAGGCCATTGTATTATAGGGATAATAATAAATCGACGTACATATATATTTCGGAGAATAAACGACGATGGATAAAAGAGATTACTACGAAGTGCTTGGCGTGAGCAAAAACGCCACTGCCGATGAGCTGAAAAAGGCTTACCGCAAGAAAGCCATTCAATATCACCCCGACCGCCAGCAGGGCAAGAGCGAGGAGGAGAAGAAGGAAGCCGAAGAGAAATTCAAGGAGGCGGCCGAGGCTTACGACGTGCTCAGCAACCCCGACAAGCGTGCCCGCTACGACCAGTTTGGCCATAACATGGGCAACATGGGCGGCGGCGGATTTGGCGGCGGATTTGGCGGCGGCATGTCGATGGACGACATCTTCTCGCACTTCGGCGACATATTTGGCGACGTGTTTGGCGGCGGAGGCGCACGCCAGCGTGGCGGCCGCCGCGTGAACCGCGGCACCGACCTGCGCGTGAAGGTGCGCGTCACCCTCAAGGATGTGGCCCACGGCGTGGAGAAGAAGCTGAAGATTCCACGCTATGTGGCTTGCGAGGAGTGCAACGGCACCGGAGCCAAGGGTGGCACTGCCTACAAGACTTGCGACCACTGCCATGGCACCGGCGTGGTGACACAGGTGCGCCAGACGATGCTCGGAATGATGCAGACTCAAAGCCCCTGCCCGCAATGCGGCGGCGAGGGCAAGATTATAACCGACAAGTGCCCTCACTGCGCCGGCGAAGGCATTGAGCGCAAGGAGGAGGTAATCACCGTGAAGATTCCTGCCGGTGTGAGCGAGGGTATGACTCTGAGCATGCAAGGCAAGGGCAACGCTCCTCGCCACGGAGGAGTGCCCGGCGACCTGCTCATAGTGATTGAGGAGGAAAAAGACGCCGAGCTGCAGCGCGAGGACAACAACCTCATCTACAACCTCATCCTCGACTTCCCTACTGCAGTGTTTGGCGGAAAGGTGGAAGTGCCCACTATCGACGGTCGTGCCCGACTCACCATCGAGCCTGGAACTCAGCCCGGAAAGGTGCTGCGCCTGCGTGGCAAGGGTCTCCCATCGCCCAATGGCTACGGCAACGGCGACATGCTCGTGAACATAATGGTGTATGTGCCCAAGGAGCTCAACCGCGAAGAGCGTGAGGCTATAGAGAAGCTGCGTGGCTCGGAGAACATGACTCCAAGCGAGAACGAGAAGCGCAGCATATTCGCACGCCTGCGCCACCTCTTCGACTAAGGCGGAACTCCACACAACACCCGGCTTTCCCCCGACAAGGAGCCGTGAAAGAAATTTCACAAATGGAATAATTCTTTTTGCAGTGACGCACCCCGGTGCAGACGCACACAGCCACTTTTGCAATCATTTTGACTTTGTGGCAGTAACGCGGAAGCACCGGGGTGCGTCACTGCATCACAGTGTCATCAAGCAAATTTCGATTTCGCTCCCCCTTTTCCTGACAGCAGCGCATCGCTGCACCATCGTGCGTGGTGGTGAATGGAAAAAGCAGTGCGCCCTCGGCGGCCCGACGGGATGGCTTATCTCGCGAGGCGCTGAGGGCGCATTGTGAATACTTGTGTGTGTGGGGGGTGTGGAGTGAATTGCAGCGGTGGTGACGCAGGGGATTACTGGCGTCCCTTGCCGTTGTTCTTGCGGCGGTTCTGCTCTTCGAGCATCTGGCGCTGCTGTCGCTGCATCTCTTCCATTCGTGCCATGAATCCGCTCTTCTTCTTGGGTTTCTTGGCGTTCTCGGCCATCTCGGCACGCATCTTCTCCTCGCTCACGAAGCGGCGGTAGCCCACATTCTGGAGGATGGTGAAGAGCAGCGAGAGGAAGTAGTAGTAGCTGAGGCCTGCTGCGTAGTTATTGAAGAACACGAGGAACATAATGGGCATGAGATACATCATCCATTGCATTCCCGGCATGGAGTTGCCACCAGCCTGCGACTGCATGGTGATGCGCGTGTACATGATGTTGGTCACGGTCATAAGCAGGCAGAAGAGGCTCACATGGTTGCCGAAGTAATTAGTGATGAACGGAATGTGCACATCCCACGAGAAGATGGCATCGGGGGCCGAGAGGTCGGCCACCCACAGGAACGACTCGCCGCGCAAGTCGATGCACGAGGGGAAGAATGTGAACACGGCGAAGAGGAATGGCATTTGCAGCAGCATGGGCAAGCATCCGCTGAAGGGGCTTGCTCCGGCAAGGCTGTAGAGTGCCATGGTCTTCTGGTTGCGCGTCATGGCATTCTCCTGTCCGGGGTATTTTTCGTTGATGGCCTTGATGTCGGGAGCAAGGAAGCGCATCTTGGCCTGCGACATATAGGTCTTGTGCATGAGCGGCCAGAGGGCAAGCTTGATGATGAGAGTGAGGAGCAATATCACTATGCCATAGTTGGGGATGAAGCGTCCCAGGAAATCGAATATGGGGATAATGATGCAGGTGTTGATCCATCGGAAGATGGGCCAGCCCAGCGGTATGAGCTTGGTGAGCTCCAGGTCCTCATCGGTGGGGATAAGCTCGTCGTAGTCGGAGAGCAGCGGGTAGCGGTTGGGGCCGAAGAAGAAATTGAACGACGCCGGTGTGGGATTAGTGGAGCTGTAGTCGAGCGACGACGACACTTCCATGTTCTTTAGGTATCGCTCATAGTCGGCAGAGCCCTTTTCTATCACCTTGCTGCTCATCTTCGCTCCATTGAAAGAGCCGCGTGCAATGAGCACACTCGAGAAGAACTGGTTCTTGAAGCTAATCCACTTGAGGCGGTCGGTCATGTCCTTGTCGTCGTTGCTTGTTTCGCTCAGATACTCCACATCGCCACCGGCATACTTGTAGTAGATAGCAGAGTTGCGCTCCTCAAACATCTTGCCGGCCTCGTGGCGGCTCATCTTCTGGCTCCACTGGAAGTCCATGTTGGTGATGTTGGTGGGAATGATGCGGTCCATGTTCTCTTGAATCACATCCATCTGCACATCGTAGTGTCCGGCCGGTAGGGTGTATTTTATGCTCCACTTGCTGCCGGCGCCCAGGTCGAGCTGCATGAGCAGCGTGGAGTCGCTGAGAGCCACGGGTGTGAAATAGAAGTCGCGTGTGTCGAAGCGCTGGGAGTTGGTGTTGAGCACAAAGCTGTAGCTATTAGTGGCAGCGTCGAAAAGCTCCACCTGCTCGGCATTGAAGGCGCTGTATTGCTTGAGCGTGGCCTTCACTATGGCACCGCCTCGCGATGCGACGTCGATTTTCACGAGGTCGTTCTGTAGCGACACCACAGTGTCGGTTCCGGCCATGTGTCGGGCGAAGTTGCCATTTTTTATAAACTCAACAGCGGCACTCTTGAGAGCAGCCACGGCACGGTTGTGCAGCACGGGATTGGTGGTCTGCTTGCTCAGAGCCTCGGCCACATCGACCACGCCGCCACCGGCAATGGTGAGGAATCCCGAGAGGCTGTTGCCGCGCAGCACCAGGTCGGCGGTGCTGTTCTTCAGGTTGTAGGTCTTCTCGGCAGCCACGGTGTCGCCCAGCAGGGAGCCGTAGGTGCGAATGGTGAGTTTCAGTGCAGCGACATCGGCATCGGAGATGCTGTCGATGACTGCCGTGGCGAGGTCCTGCTCCTGCTGTGCCTTGGCGGCCTCGGCCTCGGTGCGGGCAGCCTCACGCTGGCGTGCAACCTCCTCGGCCGAGGGCTGGTTGAGCCACATGAAACCGAAAATCACTGCTCCCATGAGCAACATTCCGGTAATCGTGTTCTTGTCCATTGGTCTTTTTTCTCTAATAAGTGTTTTGATTTGTGATTATTGTTTTCTTTGTTATTTCTTGTTCTCGATAGCGGCGCGGATAAAGTCCATGAAGAGCGGATGCGGGTTGAGCACAGTGCTGCTGTACTCGGGGTGATACTGCGTGCCCACAAACCACTTCTTGCCCACAATCTCCACCACTTCCACGAGGTGTGCCTCGGGATTCTCGCCCACGCACTTCATGCCGGCGCGCTCGAATTGCTCGCGGTAGTCGTTGTTGAACTCAAAGCGGTGGC
>JAQXTJ010000142.1 GCA_029219425.1 Bacteroidales bacterium
TGCTCTCCCACCCTGCCATCATGCACCTCCATGTCCAAGCCACGGTAGCGTCCGTCGGCATCGCTGACAAGCTGAGTGCCAAGAGCAGTGCGATACAGTGCGGTGTAGAACAATGAGCTACATCGTGAATCAGCTACTGACACATCCACCTTCGAGAGATAATTGTTCCACTCGGCACGGGCATCGGCTCGCACGCGCTCGAAGTCCCAGTGAGGAATCTCACTCTCCACATTGCGGCGCGCACCATGGGCATCCACTGCCGAAATGCCCATCTTCACCATCACCTGCTCGCCCTCACAGGTGTGGAAATGCAGCAATGCCATAGAGTGGGCACACTGAGCTGTGTCGGTCACCAGCTTATAGGTGAATGGCTTCGAAAACTTGGCATAGAAGTACACACTGCGTATGGACATTATCTTGCTGCCACAAATCTCGGTGTCGCTGAGCACTTGCAGGTCAATATCGTTTTCCTCCTGTGCATTACGGGCGGCATAGCCGAGGCTAAGCATGAAGCCGGCATCGTCAGCACCGGGAAAGGTGTAGCGGTGCATGGCGGAGCGCGCAGAGGCAGTGAGCTCGGCACGCACGCCACTTGGGCGAAGCTGCACCGAGTAGTAGCCCGGCTCAGCCACCTCATCGGCGTGAGCGAAGTGCTGTGGGCAAATTTCCTCCAGACGACTACCCACCGTGGGCATTATCACCACATCGCCAAGGTGCGTGTGAGAGAAGCCGGCAATGCAGGAGTCGGCATAGTTGTAGCCCCTACACGCTTTGCAGCTATCAATGCGAGTGTCGGGGGCAGGGCTTATCATTCCATGCGGCAACGTGGCCGATGGTTGAGTGTCCCCATTCCCTGCCGTGCCAACCATGAGATTCACACACGAGGCATAGTCGGCTTGTTCATTGCCACATGCCGTGGAAATGAGCAACAGCAATGATGCAAGTATCGAATTTGGTTTCATCTTCAGGGCGAATATTAAATAAAAGTGCTGAGAGGGCATTGCCACAACGCGCGTGCGACAAGCCCTCTCGTGATTTAGTGTTTCGTGGGAATAAAGCTCACGGCCTGTCCGCCGCCTGCTGCCATGCGCACCTCAAGGGTGTCGGCGGCAGTCACGGTACGGTGCTCAATGGTGTAAGCCTTGGGGTTGGTCACCCAGTCGGCGTCGGGCGCGTCGGCATAAACAGCTGCGTCGTATTCCACACCGGGCTTCAGGAAGTCGAGCTTCACGGTGATCGTGCGGGCCTCCTCATTGGTGGCTGCGCCGAGGAAGAATTTCTCACCGGCACGGCGCACGATAGCAACAAATTCGCCCGGCTCGCCCTGCAAGGCACGCGACTCGTCGCAATCGGCCTCAAAGTCGCGGAAGAACTGGAACGCGGGGTGTCCCTCGTAGTTCTCGATGCAATCTGAAGCCATTTGCACCGGCGAGTAGAGAATCACCCACAGGGCTATTTGCTTGGCGAGAGTGGTGTTGATGCGGCAGTCCTTGCTGTCCTTCATGTTCCACTGCTTGCGGTTGGGGTTGTTCTTGGCATTTTCATAAAGAATGTCGAATATTCCGGGAGTGTAGTCCATGGGGCCGCCAAGGAGTCGGGTGAAAGGTAGGGTCACATGGTGCACTGGCGGATTACCCTCGCTCCAGGCGTTCCACTCCATGCCGCGTGCGCCCTCACGGCTCATCATGTTGGGATAGGTGCGGCGTATTCCCGTGTCCTTAATCGGCTCGTGGGCATTGATGGTGGTGTGGTAGCGTGCCGCAGTCTGCACCACATGGCGATAGTGGCGCACGTTGAATTGTCCGTGATGGTTGTGGCCGTTGGGAAGTCCGCCGGCATAGCCGGTCTTCACATCGTGAACGCCATAGGAGGCATACCACTCAAGAGCCTTGTCGAGCTGGCTCTCATAGTTGATTACGTTGCCTCCGGTTTCGTGGTGGCCAATGATTTTCACGCCTTTCTCGCGGGCGTAGTCGCAGATTCGCTTCATGTCGAAGTCGGCGTAGGGCTTGGTGTAGTCGAAGGTCTGCGAGCCTCCCCAGTTTTCCCAGCCGGCGTTCCAGCCCTCGAAGAGCACGCCCTCAATGTCATTGCGGGCTGCGAAGTCTATGTATTTAATTGCATTCTCGGTGGTTGCGCCGTGGCGGTCGCCCATCACCCAGCTCTCAATGCCGAGGTGCATGCCCCACCACACGCCCACATACTTCATGGGGTGAATCCAGTCGGTACTGTCGAGGGCGCAAGGCTCGTTGAGATTGAGAATAAGCGATGAATTTATAAGCCCCACTGCCTCGTGGGCAAGCTGAATGGTGCGCCACGGTGTCTTGAAGCTGCCACCGGCAAAACGCGCCTTCACGCCGTCGGGCCAGGGTGCCAGATTAGCGGTAAAGCTGAGGCTGTCGGTGCGCGTGAGCGTCATTTCGGGGAAATCGGTGAGCGCGGCTTCGTGCAGGCTGGCATAGAGCGAGTCGGGGGTACGCAAAGTGATTGGGGTGTTGGCGTTCTCCACCTGCGAGAGAGGCAAGCGGCGGTAAAGCAGCTCGTAGGTCTCGAAGTTGGCCGGAATCGACCACGAGGTGGCATCCTGCGCGAAATTGAATTGCGTGAGCTCGTCGCTCACGAGCAGACTGTCGGCTCCTGCCACATTGTATTCGTAGCGGAATCCAAGTCCGTCGTCGAAGAGGCGGAAGCGCAGTGTGAGCTGCACGTCGTCGGCATTGCTCAGTGCCACTGCCATTTCATTATAGTGATTGCGGTGAGTCTTGTTCTCGCCCCAGGACTGAGTCCAGGTCTCATCGCATTGTGTGCGTTCCACTTTGTTGATTTTGAACGACTGAGAGAGATTGAAGCCCTGCCGCTCCTCAAATCCAAGTCGCGACGGGAGAATGAAGGGCTTGCCATCTACCTCAACCTTATATCTTAGTTGCAGCGAGTCGTCGTCGGTGAGCAATGTAAGCTTCACATTGCCGTCGGGCGATGTCACCACGGTGTTGTCGCCGGCTGTGCAAGCCGTGAGCAGTGCAACGACTGCAATAAAGCTGAATAGAGTGCGCATACTATGTGTGTGTGTGTGAATGAGGGGAAAAAATGGGAAAAAGGTTGTGCAGAGATTTGAAGATAGCTCTAAAAATCGCCTGCACAACCCAAGTAATTATACCTATTTACTTATTGAAAATGTAGTTCTCGGTGAGGTGATACTTCACATTCATGTGCGGCGGCACGAGTGTGCCATCCACATCGTGGAATGGGTCGAGACCGTAGCGTCCGCCAATGCCATAGAGGGTGAACACGCCCTTGGGATTCACGCAGCCCGAAACCTTCTCGGCGGCCTTGTCGGGAAGAGCCTTCCAGATGTAGCGGTCAATTCCTGTCGCGGCCGTGTTGGTTCCGTAAGTACCCCACATCAGCTGCCATGTCTCGGCATCCTCGGCATCGGCCTCGTGGAGTGTCTGTGTGCCAATGCTCAGCGAGCCGTCGTAGGCGTTGTACTCAGCCACCACGGGATACTTGTTGGTGATTTCGGGATAAGTGCCGAAGCCATAGATGTAGTAGCTCTTGCCGGCCTCTTTCTCCTCGATGCGCACGTCGAAGCTGTGACGACCGCCCCAGTCCCACCAGCGAGGATTGTTATTCTCGTCGATATACACATAGAGCGAGTTGCTCGATGTCACGGTGTAGTTGCCAAGATAGGTCTCATAGGAGAGCTTGGCGCCCTTCTGCGGTGCGTCGCTTGTGCGGGTGTAGTAGTTGCCGGTCCACTCCACCTCATCGCCATAGAGGATTGTCGATACGGCCGAGAAGTAGCGGTCGTAGCTGTAGAGCTGCGGTTTCGGGTTGTAGAACACCTGCAGGCCGTAGCCTTCGTTCTTCGCGTCGGTGATTGTGGCGGCGCTGAAGCCATACCATCCACCATCATACTGGTCGTTGATCTTCAGTGAGTAGGGGCAATATTTCGCTTTGGTGAGGCCTTCGAAGTAGGCCTCACGACCCTTGCGGTAGCTCTGGTAAGTGCCGTAGCACATGTAATCTACGAGTTCACCTGCCGTCTTGCCATCGACCGAGCCATTGGGCGCATCGCTGATGCGATACTCATACACGCCAATGAGCTTGTCGGGGCCGAATGCCTTGCGGCACTCCGAAACGAGGCGGCAGTAGTTCTCGGCCGATGTGGGCGAGAAGCCGGCGCCGGGATTCTCATCGTTGTAGGCCGAATACTCATCGTCGAAATCTACGCCATCGAGTCCGTAGATGTCGAGATATGCCTTCAGCTCCTTGGCAAAGTCGGCACAAGCCTCGGGCGAGAGGCTGCGCATACCGCTCTCGTCGTGGTTGCCGAGAATCGAGAGGTTCACCTTGATTCCCTTGGCCTGGAGCGGACGGATAAACTTGTCGGCATTCTTGAGCAGGAACGACACCTGGTCGTTGCAGAACACGTGCACGCGGCCTGTCTCGGCATCAACGTTGATGTTGGCGGCGAAGATGCTCACAATATCGAAGAAGGGCTTGCCGCTCTGCTTCATTGTGTATTCACCCATGTTGAGAATGTTCTCATCGTTCACCTCCACGAAGCACAGTGTGCGCACGTCGCCCTTCTTGGCGTCGGGGATAGCTGCAAGAGGCTTCACAAGATACACATAGGAAGTGCCTGTGGCCGAAACCTCGGCATTGCTTGCTGTGGCACTCACTGCCACAGCGTATGTTGAGCCAATGTTGCCACCGGCTGCCACATCCACATCCACGGCTGCCGAGCGCTTCTGTCCGGCAGGAATTGTCACGCTCGATGCGCTGAGCGAAACCTTGTCGGCAGGATACATGGTGTAGCTCGTGCCATTGGCCGAGTTGTAGGCGTTGAGAGCCTCGGCATCGACGGTGAAGTTCACCGTAACGTCCTGTGTGGCTGCCTTGGCAAGCTCAAAATAGATGTGTCCGGTGGCGGCTGTCGAGCCAAACACTGTGAGCGTGGCGGCCTGTGCTGCACCGGCCTCGCTCTTCACTCCACCGTAGGTTCCATCCACGGTAGCCAACTTGCCGGTGTCGCCGGTGTTGATTACCACATCGTCTTCACACGCTGTGAGGCCACACACGGCTCCCACTATTGCGATGGAATATAGATAGTTCTTTATCGATTTCATAATTTGCTTACGTTTTTTAGGAATTAATTTTTAGCAGGCAGCTCCACTGCGTTCCAGGTGATTGCCTCCACTGCGGTTGCATTGTTGCCGTTGCCGGTGTGGTCGAGGATTGATGTGCCGGCTCCCTCATTGAAGCGCCAGTAGCTTACCAAGCCATCCGACTGCGGATTCACCTCATAGAAGTGGTCCTTGCTGTTGATTTCGTCCTTCGTGAGCACGCGGTTCCACACGCGCACCTCGCAGATGTTGCCCTCGAGCCAGCGGTCGCGGTTGTAGGAGTGACCTATCCAGAATCCGTTGCCCTCGTCGGTGCGGGTCTGTGCCCAGTTGATGCCGCCGCAGTCCTTGTTGTCGCGGAGCATCTCCTTGCCGTTGATGTAGATTACCACCTCACCGCCGTTGTCGGCATCGTAGGTGAGCGCGATGTGTGTCCACTCGTTGGTGGGAATCACCAGGTCGGCGTTGCTCAGGTTGCCATTGCGTGTGGCGAGCTGGAGCTGATTCTCGGGAATACCGGCGTCGCCGATGCGGATGAGGAAGTAGCCCTCAATACCCATCACCGACGTAAGCATCTTGCCAAATTTCTCCACGCGCACCAGGGCCTCGGCGGTGAGCTTGCGCAGGTCACTTGCCACTGCGGGGTTGTCCCACTGCACCCACACCAGGTTCTTGGTGAGATTGGGCACGGTGTTGATGAGCGCAGCGCCCTTGAACACATAGTACATCGTTGCACCGCTCTCGAGCACGCCAATCGAAGCCTTCTCAATCGTCACGGGCAGCACATACACCTTCTCGCTGTCGAGGGTATTAAGCCCGGTGAAGTTCACTGTCACGTCGTCCGATGTCACGCCGCCGGCCTTTATGCTCACCTCCGGATTGGCTATGCTGTAGTGTCCATCAGGAAGTGCCTCGGCAGATGTGCCATAGAAGGTGTTGTAGGTGCTCACCTTGCTTGGGTCGGCCTTGAAGGTCACAGTTACGTCCTGCTCCATGGGGCGAGCCATTGCCACCTGCAGAGTGGCCTCACCGGTGGGCACGGTGCTCTTCAGCAGCACGGTCGATGTCTTGTCGGAAGCCTGCACATACACCTTGTTGTCGAAGTTCTCAACATCATCGCTGCACGCCGTGAGCGCTACGCCCAGCATTAGCAGCGATACCTTATAGATATTCTTTAGTTTCATAATAGTGTGGTCGCTTTATTTTGCGGGAGCGGGATTCATGATTTGAATTGCCTCACGCACATATTGATAAGTGTTGGTAGCATTGTAATAGTCGTTCTGTATGT
This sequence comes from Bacteroidales bacterium, assembly GCA_029219425.1. Lineage (GTDB taxonomy): Bacteria > Bacteroidota > Bacteroidia > Bacteroidales > Muribaculaceae > CALZFJ01. The sequence goes on from JAQXTJ010000142.1 coordinate 6,418, forward strand.
CGAGGATTGCCAGACCGGCCTTGGTGATACCCGTGGTGGGAGTAGTGAGCCAGTAGGCAGCCTCGGTGGTGGCGCGTGCGTCGCCCAGGAAACCGGTGTTCTTGTCGGTGGTGTCGAGCGACACGGTCGATACCGAAATCACGAAGCGGTCGGCGGGCACCTTGTCGCTGATAAGCGCCTGCATGGCCTCTATGCCATATTGCTGCACGTCGCCCACCTTGTCGGTCACGAGAATGATGTGCCGGCAGTCGGGCAGAATGCTTGCCAAGTCGAGCAAGTGAGCGGGATAGCCATAGAAGGCGAGCTTCTTATCGCCATTGGCGCTCCTCCAGCTCTGCACTGCACTGAGAATAGTTGCCTGATGCGCTGCTGCCTCGGCTTTCTCGGCGGTGGTCATATACACGGGGCTGCTGCCCTTGTATTCCACCACCAGGCCGTCGAATGGAGCCTGCTGTGCCATCACCTTGTTCACTTCCTCGCTGAGCACAGTGGCGAAGTCGCGTGTCTCACCGGCTTCCTTCACTGCCTCCTCATAGGCCTTCTTGATGCGGTCGTAGCTGAGGCTGAAGAACACCTGGGTGCCCTTCTGGTGAAGCTCGGCCACCTCGGCAACCTCAAGCTCGGTGAGCTCGGGAGTGCCGGCTATCACCACGTCGATACTGTCGGGCACGTCGCTCAGGTGCTGGCCGCGGGTAAAGGGTGTCTTCTCGCTGTTGTCAAACCAGCCGTACACCACCTTGTGGTCCTGTGCCTTGTAGTCTCTCAGGTTGGCAAGATACTTGGCGTAGGCCTCACCTTGCTGCTGGGCTATGCCGTTCTCCACCAGGTTGAGGCTCTCAGTCTCGGTCCAGTCGGAGCAAGCCGAGAGGGCGGTCACGGCGCATGCAGCCCACATTATGCTTTTAATTGATATATGATTTTTCATAATCTGTTGTAGCTATGATTAATTGGGTTGTTGTTTATTTTTTAGCCCACCACACGTCGGTGGCCATGTTGTCGGGACCTCCGAGGTAGTTCGACACTGCATACTGGATGTTGGCGGTGTTGCTCGTGTATTCCTCCGATGGATAGGGCATGCGGCGTGCGCCTCGCTTGCTGTCCACCACGCCTCCGCTCAGGTTGCCATCATCGGTGGCAGGCAGCAGGCGCGGATAGCCTGTGCGGCGGTAGTCGGCCCATGCCTCGTTGCCAAGCGGCCACAGCGCAATCCACTTCTGTGTGATGATGCGCTCCTGCTTCTCGGCCTTGGTTGCGCCCTCATCCCACTTGATGGTGATGGTGGAGAGTGCGTTCTCATAGGTGTTGAGACCGGCCGGGTCGATGTAGAGAGCCGGCTTGCTGGTAGCGTCGGCCATGTAGCCCTCGGCTCCGCTCACGCCCCACTGCTCAAATGAGAGGCGGATTCCGTCGTTGTAGAAGTCGGCTGCCGAGCCACCCATGTTGAAGCCATAGATTGCAGTGCCCTCGGCGCGGAGGAAAGCCACCTCGGCGGCGTTCATCCAGAGCACAGGGTCGCTGCTCGAGATTCTCACGCGGGAGTAGTTGCTGAAGTATTCCTTCACCTTGCTCATGTTGATGCTGCGGCGAAGTCCCACAAACTGCTCTCCCGGCCACTTCGAGTCCTCGAAGTAGGCTGCGCGGCGGTTGTCGTTGTAGCCGTTCATGTAGGCGATGATGTCGGCTGCGGGGTGAGTGTCACCTCCCGATGCCTCCTCATTGTAGCGCACTGCCACGAAGAGCGGGTTGTTGATTGCTCCGAAGTATTTCCATGTGGCGTTGTCGGCATTGTTCTCAATCACGCCAAGCTCATGGTTCACGGCTGCCTCGGCATGCTTGCGTGCCTTGTCGGGGCTTACGTTGGCAAGGCGAATGGCGAGGCGGAGCTTCAGCGAGTTGGCAAACTTGACCCACTTCTGCACGTCGCCGGCATACACGAAGTCGATGCTCGACACAAGTGCGGCGTTGCGGTTCTCGGTGAGGATGTTGATGCTCTCGTCGAGTTCCTCAAAGAGCTTGTCATATACCTGCTCCTGGGTGTCGTAGGGAATGTTGATTTTTCCATCCTGGCCAATCTGAGAGTAAGGGACAGGGCCGTAGGTGTCGGTCACGCGGTGCATGGCAGCCACCTTGATAATCTGTGCGATTGCAAATGGCACGGGGTTGCTTGTCTGCTCCGATATTTGCTGCACTTGTGTGAGGTTGCTGTAGAGCGTAGGGATTATGCGGTCGCTCAAGAGGAGCACGCGGGTCCAGTCGTTGGTAGCGTTGAAATTGGAGATTGTGTTGCTCCAGCCGGCATTGGAGTCGGCAAAATATCCTCCCATCGTTCCGCCAAGGAGGCACTCGGTGAACTGAGTGGTGTTCACGTCCGATGAGATTACCGTGCTGGCGAGGTTGGTCATCGCCGAACCCAGGCCATAGTCATCGGGCGTGAGGTCGCCCGGCTGGTAGGGATTGGAGTTGGCATCAAGATAACCGCCTGTGCACGAGGCTGCACCAAGGATCATAAGTCCGGCGATGAAGCCATTGAATATGCTATTCTTCTTCATATTATCTGATTAAAATTTTAAGTTCAAACTAAATCCAAGGTTGCGCAATGCCGGCATCATGAAGTAGTCGATGCCCTGGTAGAAGTTGTCGGTCGAAGCAACGCTCTCGGGGTCGAACGGTGCCTTGCTGTAGATCATGCACAAGTTGCGGCCTACAAACGACACCTTGATGTCGCAGATGTTGCGCAGCCACTTGCGCGGGATGGTGTAGCCGAACGACACCTCCTGCAAGCGCACGTTGGTGCCCGAGTAGGTGTAGTATTGTGGCACGCTGGTTCCGCTGCCTACCACGCCATACCACACTTCGGGATTCACCTTGTCGGTGCCGTTCACGAGCACATAGCCCAGGTCGCGGGCATCGGCGCTGGCCTCGCTCACTCCATAGTAGTCGAGCATAGCCTGTGTGCGCGAATACACGATACCACCCAGACGTGCCGAGATGAGGAAGCCTGCTGTGAAGTTCTTCCATGCAAAGTGGTTGCGCCATGCAAGGTTGCCCTTGGGAAGCACGCTGCCCAGCTTGATGTAGTCGTCGGGGTTCTGTATGGCCTCAGTGGCCACCATGCCGTTCTGGTCCACATAAATCTTGCCATTGTCGTCGCGCTTCATGTCGCGCAGCGAGTAGAGGTCGCCCATGCTGCCACCTTCTTTCAGCAGGAAGCGGGCATCGCCGAGTCCGCCCATGTTGAGGGTCGAGATAGAGAATGCCTCGCCGGTGATGGGGTTGATGGCGTTGTCGGCAAGGGTGAGAATCTTGTTGCTGTTGGTAGAATAAGTGATGCCGGTGTCCCAGGTGAACGAGCCCCAGGTCTTGTGATAGTTGAGCGAAAGCTCAATACCGTGGTTGCGCACGGCACCGGTCTGAATGTAGAGTGCCGAGTAACCGCTCACAGGAAGCTGCGGGTTGAAGGTCTGGTTCATTGTCTTGGCATTGTAGTAAGTAACGTCGAGCTCAAAGTCCTTCAGGAAACGCACGTTAAGACCAAGCTCCCACGAGTTGGTGCGCTCGGGCTTCAGGTTGTACATCGGGTACTGCGTCTGGTTGCTCCAGCTGTTGGTGCTCGAGTTCCACTCATAGCGCGGGTTGGCAAGATAGCGCGAGAATGGGCTACCTACCGATGCAAATGATCCGCGAATCTTGGCAAACGAGATGAGATCCTTGTTGAGCTTGTCCTTGATAAGCTCTGTGAGAACCACCGATCCACCCACCGAGGGATAGAAGAAGCTGCTCGACTTCGAGTTGGGGCCGGCAAGCTGCGAGGGCCAGTCGTTGCGGCCGGTGAGTGTGAGGAAGTAGGTGCTCTTGTAGCCAAGCTCGGCACTGGCGAAGATACTCTGCGTCTCCTCACGCCATCCCTCCTGCATGCGCTTGCTCTTGCTTGCGCTCAGGTTCTGGATTGCGAAGTAGTTGGTGAGGCCAAGAGGCTCATCGGCAAAGGCGTCGCCACCATCGGCAATCGGGCCGCGCACCTGCATGGCGTCGTAGCGCATATCCGAGATCGATCCACCCACGTTGGCCTGCAGCGACCAGTCGTCGCCAAAGTATTTGTTCACGCTCACGAGGAAGTCGGCATAGAGCTGCTTGTCCTTCGACATAGTGATACCATAGAGGCCGCGGGTTGAGTTCTCAGTGAGCTGAGTGTTGGTCGAAGCATAGAACTTCTCAGTGTAGGTGTTGTTGGCGTGGTCGAGGCGTACACGACCCGACACTGTGAGCCAGTCGAGAATTTGGTAGCTGAGACCGGCATTGAGCATATAGCGGTCCTTCTTGTTCTCGCGCAGGTTGCGGTGGTTAATCCAGTAGGGATTCTGCATCACCATTCCCTCATCGCCCACGGGCCAGTACTGAGTGTAGATTTTGCGGGCAGCGTCGTAGCGCTCATATATCGCGATGTCGTTCCAGTCGTTTCCGCGAGGGAAGAGGTAAGCGCCCACAAGCGGGTTGTTGTAGGTTCCCTGGTTGGTCATGTTGCGGTCGTTCTGCAAGATGTAGCTTGCGCCCACGTCGAGCTGCATGCGGTCGTTGAGGAACGAGGTGGTGTTGCGCACCGAGAAGTTGTAGCGGTTGTAGCGGTTGTTGGGCACTATTCCCTGCGAGTTCACGGCGGCTGCCGAAGCGTAGGTCTGGTTCTTCTCAGTGCCGGTGCTCATCGAGATACCCTGAGTAGAGATAAATCCGGTCTGGAAATAATCGTTCTTGGGGTCGTAGCCATAGTTGTTCACATCGGCAAGACGGTTGCCCCAGCTCATTGCACTTGCTGCATTATATGTGCCGGCAGTGCCCGTGCCATAGCGGTTCTGGAACTTGGGCATTACAAACGGAGTGGTAAACTCGGTGCTCGAGTTCACTTGCAGTGTGAGCTTGCCCTCTTTTCCCTTCTTGGTGGTCACAATGATAGCACCGTTGGCTGCCTCCGAACCATAAAGTGCGGCTGCGGCTGCTCCCGTAAGCACCGACATCGACTCGATGTCCTCGGGGTTGATATCGGCAATCGGCTCCGACGAACCCTGTGAGTCGAACTCTGTGCCACCTGCGGTGCCACGACCCGAGAAGATGGGCACACCGTCGATCACATAGAGTGCATTCGACGACTGCATGATACTCTTCGTACCACGCATCACAACCTTCGACACACCACCCACGCCCGACGATGAGGCATTGATGTTGACACCTGCCACCTTACCACTAAGTGAGTTCACAAAGTTGGCATCCTTGTTGGTCGTGATGTCGTCGGTCTTCACCTGCTGCACGTTGTAGCTCAGCGCCTTCTCCGAACGCTTGATACCGAGTGCCGTAACCACCACTTCCTCGAGCACCTGTGTGTCGCTGCTCATGGTCACATTGAGTGGCTCATTGCCCTTCACGGCTATCTCCTGAGTGGTGTAGCCAATGTAGGAAATCACCAGCACAGGGTTGGCCTGTGTGGTAGTGAGCTGGAAGTTACCGTCGAAGTCGGTCACTGTGCCAAGCGTGGTGCCCTTCACCGTCACCGTAGCGCCAATGAGCGGGCCCATGTCGTCGTTGATAACTCCGCTGATGGTGCGCTTCTCGCCCTGCTTTGCCTCCTTGGCGGCTCCCTTCTCCGAGAGATACACCACATTGTCGGCAACCTTGTAGGTCACGTTGGTGCCCTTCAGCGCGGCGTCGAGGGTGGCCTCTATCGAAGCGTTGGACACCTTCACCTGTGCCACCTGCAAGGCAGCCAGCTTGTCGTCGCAAAAGAATTGATACTTTGATTGTGATTTAATCTGTTCGATCACCTTGCCCAACGTGGTTTTCGTCAGGTTGAGATTCAGCTGGGCATATCCCCACTGAACCGATGCAATCATGAACAGCAATGCAAATAAAATCCGTAGTCTCCCCGGACTCCAATTCAAGCACTTAGCTTTCATAAAAACAATTTATAAGGTTAAACATAAATTTATTATTGTATTTTTTTCTCAGTTTTCGAGTTTTTGATGGCTTTGTCATCGGCATACGCCACATTTCCTCTGACATACACGATAATATAACAAGTGCCGCAGCAAAAACACTTACCGCGACACCCATATTTTTCTTCATTTTTTCACCCAAAGGCGCAGTTGCATCGCATGGAAAACCTTGGTGTTACTCTGCTATGGAATTAGAGTAGCTGTAGGGAAGGTCGCCGGCGGCTGTGCCGCGGCTGCGGCTCGGACGGCTGCCCATCTCCACCTTCATCACTCCACCCTGCTGAAGCTCGCTGTGGCGCACGTAGTTCTTCGTGTAATTGCCGCCTTGCCACTGCATCGACCGGATGTAGCGGTTGGCATCGCTGTTGGCAGGCGCGTCGATTACTAAGGTGTTGCCATTCTCAAATCGCACTGTGGCTTTCTTGAAGAGCGGCGCTCCAAGCACATACTGGTCGGTGCCGGGGCACACGGGATAGAAGCCCAGCGCAGAGAACACATACCATGCCGAGGTCTGTCCGTTGTCCTCATCGCCGCAATAGCCGTCGGCATCGGGGGTGTACATGCGGTTCATCGTCTCGCGCACCCAGTATTGTGCCTTCCATGGCTCGCCGGCGTAGTCGTACATATATATCATGTGCTGAATGGGCTGGTTGCCGTGAGCGTAGTTGCCCATGTTCATCACCGTCATCTCGCGTATCTCGTGGATAACCTGGCCATAGTAGCTGTCGTCGAACACCGGCGGCACTGTGAACACCGAGTCGAGCATCTCCACAAAGCGAGCCTTGCCGCCCATGAGGTCGATAAGTCCCTGCGGGTCGTGGAACACCGACCATGTGTAGTGCCAGCTGTTGCCCTCGGTGAAGGCGTCGCCCCACTTCAGCGGCGAGAATGGCGACTGGAATGTGCCATCGGCATTGCGGCCGCGCATGAGGCAGCTTTCCTTGTCGAACACCTTCTTATAGTTGAACGCACGCTCGCCAAGCGCCTTGATGTCCTTGTCAACCTGCTTCTGCTCCTTCTTGGTGAGCTTCAGTTCCTTGGCCATGGCACGGTATTGCTTGGCAAACTCCAGGATGCACCAGTCGTCGTAGCAATACTCCAGAGTGCGTGCCACGTTCTCATTGATTTTCACATTGTAGGGCACATAGCCAAGGGTGTTGTAGTATTCATGCCCCAGTCGGCCGGTCGATGACACCTCGGGATGCACGGCTTGAGTGCCATGAATGAGTCCCTCATAGAGTTTCTTCACATCCTGCACTTTGATGCCCTTGAGGTAGGCATCCACAAGGATTGAGGCAGAATTGTTGCCCACCATGCAGCCGCGGTGACCCGGGCTTGCCCACTCGGGGAAGAATCCGCTCTCCTTGTAGGCGTTGATGAGGCCTTCCTGCATCTTCAGGCTCTCGGAGGGATACATGAGGTTGAGGAAGGGAAAGAGGCAGCGGAAGGTGTCCCAGAAGCCTGTGTCGGTGAACATATAGCCCGGCAGTACCTCGCCGTTGTAGGGGCTGTAGTGCATCACCTTGCCCTCGGCATCAATCTCATAGAAGGCTCGGGGGAAGAGCAGCGAGCGGTAGAGGCACGAATAGAACGTGCGCATCTGCTGCTGGCAGTCGCCCTCCACGGCAATGCGTCCAAGCACATCGTTCCATGCGTCGCGTCCCTTTGCCACAAGCACCTCGAAGTTGTCATTGCCAAGCTCCTTCATGTTGAGCTGCGCCTGCTCCATGCTGATGAACGACGAAGCCACACGGGCATGCACCTGCTCGCCCTTGCGAGTCTTGAAGCCCACCACACCCATTGCGTGATTGGCCGTTGCCTCATTTGCTGCCTTGGTGAGCTTGCCGTCGGCCACGGTGGCGGTGTAGGTGAAGTCGTGGTCAAACTCTATCACGAAGTAGTTGCGGAAGTTCTGGGGCACGCCGCCACTGTTGCGCGTGGTGTAGCCCTCAATGCGGTTGCGCTCGGGTATCACTTTCACCATCGAGCCCTTGTCGAAGGCGTCGATCACCACAAATGCCTTGTCGCTCTCGGGAAATGTGAAGCGGAACATTGCGGCACGCTCGGTGGGCACTATCTCTGTCACCACATCGTGCTCGGCAAGATACACCTTGTAGTAGTGCGGCATTGCCACCTCACCCTTGTGGCTGAACCAGCTTGCACGCTTCTCCTCGTCCCACTCGGGCGCACCCACCACGGGCATGAGCGAGAACTGTCCGTAATCGTTAATCCATGGGCTGGGCTGGTGTGTCTGCTTGAAGCCGCGTATCTTGTGGGCTGTATATACATATTGCCAACCATCGCCCATCTTGCCTGTCTGTGGGGTCCAGAAGTTCATGCCCCATGGACGTGCGATAGCAGGATAGGTGTTGCCTGTGGATAATTCAAACGACGACAGTGTTCCCATTAGCGGATTCACCATCGTGGTGTAGTCGGTGGCGGCACAAAGCCCCATCCAAGCACACAGCATCAGTGCAGTTGCCAAAATTCGATTCTTCATCGTCATCATTGTAAATGTGTTTTTTTGTTGTGTTTATTTGGTTATTCTGGTTGCAAATCGTTGTTTCACTTGGTGATAAACACGCTGTTGCCCACCACCTTGTATCTTATGGGCATTGCGTTTTGCATCAGGTCGAGCACCTCCTCCACTGTGGCTTTCTTTGGCACAGTGCCTGTGTAGGTCTTCTGCAAGTCGAGCTCGGGCGACAGTATCACCTTCACGCCATAGATATGCTCAAGCGTGGTGGCAATGGAGCGCAGTCCCGACTGGCGGAAATTGAGCGTGCTGCTATACCAGTGCTCGTGCACCTCCTCCATCTGCTTCACAGTGAGCTTGCGGCTGTTGGCATCCACATGCGCTATCTGCCCCGGCGACAGGCATATCATGCCCTCGCCCCGGTTGCCCTGCACGCGCACCTCGCCCTGAAGCAGCGTGGTGGAAGCCTTGCCTTGCAAAGAGTCGGTCTTCATGTCAAACACCGTGCCGAGCACAGCCACGTCCATCACCTTGCTGTGCACCACAAAGGGGTGCTCGGAGTCGCGCGTCACCTCGAAGTGGCACTCTCCCTCCACATGCACCTTGCGGTCGGCAGCAAAATTGTCGCGGCAATACTTCAGCGTGGTGTAGCTGTTGAGTATCACCGTGGTTCCATCGGGGAGCTTCAGTTCCTTCACGGCATCGGTGGTGGTTATTGTCATAAGCTCCTCCACCGGCGCGCCGGTTCTTTGTTTCCACTCCCAGCCGGCCACTGCCATCAGTGCCACCACAGCCACCATGGCAGCCACGCGCACTGCGACTCTCAAGCCACGCAAGCTCACGATGCCCCGACGGCTGTTTTTTATCCTTGTCATAAGGCGGTGTGCCGCCATTTGTGTGTGGCTCTCCTCTTTCTCCTCATCGAGCTTCCCTAAATAAAACAGCTGCTCGGCCTCAAACAGCCTGCCGGCGAAGTCACAGTCACCGTCAAGACGCTCCTTCAAGGCCTTGAGTTCCTCATCGCCACACTCTCCCATCAAGAATCTCGCAATGAGAAAATCTTCAATATTTCTGTCCTTTTCCTCTGTCATACAATATACTTAAAACAATCTTCCTTAAAAAACCACTTACTATTAAGCCTCCAATAATTTCCAGTTTTTTTCATCAGTAACGCCTCATAAGCCGGCTGCGCAGATAGCGCAATGCCTTATACATGTGCGCCTCCACCGTGCGCGGCGACACTTTGAGCAACTGTGCAATGTCCTTGTTCTTCATATCGTGAAGATAGCTCAGCTTGAACACCACCCGGCACTTCTCGGGCAACTCGCTGATAGCCCTCGACAGCCTGCCGCGCAGCTCGCGGTCCTCAATGCGCTTCACCACATCACTCTCCTCCCGGGCATAGTATTCGGCACGGCGCATGCCTATCGCAAGCATCGCCTCCTCGTGGCTGTCAACCACCGCCCTGTGCTTTAGCACGTTGAGCGACCGGGTGTAAACGGCCTTGTAGAGAAAGGCCTGTATGTCGTCGCCCATCTCCACATCGCCTTGCCGCCGCCAAAGCTCCACAAACACATCCTGCACCACATCCTCTGCCTCTACCTCACCCACCATTCGGGTGGCATAGAAGAGCAAATTGGAATGGTAGCGTCTGAAAAGCTCCTGATATCTCTGCTCGAAGTCAGATTTCACCATCTTCTTCTGTCTCGTCGTTTGGCAAGCCATGCCTGCCTCTTTTGCGTTTCAGTTACTAAAAAACACCACGGCTATATAAGCTACATTTGCTGTCATAGCCAAAACTACCTCTCCACGAAGAACTCTATCACCCCACCCTGCATAAGCTGCCCATGACTTATCTCGGGCTTCTCGAGCACTGTGCCATTCAGCCTCACCTCGCGCACTGCATAGTGCTCCTTGTCCACTCCGGGAGCTTTCACCGTGAGCTGCTTGCCACCGGGCAATTCCACCGTGGCCTCCTCAAAGAGCGGAGTGCCAAGCTGGTAGGTGAGGCTCACTGGATCCACGGGATACAGTCCCAGCGCGCTCCACACGAGCCATGCCGACATCTGTCCGCAATCCTCATTGCCACACAGCCCGGCCGGCGTGTTGCTGTATTGCCCGTGCATAATCTCCGACACATAGCGCTGCGTCTTCTCGGGCTTGCCCACATAGTTATATAGATAAGCCACATGGTGGCACGGCTCATTGCCATGCACATATTGCCCTATCATGCCTGTGCTGAATATGGGCAGTTCCTCGCCCTCGGCCGGCTTGTAGCTGAAAAGGCTGTCGAGCCGTGCCTCAAAGGCCCCGGCCCCGCCCATTAGAGCCACCAGCCCCTCCACATCGTGCTGCACCGACCACAGATAGTGCCATGCATTGCTCTCGCAGATATACTCGGTGTAGTCCTCGGCCCTGAACGGCTCCAAAAACGCCCCATTCTTGAGCCTTGGCTGCATAAAGCCCGTGGCGGGATTCCACACGTTGCGGTAGTTCCTGGCGCGAGTCTCCATAGTGGCCGCCGTGGCCTCGTCGCCAAGGTGGCGGGCAAGCACGGCGATGCAATGGTCGTCGTAGGCATATTCGAGCGTCTTGCTCAGAGTCCAGTTTTCGCCCTCGCCCTCGGCATCGGCAGGCACATAGCCAAGCTGCTTGTACTGGCCTATCTGGCGGTAGTCGTCGAGATTTGCGGTTGTCACGCAGGCCGCGAGGGCACGCCTCTGCTCATCCTCGGTGAGAAGACCCTTGAGCGACGCCTCGGCAAGCACAGCCGCTGCGTGGTAGCCTATCATCATGTCGGTTTCACTGGCGTGCATGTTCCACACGGGCAGGCGTCCGTTCTGCTCGGCAAATGCTATGATGCTGCGAGCCATATCGGCGGCACGCTCCGGCTCCAAAATAGTGTAGAGTGGGTGCGCTGCGCGGTAGGTGTCCCACAGCGAGAAAGTGCTGTAATTGTTCCAGCCCTTTGCCTCATGAATGAGGCTGTCGGGGCCGGGGTAGGCTCCATCCACATCATCGTAGAGCGTGGGCGCGAGCATTGAGTGATAGAGTGCGGTGTAGAATGTGGTACGCAAGTCCTTGTCGTCGCTCTCCACTTTCACCTTCGAGAGAGCGCAGTTCCAGGCCTCCTCGGTCGAGGCAAGCACAACGGCAAAGCCGTCGGTCGGCACTTCGGCCTTCAGGTTACGCACTGCCCCTTCCTCGCTCACTGCCGAGAGCGCGGTGCTCAGCGTGAGCTCACCCTTTGAGACTGCAAGATTGAAGCGCAGTGTCACCACCGAATCTTGCTCGAGCGAGGCTATGGGCTGCGAGAATCGCGAGCAGAAGTAGAGCTTCTGGTTGCGTGCCCAGCCGTCGCTGAAGCGGTAGCCCACAAGCGTCACCGAGTCGCGCTGCTCCACATGCCATGCGAGCGTGCGGTCCCAGTTGGTGGCCTTGCTCAGATTGAGCACCACCATTGCACTGTCGGGCTTGTTGTGGTAGGTGTATCGCTGCACGCCACAGCGTGGCGTGGCTGTGAGTTCCACGTCAATATTGTAGTCGGTGAGATGCACACGGTAATATCCGGCCCATGCCTCCTCGCTGCTGTGGGCAAACTTGGAGTGCAGCCCCAGCGGCGCCTCGGCAATGCTTAGAGGCTCCACGGCAGGCATGAAGGAAATATCGTAGAGGTCGCCGGCTCCAGTGCCACTCAGGTGGGTGTGGCTGAATCCGGCTATCGTGGAGTCGGGATAGAAATATCCGGCTATGCGGTCCCAGCCGGGCAGTCCGTTGTCGGGACTGAGTTGCACCATTCCATGCGGTGCCTGTGCTCCGGGATATGTGTTACCGGTGAAATCCGTTCCTATCATGGGATTCACCTCATGCGACAAGTTTTCCACGTTTCCGCCCTGCCTTGCAGAGCACGATGCCATAAGGCCGGCTGCCAGTAAAAGTCCTAAATATTTCATCAAGAATATATATTGTCAGTTAATAATCACCATATTAAAAAACACATAATTAATATAGTAACACCCCACTCGCCGAAAACACCTACTCCTCATCCCCGATATTTTTTCTCTCGGGAATACACATTGCCATCGCCACTCATCAAAGTGTGCGGTGGCACTTATGATTGAGGCATCTCATTTCTCAATCCATTGTTTTTTATTCTGCAATATTACAACATTATCTGCTATTACACAAATAATAGCTCGTATATTTGCCCTACCACATCAGATGCGCTGCTCCGTGTTGTTGAGGCGGAGCATACGGGGCGGCACAGCGCGGCGAATGGCTTCTTCGAGGAGTGAGCGCACGGCATTGCGCACGAATGCCTTTGAGGTGACGAGCACAATCTCACGCGTGGGAATGGGCACTGCAAACGGGCGCACAAGCTCTCGCTGCTGGCTGTTGAGCTGATCGAGTGCAAGCTCGGGGATGAACGTCACGCCCTTTCCACCCTCCACTATGCGCATAAAGGTCTCTATGCTCCCAAGCATATAGGCCTCCTTGCTCTCACGGGCAGCCTTCAAGTTGCAGAATTTCACAAGCTGGTCGCGGAAGCAGTGCCCCTCGTCGAGCAGCCACAAAAACTCATTGTTGAGGTCGTGGGTCTTTATCGTCTTGCGCGAGAAAAGGGCGTCGGGACGGGAAACGTAGGCAAGAAACTGCTCATAGTAGAGCGTGGTGGCAGCGAATCCATCGAGGTCGCCCAGATTCACCATAATTGCAGCGTCGATGTCACCGCGTGCAAGAGCCGTCTTCATCGCCGACGTCTTCATCTCCACCACACGCAGGTCGAGCTCGGGGTTCTGCTCGCAAAGCCGTGGGAAGAAGCGCGGTATGAGATAGGGAGCAATGGTGGGCAAGATTCCAAGACGGAACTTGCCTGCGACACACCCTTTCTGCTCGGCAACGATTTCCCTTATGCGCCGCGCCTCGAGCAGCACCCTGCGCGCCTGCTCCACCACCTGCGTGCCCACAGCCGTGGGTGACACCTGCTGCGATGTGCGCTCAAAGAGACGCACATCGAGCTCGGCCTCGAGCTTCTGTATCATGGCACTCAGCGTGGGCTGAGTGACGCCACACTGCTCGGCAGCTTTCGCAAAATGCCTGTGCTCATACACCGCATCGATATACTCAAGTTGTTGAAGCGTCATAATATTCTGTCCTTTACATTCTATTGGTTTGATATGCGACAGCGTGCGTGCAACACCTCACGTTGTCATTGCAAAATTAAGAAAAAACTTCGTCAGCCACAACAAAAAAGCCCAATAGATTATTTCTATCATTTTATAGAAATATTAATTTGAATTTTCCGGCAATCTTGCTTATCTTTGCAGGCGAAAAGGCAGCGGAGGTGCTGAGACAATCGCATATTTTCATCACCGGCAGCCTTTGACGAATAAACAATTTATTTACGACTAAACAGACAACAAGAGATTATGAAAGAATTGAAAGGAACAAAGACCGAGAAGAACCTCATGGAAGCCTTTGCCGGCGAGTCGATGGCACGCAACAAATATTCTTATTTCGCATCGAAGGCAAAGAAAGACGGATACCAGCAGATTGCCGCTCTCTTCGAGGAAACAGCCCAGAATGAGAAAGAGCACGCAAAGCTGTGGTTCAAGTATCTCGAGGGCGGTGCCGTGAAAGACACAATGGCCAACCTCAAGGCTGCCGCCGAGGGTGAGAACTATGAGTGGACCAATATGTACGACCGCATGGCTCAGGAGGCCGAGGAAGAAGGCTTCATCGAAATAGCCGCCAAGATGCGTGGAGTGGCTGCCATCGAGAAGCACCACGAAGAGCGCTATCTTGCCCTGCTCAAGAACATAGAGGACGGCGTGGTATTCTCGCGCGAAGGCGACACCATCTGGAAATGCCGCAACTGCGGACACATCGTGGTGGGCAAGCAGGCTCCCGAAATTTGCCCCGTGTGCGCACACCCACAGAGCTATTTCGAAATCAACGCCGAGAACTACTAATCTCGAGTGTTCCAAAACTACTAAAAAAGAGGCTGTGTCGTAATTGAGGTTTACGGCGCAGCCTCTTTGTTTTATGTTTTACAGCATGTTTTTACAGCTCATTATAAAAATGATGATGCGCCTATTTTGACACAGCCGCATCATCAATCCATATCGCCTCCCATCCATGGGAGACCGATTCGTTTCTTCGGGTCATGGTAGGTGGTCTTGTTGCGTTTTGGCCGGTTATACTTACCCTTAGGGTCCATAAGCATCGACAGCACAACCGCCAATATCACCAATGCGCCAAACATCATTACATATTCCCAAAAATCCATATCGAAGTTATTATATATATTTCTGCAAATATATGAATTTATTGTACAATAAGCAACAGTTATCTTTTTCGGAGAATCCAGCCGCTTATGCAGTCGGCGTGGATGAAGTGGTAGCGGTAGCCGGCGGTGGCCATATAGTTGGCTATCTCGTTGGTCTCGGCATCGTAAACCGGCTCAAGCTCAAGCACCATCGACTCGGTTGACACGAGGATGTCGGTTTCGGCGTTGTAGGTTTCAGCAGGCTCAAATCCGGCGAGGTAGCCGTCCATGGCAGCCTTCAGGCCGGGCTTCACGATACATTCGTCGAGGCGGTTGGCGATGATTGCCTCACGCTCTTCATGTGTAAGTTCGCGGGGTCTCATAACTCACCTCCTTTCCGGGCTGAGATTGCGGCCATGCCGAGTGACATGGATAGTGTGGCACTGGTGGCGGTAACGCCGAAGCTGTCGCCCACGAGCGACACAAGGAATACCACGCACAGTGTAGCACTCGCGCCGATGAGAGCGGTGGAGTGGCGGCGTGCATAGCCGGCGGTGCGGATTGATACGAGCCATTGCTTTCATATCCGACAAGCGGCTGCTCCGCAAGCCGGAATGCTTCGGGGGGTGGGAGATGAAAAAAGCACTTACGGTCATTCCGTAAGTGCTTTATTTTCTGTGGTGGGCGCTGACGGATTCGAACCGCCGACCCTCTGCTTGTAAGGCAGACGCTCTGAACCAGCTGAGCTAAGCGCCCTCGATGCTTTCGTTTTTGTTTGGGTAACCTCGTGAGGTGTTTCCCTTGAAAAGCGATGCAAAGGTATGGACTTTTTTTGAATCCTCCAAATTTTTCGGCAAAAAATTTTCATTTTTGTGTGATTTTTTTGAAAATTGGGCCAAATTCACTGGAATTTGCGCAAAATGAGCCTTGATTGGCCGAAAAATGTGTGGCTGGCATAAAATTTTGGGGGTTATGAGTGGGTAGTTTCGTGGTTTTATAGTAAATTTGCACGAATAATCGCTATGATGTGCCGGTATGTGTGCGCAATGAGATTTTTTCTGTGTGATGTGGCGGCAAGGCGAGATATAAATTTTGCAGGCTGTAAGCCATGTGCAGTGGGCTTGCAATGTGAATATGATTTATAAAATACAAAGATACAACAGTAAATCGGATTATGTTTAGAACTAAGACGTGTGGAGAGCTTCGCATTGCTAATGTGGGCGAAGTGGTGAAGCTGGCAGGCTGGGTGCAGCGTGTCCGCAAGATGGGTGGCATGACGTTTGTTGACATGCGCGACCGTTATGGCATCACCCAGATAGTATTCAACAATGAGGTGGATGCTGCGCTGTGCGACGCTGCCAATCATCTGGGCCGTGAGTTTGTGGTTCAGGTGGAGGGCACAGTGGCCGAGCGACAGAGCAAGAACTTGAACATACCCACCGGTGAGATTGAGATTATCGCCGGCAAGCTCACTGTGCTCAACCGCAGCGAGGTTCCGCCTTTCACCATTGAGGACAACACCGATGGCGGCGACGACATTCGCATGCAATACCGCTACCTCGACTTGCGCCGCTCGGCCGTGCGCCGCAACCTGGAGTTGCGCCACAAGATGGGATTTGAGCTGCGCCGCTATCTCAATGAGAAGGGATTTCTCGAGGTTGAGACCCCGATTCTTATTAAATCCACTCCCGAGGGCGCACGCGACTTTGTGGTGCCTTCGCGCATGAATCCGGGTCAGTTCTACGCTCTGCCACAGTCGCCGCAGCTCTACAAGCAGCTGCTTATGGTGGCAGGCTTCGACCGCTACTTCCAGATAGCAAAGTGCTTCCGCGATGAGGACCTCCGAGCCGACCGCCAGCCCGAGTTCACACAGATTGACTGCGAAATGTCGTTTGTGGAGCAGGAGGACGTGCTGCAAATGTTTGAGGGCCTGGTGAAGCACATTTTCAAATATGTGCGCAATGTGGATTTCGACTATGCCTTCCCTCGCATGACGTGGGCCGACGCTATGAAATACTATGGCAGCGACAAGCCCGACATTCGCTTTGGCATGAAATTCGTGGAGCTGAAAGACCTTACCGAAGGTAGGAACTTTGTGGTATTCGACAGCGCCGAGTATGTGGGCGGAATATGCGCCGAGGGCTGTGCCGGATACACTCGCAAGCAGATTGATGAGCTCACCGAGTTTGTGAAGCGCCCACAAATCGGCGCCAAGGGACTTGTGTGGGTGAAGATGGAGGCCGATGGCTCAATGAAGAGCAGCGTGGGCAAATTCTATGGCGACGACGAGCTGAGGGCATGGGCCGAGCGATTTGGCGCTAAGCCGGGCGACCTCATGCTTATTCTTGCCGGAAAGACGATGCCCACACGCAAGGCACTCAACGAGCTTCGCCTTGAGATGGGCAACCGCCTGGGACTTCGCGACAAGAACGTGTTTGCCCCGCTGTGGGTGGTTGACTTCCCCATGTTTGAGTGGGACGAGGAGACACAGCGCTTCTATGCAATGCACCACCCCTTCACCAAGCCCAAGGACGAGGACATCCCAATGCTCGACAGCGACACAGGCAACGTGCGGGCCAATGCCTACGACATGGTGATTAATGGCGTGGAGCTTGGCGGAGGTAGCCTGCGTATCTACGACCCCAAACTTCAGGACAAGATGTTTGAGCTTCTCGGCTTCACCGAAGAGAAGGCTCAGGACCAGTTTGGCTTCTTGATGGAGGCATTCAAATATGGAGCACCGCCTCACGCCGGACTGGCATTCGGCTTCGACCGCTTCGTGTCGATGCTTGCCGGCCTCGACAGTATTCGCGACACCATAGCCTTCCCTAAGAACAATTCGGGCCGCGACATGATGAACGATGCTCCGGGCAATATCGACGACAGCCAGCTCGAAGAGCTTTTCATAAAGCTCGATGAAGAACGGCTTAAAAAAGTGAGGAATTAGGAGTTGTTTCTTTAATACTGTATTTTCATCTATAATAAATGATAACGACAGGCGACATAGCTGCTGCCATAGAGGCCTTTGCCCCGCTGGCTCTTCAGGAGAGCTACGACAATGCCGGGCTACAGGTGGGCGATGCAAGTGCCGAGGCCAAGGCCGCTCTGCTGTGCACCGATGTCACCGAGGAGATACTCGATGAGGCCATCGCCCGCGGCGCCAATATGGTGATTTCACACCATCCGCTCATCTTCCGCGGGCTGAAACGCCTCACCGGACGCACCCCAATAGAACGCATAGTGGCAAAGGCCATCAAGCACGATGTGGCACTCTATGCGGCACACACCAATATCGACAGTGTGAGCCAAGGTGTGTCGGCCCATGCGGCGGCAAAGCTTGGCCTCACCGATGTGGAGATTCTTGCGCCACATCGCTCGAAACTGCTGAAGATTGTCGTATTCGTGCCCACGGCACACGCCATGGCAGTGAAGGAGGCGATGTGGGCGGCCGGAGCCGGACACATAGGCAACTACGACTCGTGCAGCTACTCGATGACGGGCACAGGCACTTTTCGCGCACAGAGTGGCGCGAAGCCCTATGTAGGCACTGAGGGAGAGCTGCACAGCGAGCCCGAGGAGCGTGTGGAGGTGATAGTGCCATCGTGGCGCAAGGAAGCGGTGCTGGGCGCAATGCTGCGGGTGCATCCCTACAAGGAGCCGGCATACGATGTGCTGGCGCTCGAGAACGACGCGCCATGGGGTTTTGGCGTGGTGGGAAACATTCCTGCGACAACGGCGATGGAGTTTCTTGCGCGTGTGAAGGCTACGTTCTGCCAAATTGGGGCAATGAGCTACAGTGGCAGCGACCTCACTCAGCAGGTTACCCGCGTGGCATTTTGTGGCGGCAGCGGAGCCGAGCTGATAGGCGATGCCATAGCGGCCGGAGCACAAGTGTATGTGACCGGTGACGTGAAATATCACGACTTCACCTCCCACAATCACCGCATCATAATTGCCAATATCGGCCATTATGAGAGCGAACAATTCACAAAAGAGATTTTTTTTGACGTAATTCGGAAAAAATTCCCTAACTTTGCAGCCTATTACTCCGAGAAAGAAAGAAATCAGATAAATTATTTGTAAGCAATGGCTACTGATAAACAAGAAAAAGAACTTACCGTAGAGGAGCGTCTGAAAGCTCTTTACGAACTACAGACCATCCTGTCGAAAATCGACCGCATCAAGATTATCCGCGGCGAGCTTCCTCTTGAGGTGCAAGACCTTGAGGACGAAATCGCCGGCCTTGAAACCCGCATCCAGAACTACAAGGATGAGATTGAAGAGCTGAATGCCGGCATTAACACTCAGCACAAGGCTATAGATGAGGCTGCGGCGCTTATCGACAAGTACTCACAGCAGCAGAGCAACGTGCGCAACAACCGCGAATTCGATTTCCTCTCGAAAGAGATTGAATATCAGCATCTCAACATTGAGCTTGCTGAGAAAAAAATCAACGATTTCTCCCGCCAGATTGAGCAGAAGCACGCCGATGTGGATGTGGCTGCCAGTCACCTCACCGACCGCAAGCACATTCTTGAGGAGAAGAAGAGCGAGCTCAACGAAATCGTATCGGAAACGAAGCAGGATGAGGAGAAGCTGCGCGAGCAGGCTAAGAAGCTCGAAGTGAAATTCGATGATGAGCGTCTTCTCTCGGCATTCAAGCGCATTCGCAAGAATGCACGCAACGGCCTGGGCATAGTCTATATCCAGCGTAACGCATGTGGTGGTTGCTTCAACCGCATCCCGCCACAACGCCAGATGGAGATAAAGATGCACAAGAAGGTGATTGTGTGTGAATACTGCGGACGCATCATGATCGACCCTGAGCTTGCAGGCATCGCTCCCGAGGTGGAGGCCACTCTCAACAAGAAGTAGTAGTGGTCATTCGCCCGCATCACTAAGCGAGCAGCCCGATTGCGTGGCAGCCGCAAGTGATGCTCTTGCTACAGAGTAGCTGTTGTCGCAATAGATGATTGCGGCAGCAAAGCCTGATACATATCAAAAAATCGACATAAAACAAACAGCGAGAAACAGATGGCTGAAAGAAAAAAGCAGTCTGTTTCTCGCTGTTTGTTTCACGCCTGGTTGCCCGGTGTCACCACTCGCGTGCCGACGTCCGGGCTGTGGCAATCTACTTGCGTGAGTAGCGGGCGTAGGCGGCAGCAAGGCGGCGGTGGTAGCCTTTCTTGGCATATCCGGGACCATTGTAGGCACGGGCAAATGAGCGCCAGTTTTTCTGCCGCAAGTGCTTCACCATGCCTGTCGATTGCATGAACCGCGCAAACAATTCGAGCTGCATTGCCTCCGACTGAGCCATGAGCCGGGCAAACTCATTTGCCGACTCCACCCCACATCTGTGCCAGTTGAAGCCTCCTATCTGAAACATGCCCCAAAACGTGGATTCTATTGCAACGACGCTGTCGATGGCAATGCCTGCCTCAAGCCGGGCACGCTGGGCGTTGCCATAGCTGCCATAGCGTGCAAGATTGAGCTTGGCAAAAGCCGCAGGCTGCTGCTTGCGTGCCTTGGCAACGTTTTTACCGGCGCGGCGCAGGCGCGATGCGAAGATGGTGCGGTCGAAGTTGATTACCGGCAGACCGGGTTCGAAGAATCCCTTGTGGGTCTTTCCGGCTTCGATGTCGCTCACGGCACGGATTGTGGCAACCTCCACACCGAGTTCGGCTGCAACGTGCTCATAGTCGGCAACCGTGAGGCGTGTGTAGCGGTCGGCACTGTCGGCGGCGGCGGCATTCAGAGCCTCGCCTATTGCAGCAGTGTAGGCCTCTGCACGGCTGAGTGTGTCGGGCAGAAAAACGCTGTCGGGTGGTGAAAATGCCGCACCCTCGCCACTCATCCCGACGATGGGCAGTGCGATTGCAGCAGCAACGATGATTGATGATAGTAGCTTTCGCATATTCATTTGCAGTGAACTTTAGGCCGATTGCGCATAGCTTAAAAAAAGCACAAGCAGCCATGTGCACTTCTCTCGAAATGTGGCACTTGGCTGCTTGGTGTGACAGAAATAGCAGAGTGATTTATCCCTTGGCAATCATTTCGAGAATCTTCGTGAGAAGACTCCAGAACTTGCCCACTGCAGGTATGTGCATAGCTTCCTTTGGCGAGTGCACGTCGCGCAGAGTGGGGCCGAATGAAATCATTTCCATGTTGGGATAGTCCTTGAGGAAAAGGCCACACTCGAGGCCGGCATGGATGGCGTTGCACACTGGCTTGCAGCCAAAGAGTTCCTCGTGTGCGGCGACAGCCACCTTTAGCACGCGCGATTCGAGGTTGGGTGCCCAGCCCGGATAACCATCGCCGTGAGATACAACAGCTCCAGCTGATGCAAACACAGCCTCCACGCGGTTGGCAATGTCGAATTTGCGGCTCTCCACCGAGCTGCGCTGCGATGTGGTGACGAGAATCTGGTTGCCATCGAGCATTTTCACCGATGCAAGGTTGGTGGAGGTTTCCACCAGTCCCTCAAGCTCAAGGCTCATTGAGATAACTCCATGGGGGCAAACGAACATCGAGGTGACCACGGCCTCGGCAGTCTTAGCGTCGATTACAAAGGTGGGAGCCTCCACGCTCTCCATGGTGATCTCCATTTTCTTCTCGGTGTGCTTATACTCATTCTGCACGTCGGCAATGAAGTGGTTGAGTTCCACGCGGATTGCCTCCTTGTCGAAGTCGGTCACGCCAATCACGGCATGGGCCTCACGAGCAATGGCATTGCGCAGGTTTCCGCCATAGATAGAGGCGAGCTTGAAGTTGAATTTCTTGGCAGCGGTCCACAGGAAGCGGGCAATGAGCTTTGTGGCGCTGGCACGGCCCAGGTGTATGTCGGCACCGGAGTGACCGCCCTGGAGATTCTTGATGTTGATTTTCAGGTAGTGCAAATCGGATGGAGCATCCACCGGCTCATAGGTGAAAGTGCAGGTGGTGTCGATACCACCGGCGCAGCCTATGCAGATTTCGCCATCCTCCTCCGAGTCGAGGTTGAGCAGATACTTTCCGCTTATCATTCCTTTGGCAAGGTTCATGGCGCCTGTGAGTCCTGTCTCCTCATCCACGGTGAAGAGAGCCTCGATAGGGCCATGCACAAGGCCGTCGCTCACGAGCACGGCCAGGCCGGCTGCCATTCCTATGCCGTTGTCGGCGCCAAGAGTGGTGCCATTGGCACGCACCCACTCTCCATCAACGTAGGTGCTGATGGGGTCGTTCTCGAAGTCGTGCTCCACGCCGCCGTTCTTCTCACACACCATGTCCATGTGACCCTGAATGACAACTTTCGGGGCATTCTCATAGCCCGGGGTAGCAGCCTTGAGCATCACAATGTTTCCAATCTCATCGGTCTTATATTCGATGCCGTGCTTCTCGGCAAAGTCGATAAGGAACTTGCGAATCTTTCCTTCCTTCTTCGATGGACGCGGAACTTTGGTAATCTCGTCGAATATTCCAAAAATGAGTTCCGGCTTTAGTTCTTTTAGTGTCATAATGGATGATTTTATATTGTAAAACTGTTATTGTAGCTTTCGTAACCGAAAATAGTGTTAAAAACACGCCTATTTCGACCACTAAGTTACAAAAAAAATTTGTGTTATCGCAAAAAATCGGTTTTCCTTTCCTATATTTGCACAATAAAATCGTGATTACAT
The DNA here is from genome assembly GCA_029219425.1 of Bacteroidales bacterium. Classification (GTDB taxonomy): domain Bacteria; phylum Bacteroidota; class Bacteroidia; order Bacteroidales; family Muribaculaceae; genus CALZFJ01. The sequence continues at coordinate 28,798 of JAQXTJ010000142.1, forward strand.
GAAAATTTTAGTGATTTCCATAGTCTTTCTGGCCATTGCAGTGCTGCTACTGGGTGTGAAAGTATTCTTCGTGAAGGGAGGCAAGTTTCCCAACACACACGTCCACGGCAACCCCGCGCTTAGGAAGCGGAACATCACTTGTGCATCGGGCAACGATTGACAGGAACAAACAAAAAATCCATATAGATTAAATCTTTAATTTACAATGAAAGTAATTCGCAAAATTGCCAAGTTCTCATTCATTGCTTTGGCAATAATGATGTTTGCATCGTGCAACAAGACTACCGAGGAAACAACCACAGCTCCCGCAGCAGCCGAGTCGGGCACTCCGGCACCAGCCGTGATTCGCTACATTGATGGCGACACTCTTATGGCCAAGTACAACCTTGCCATCGACATCAATGAGGCTATGCTTCGCCGCTCCAACCAGCTCGACAACGAGCAGATGAAGCGTGGCAACGAAATTCAGCGCCTCGGCAACGAAATTCAGAACAAATACAAGAACAACGGCTATCTCACCGAGGAGAGCTTCAACGCCGACCAAAACCGCCTCGCCAAGATGCAGAACGATGCTCAGACCTATCTCGCCAAGCTCCAGCGCGATGCCCAGAATGAGATGATGCAGTATCAGATTCAGCTCAACGACTCGGTGCAGAACTTCATCAAGGCATACGCCAAGGAGAAGGGCTACGATGTGATTCTCTACAAGGCCTCGGCAGTGTTTATCGACCCGAAATACGACGTTACCGGCGATGTGATTGAGGGACTCAACAAGCGCTACACCAAGGTGGAGAAAAAATAAAACGGCACATTCACCACTCACATTTTATATCCCACTTACCAAAGGCACCCCCGGACACGGCGGTGCATTTGCTGCGCTCATAAGCCGGCTTCAGCTATTGAAGCCACAAATACGTTTTTTTATTTGCTTTTGCGCTCGCCTTGCACTAATTTTTCATAAATCAGGCGGCGGCTCGGCAAAAGCAAATCAAAAACTTTCGTTTTTATTTGCTTTTGCGCTCGCCTTGCACTAATTTTGCAATACTTAATTACTCGACTACAATTAACACTATTAGATATGGGACTTTTTTCAAAATTAAAAGAGAAGGCGATTGCACAGCGTCAGCGCATCGTTCTTCCCGAGAGCACTGAATATCGCACGCTCCAGGCTGCCAATCAAGTGATTGCCGAAGGTATTGCCGATATCATCCTCATAGGCGACCCTGCAAAAATCAATGAGCAGGCCGAGGAGCTGGGCCTCACTCACATCCATCTGGCACGCATCGTCAACCCCGGCAACGATGCCGAGATTGAGAAGTATGCCGAGATTTTCTATGAGCTTCGCAAGGCCAAGGGCATCTCTATGGACGATGCCCGCAAGAAGGCTAAAGACCCTCTCTATCTTGGCTGTCTTCTCATTAAGGCCGGTGAGGCCGACGGACAGGTGGCCGGCGCTAAGAACACCACAGGAAACGTGCTGCGCGCTGCTTTCCAGGTAATCAAGACAGCTCCGGGCATCAATGTAGTGTCGGGCGCATTCCTTATGCTCCTGCCTCCGGGTCTCCCCTACGGCACCGATGGCATGCTCGTATTCGCCGACTGCGCCGTGATTCCCGCTCCGCGCGCCGATGAGCTTGCCCAGATTGCCCTCTCTACCGCCAAGACTGCCCGCGACATTGCCGGCATAGAGCCACGCATCGCCATGCTCAGCTTCTCCACCAAGGGCAGCGCCTCGCACGAGGTGGTCACCAAGGTGGTAAAGGCCACTGAGCTTGCCCATGAGGCCGACCCCACACTCGCAATCGACGGTGAGCTTCAGGCCGACGCCGCTATCGTCCCATCGGTGGGTCTCAGCAAGGCTCCCGGCAGCACCATTGCCGGAAAGGCCAATGTGCTTGTGTTCCCAAGCCTCGAAGTGGGAAATATCGCCTACAAGCTCGTGCAGCGACTTGCCGGCGCCCAGGCCGTGGGACCAATCCTCCAAGGCCTCGCACGTCCGGTGAACGACCTATCGCGCGGCTGTAGCCCCGAGGACATCTACAAGACAATCATCATCACCTGCAACCAGGCGATTGGCATGAAAGAAAACTAAAAAAGAAGCACGGAGGGACGCGGCTGTTGCGTCCCTCTTAATCACATAACCTTTTCAAAAACAATTCAATCGCAATGAATATACTTGTTCTTAACTGCGGAAGCAGTTCGGTAAAGTACAAATTAATCGAAATCAAGGCCAACCGCGTGCTTGCCGAGGGTGGCGTGGAAAAAATAGGACTCAGCGACGCTTTCATCAAGTTTAAGCTCGCCGATGGCAGCAAGAAAATCCTTGAGCTCAACATCAGCGACCACAATGGCGCAATCAAAGCCATTCTCGACATCCTCACAGGCGCGGAGTATGGCTGCATAAAGAGCTTCGGCGAAATCGACGCCGTAGGTCACCGCGTGGTGCATGGCGGCGAGAAGTTCAACAAGAGCATGCTCATCACCGATGAGGTCATTGCCATGATTAAGGAGTGCTACGGCATCGCGCCGCTTCACAACCCCGTGAACATGGCAGGTATCGACGCTATCACCGCCGTGCTTCCCGGAGTGCCGCAGGTGGCTGTGTTCGACACCGCTTTCCACCAGACCATGCCCGCCAAGGCCTATATGTATGCCCTCCCCTACAAATACTACAGCGAGGACGGAGTGCGCCGCTACGGCTTCCACGGCACCAGCCACCGCTATGTGTCGGCCCGTGTGTGTGAGTTCCTCGGCGTTGATCCCAAGCAGCAGAAAATCGTCACCTGCCATGTGGGCAACGGCGGCAGCATCACTGCCGTCGATGGCGGCAAGAGCATCGACACCTCCATGGGACTCACCCCGGTTGAGGGTCTCATGATGGGCACTCGCTGCGGCGACGTTGATCCCGGCGCGCTCACCTTCCTCATGCAGAAGCACAACCTGACCGCAGCCGACATGCAGGGCATCATCAACAAGAAGAGCGGCGTGGCAGGATTCACCGAGATTTCGAGCGACATGCGAGAAATTGAGGCCGCAGTGAAAGCCGGCAACGAGCGCGCACAGCTCGCCCTCGACATGTATGAGAACCGCATCACGAAATACATTGGAGCATACGCTGCCGAGATGGGAGGCCTCGACATTATCGTCTTCACCGGCGGTGTGGGCGAGAACCAGGTGGGCACCCGCGCCAATGTGTGCCGTCCGCTCAAGTTCATGGGCGTGGATATTGACGAGGCCCTCAACGCCACAATCCGTGGCAAGGAAGCCGTGATCAGCACACCTGAGTCGCGCGTTAAAGTGGTGGTAATCCCCACCGATGAGGAGTATATGATTGCCCGCGACACCGAAGCCATCGTCGAGGGCCGCGAGATTGAATAATTCCCAATCCAACCCCATAGCACACCGATTCCACCGAAAGTGCCGATTACAGAATCAGCCTTTCGGTGGAATCTTTCATTTTTAGCCCCACACAAAGTGCAGCTACGGCTAAACTTCCTTACACAGAAGGAGGAGATTATATTCCCAGCTTGACTCCTACGAAGATGCTTCGGGGCAGCATTGGGCCATAGATGTAACCGGAGTCGCGGTCGGGACCACGGTCGAAGTCGCGCTGGTAGGAACCGAACACGTTGAGCACTCCGGCATTGACTTGCAACTTCACCTGGTGCATGAGCTTCAGGTCGTAGGACAGTTTTACGTTGGCATCGAAGAAAGCCGGGGTGATGACAGCCACATCGGTCTCAGTGCCCGAGCCGGCAAGGTGCTGCACAAGCATGGGGCCGGTGAAAGTGCCGGTGAGAGCTATGCCGAGAGGATGGATGGGATTGTACTTGTAGGTGATGTAGCCGTAGGTGTCGGGGGTGCGGAACATGCGCTTCACCGCCGGCACACCGGGGTTGTCGCTCCACTGTTCGGGCTGCTTGTAGCGGCTGCGCTGCCATGTGAATCCGGCCTGGAGCTGCATGTCGTGTGAGAATACGAAGCGAGTTTCGATATTTGCTCCCATCACCCGTGCGCCACTGCCATTGTATCGCTCGAGCACCTTGTTGCCCATCGCGTCGGGCTCGTCGAGCTGGCGCAGGGCAAACACATCGCTCAGGTCGGTGAAGAAAGCCTCCACGAGCAAGTTGCTCTGCACCGGGCCGAAGTTGTGGTAGAAGTCGCCCGAGAGGCTCACGCTGTTCGACCGCTCCTCCCGCAAGTCGCTTGCGAGCACCGTCACCACGCGCTCGCCACCCACCACGGCAATGTGGAAGTCCTCGTCGAAAGCCTGTGGCGCACGAAAGCCGCTCGAGTAGGTCAGACGCAGGTTGGCTTGCTTCGAGGGATTGTAGCGCACGTTGGCACGAGGTGAGAAAATGGGATGGCTCACCATGGAGTGCTTGTCGAGGCGGCCGCCGATGAGGAACCCCCAGGTGTCGTTGCGCCACTCATTCTGCAAGTAGGCACTGTAGTTGTGCACGCGCTGGAGTGCGTCGTGGTCGTAGCCCACCGACACGTCGCGGAGGTAGTTGTATTTATGCTCCACGCCACCCACCAGCTCGGCCGGGAGAAACCACAGCCGCTTCCAGCGGTGGGTGTATTGAGCACCGCTCACCACTACGAAGTCCTTGGTCCAGCCGTAGGCATTGAGGTCCATGCCGCCGCCATAGTAGCTGTCGCGGTTGGTGAGCTGGAAGGAGCTGAACACGTTGAAGTGCTTGTTCTCGTCGAGGGAATAGAGGTCGAAGTTGATGCCACCACCATGAATGCGGTGGTCGGTCTGCTCGGCAATCTCAGCCTCGTGGGGAGGATTGTAGAGATTGTCGCCGCCGCGGCGAAACTCCTTCACACCGTGATATTGCAATGTGAGCTTCGAGAGGTCGCTTGTGCGGATGTAGGAGCGGAAGCCAAGCGTCTGCGAGCGTAGCATGGGCACCTCGGTGAAATGGTCGCCATCGTGGTCGTAACCGGCGCGGTTGCGGTTCTGTCCATACACCATCATTCCGGCGCGGTGGTTGTCGCTCACGAGCGAGGCATTGAAGGTGGTGTTGTTGTCGAGAGCACCGCTCACGCCCTGCGAGGTGAGGGTGTGAGCCACCTCGGCCGAGTTGATGATAGGGTCCTTGGTGATGATATTCACCGTGCCGCCAATGGCCGATGAGCCGAAAAGTGCGGAGCCACCACCACGAATCACCTCCACGCGGTCAATCATGTTGGCAGGAATCTGCTCCAGCCCATACACACCCGTGAGTGCCGAATACACGGGGCGCGAGTCCATGAGAATCTGGGAGTAGTGGCCGTCGAGCCCATTGATGCGCACCTGAGTGAAGCCACAGTTCTGGCAGTCGTTCTCCACGCGCACGCCGGGCTGGTAGCTCAATCCGTCGGCGAGGCACGAAGCCCCCACCATGTCGAACACCTTGTTGCTAAGCACGCTCACCAGCGTGCTGCTATTGCGGCGTTTCACCTCGCTCTTGTTGCCGGTCACCACCACCTGCTCGAGCATCATCATGTCCTCAATCATTTCAAAGTTCACGTTCACCGTGCCTTTCACGTCGATTGTCTTGCGCTGAGTGACGAAGCCAATGCCGCTCACCTCCATGGTGTAGCGTCCGCTTTTCACGTTGTCGAGGCGGAAATGTCCGGTCTCGTCGGAGTTGGTGCCATAGGTGGTCCCGGTGAGTATCACCGTGAGATATGGAATGTGGCTGCCGTCGGCCTTGCTGACGGTGTGGCCGGTGATGGTTGCGGCATGGATATGGCAGTAGCACATTGCTGCGCACAGCAATGCGGCAATAAAATGTAGTCTTGTCATTTATTTTTTTGCTGATTTTTATGCGTTAGTAATTGATTGTGTGCAAGCGCACAGGCTCCCATGAACCGTCGTCCCACTATCGAGGGCTACGCGCACGGAATCCTTTGCATCATTTTTTCCCGAATGTGTTTCAATCAATTACCGGCGGAGCGCGAAGCGCCACGCAGCCTTGCTGCACGGCAATGGGCGTGGCTGCGACGGCAGCCATAAGAACGAGCACCACCGCCGCAGCGACAACCGGGGCTGCCACCTCGGCAAGCGTGTAGAGCAAAGAGCAATTGAGCAGCGACAGGGCTTGCAGGCCGGCCTGCGTGTGAGCGTGGGTGCTGTTGGCGAAAGGGTGAGAGTGCACCACCATCACATCATCGACGTAGTGAACGTGCGGGCACAGCGTGCTGCCTCCGTAGTATCCCACGAAGAGCACTGCGAGCATCAGCGCAAGTATCCTATGTCGCTTCTCAGTGAATGTCATCGGCGGTGTGTCATGCTTCCAGAATGTGCTGAATATCGGTTATGGACTTGTCGAAAGGCCCCGACTGCTGCAACTTGATGGTTGACATTGCGGCGGCAAAGCGGCCGGCCTCCTCATAGCCAGCTCCACGGCTGCGCATGTAGAGGTAGCCCGTGGCGTAGGTGTCGCCACAGCCGGTGGCGTCGATGAGCGCGGCAGGCTTGTAGGCGGGAATCTCGTAGTATCTGCCATCGACGAAGATTACAGAGCCATAGCTGCCCAGGGTGATGAGCACCTCGCGCACGCCCCAGTCGGCAAGCTGCCGGGCCGCCATGTGCAGGTCGGAATAGCCGGTGAGCGACTCAATCTCGTGCTCGTTCACCTTGAGTATGTCGATGAGGCGCAGAGCTTGGAGCTTGTTGTCCCAGTCGCAAGGAAACACCCTGTCGCCATCGACATAGCGGAGAAATCCCTGCGCATCCACCGAGAGCGTGCCACGGTTCTTGAGGTAGTCCAGCACATCGAGCGAGAAATCGTCGGCGAGAAGACTGCCAAGATGAATGAACCGTGCCTCCACACCGCGCAGCTTATCCACGGTGAAAGGGTCGGCCTTTGCGAGCACGCGCTGGGTGCGGTTGTTCATGTTGGCCTCATATTTGTTTTCGAAGAACACCGTGGCGCGGCTTTCAATCACCTCCACGTCGATTCCTGCGCTCCGCATCTCCTCCACGGCCGCCATGTCGTCCGTAGAGAGCGACGTGATGAGCCTGAAGCTCACGTCGTGAGGCAGGTGGTTGATGCCATGGGCAAAGTAGTAGGAGGTGCCACCGCTCAGTGAGGCGGTGTGAGCAGGCGTGATAATGCGGTCGCGCGTGATGTGTCCTATGCAGATAATATCGGTCATCTTGGTAGCTTGTGCGATACTAAAAAAGCAGCAATCGCACTGATTACTGCTTTTCATTGAGTTTGTGACTCCTACAGGATTCAAACCTGTAACCTTCTGATCCGTAGTCAGATGCTCTATTCAGTTGAGCTAAGGAGCCGATTTGGTAATTTTTGTAGCGGGATCGAGAATTGAACTCGAGACCTCCGGGTTATGAATCCGACGCTCTAACCAACTGAGCTATCCCGCCATCCGTTTCGGTTTTGCGAGTGCAAAGTTACAACTTTTATTTGGTTTATGCAATAGTTGCTGCCTTTTTTTTTCAAAAAAATATTCAAATCCAAGAGAAATTTGCTCCAAATCCATATCAAAGCTGCACCTCTGCCCTCTCCCATTGCCATCATAGAGCCGGCTTTGGCACTGAGCCTCAGCAGCTTCCTATTTGCGTCCTTGCAGGTCGTCGTTCTCAATTGTCTTGGCTGTCTTCTTCACCTGTGCCTTGAGCGAGCCGAAGCGGTAGGAGATGGAGAAGTAGAAGTTTCGCGTGTGCTGCCAGGTCTTGGCGTAGCCGAGCACGTCGCCGTTGACGGTGTGCGATTCTCCCAAGTCGTATTTTCCCGAGAAGGGGTTGTTGGCTTGCAGTCGCACGGTGAGGCGGTCTTCCTTTAGGAATGAGCGCTGAAGCGAGAAGCCATAGAAGTAGCGGGCTGGATAGCGTGTGTAAACGTCGCTGAATCCCCAGTCCAGGCGGTTGAAGTAGGCCGAGACGCGCAATTTCCAAGGAAGCTGCTGGTTGACGTTGCCAAACGCTCCAAAGTACCACTTGTCGTTGGTGAGGTTGAGCTGGTCGTTGCGGTAGTGTATGTTACCCATGTCGGCATTTATCATGAGCTGTGTGGTGGGTGTGATGGTCCACTGTGCATAAGCGTGCAGCGACGAGTTGCGATACTTGCCCACGTTGTCGTAGGTGTAATACACCACATTGTCCTTGGTGGTTACGACCGACTGTATCAGTCCGTTGGAGAAACGGTGATTGAGCGCAACGTTGAGCACCAGCTTGGGCTTGATGAAGGTGTAGTCGAGCGAGATGGAGTGGCTTCGTGCGCTCTTCAGGCTGGGATTGCCTTGCTTCACATTGTAGGCGTCGCCTATTATGGCGGGGTTTAGGTAGGCAATACCGGGGCGTGCTATGCGCGAGGCATAGTTTAGCTTCAGGGTGTTGGCGTCGTTGAGCTTGTAGCTTGCGCTGAGTGTTGGCACCAGGTCGTTGAGTGTGCTGTGGAACGCAGGCTGCGAGCCGTCGGGGTAGGAAGCTCCCATTCGGGCAATTTCATAGCGCAATCCGGCACGGGCGCCCCAGCGTGTGCTGTTGAATGAGTATTCACCGTAGAGTGCTCCCACGTGGGTGGTGTGGTGGAAGTCGGTGGTGTCGTTGAGCGAAGCCATGTCGAAGGTCTGGTAGGTCTTGCTGTTGTTTATTCGCAAGATGTACTTGGCGCCGGTCTCGAGCTTGTGGCCTCCGGCGAATGGGCGGGTCCAGTCGAGCTGGAACGTGTGCTCATAGAATTTCAGTCGGTCGTCGGCAAATTTGTGCTCGTAGCCTATGGGGAAAGCTCCTGTGATGTCGTTGTAGTCGGTCTGCCACTTTTGGGTCTGATTTGTGGTAGAAAGAAGGTAGGAGAAAGTTATTGCCTCGTCCTTGCGATGAGTGAGGTGCTGGTAGTCGAGCTTGCCGTTGAAGTCGAAGTAGCTGTATTGTGGGGAGAAATAATGGCTGCTGTAGCCGTAAACGGGATTTCCTGCGGCATCGCGCATAGTGTTGGCCGATAGGCTGTTCACATTGAAGTTGTAGAAATATCCGCCAAAGGAGAGAGTGACGAGGTTGAGCGTGTCGATGTCGAGGCTCGACTCGATGTTGCCATAGTGAATGTAGCCGTGGTTGCGAGCCTGGTTGCGGTCGAGAATCTCACTGCCACTGTCAGTGAAGAGGCGGCAGGTCTCGCTATGGGAGCTTGATTGACCCTCCGACATATAGTTGTAGCCATAGTTGAAGGTGGTGGTGAGCTTTCCCGTCTGTGTGGTGAGGTAGGTGTAGAGGTTGGTGGAGCCATTCTGGTTGACGGAACCTCCTATGCTGCCCAGCACGCCACCCATCGAGGTGTCGTCCATGGTGATGATATTGAGGATACCGCTCACGCCCTCGGCGTCGTATTTGGCGCCAGGCTCGGTTATTACCTCGATGCGCTTAATCATCGAAGCGGGGATTGACTTGAGCACCTCTTTGGGATTGCGCGACCAGCTGCTGTTGGGACGTCCGTTCTTGAAGATTTTGAAGCTGGAGCTGCCATCCACCTTTATGTTTTCCTCGCCGTCCACGGTCACTCGCGGCACTTTTTTTAGCATCTCGAAGATAGTGTTGGTCTTGGAGTCCTCATCGGCCTGGATGTCGTAGCTCAGACGGTCGATTTCGGTCTTCACGAGCGGACGCTGCGCCACCACCTGCACCTCGCCCAGCGTGGTCGAGGCATCGTGCAAGGTGAGTGTGCCAAGAGAGGCCGTGGGCTTGCTCTTTGTCACCTCAAAATTATGCCTGAGCGGAGTCTTTCCCACCGATGAGATATTGATTGTGTATTTCCCGGCTTCGGGAAGCTGCTGCATGAATGCTCCGCTGTCGTCGGTTGTGCCAAGGCGAATTGCCTTGGTGCTGTCGGCCTGATTGTAGATGCGAATTGTGGCGTAGGCCTCTCCGGTGCCGGTGGTGTCGGCCACAACGCCACTCACGGCATATTGCGCCACTGCCTGCACAGCGCAAGCTCCGAAGATGCAAGAAAGAACAAGAAATCGTTTCATCGTGTCGTAATAAAAAATTAAATTCAATTAAATGATGATGCCGCTAAGCCAACATCTCTGTGAATTAGACGTCATAATCCACGGAATTGTTACACATTACCACGAGTTTAACATATTTTTTAATACGCGTCCACCGTATGCAATAAATATGCAGAACGAGATATTATGCAAAAATTCATTTGGTTTTGTCGCTGCAAAGTTACGCATTAATGCGCTGAAATGCGGATTTTCGGGCTAATTAACGCTTTTAAGTTAATTAATTGCAAGTAATTAACGAAAATAGAATTTCAGAGAAAGCTAAACAGCTGATTTTCAATACTTGCGTTGCGAGCAGTGAGTTAAAAATTTGGCAGATTCGTTTTTTTTGCTTAACTTTGCAGTGTTTTAGGTAATCTATGTAATTGATTAAGTGCCGAAAATCGGCAGGGGTCGCACCCACGAGATGTTCTCGCGGTGTCGGGCAGCCAAAGGGCAGCCACTCAGGACCTTTAGTATGAACTTTTAATTAAATTAGATGAAGAAACAATTATTATTGAGTGTGATTGCAGCTTTCATCTTCATCTTCACCTCAGCGCAGCTTGAGACACCGGCCGACAGCCGCATTGGCTACACGGCACCGGGATTCAGCGTTGAGAACGATGGAAGCAAGGTGGAATTGCAGAAGTTGAGAGGAGCCTTCGTGCTCGTGGCGTTTTGGTCATCAACCGATGCAGAGTCGAGAATAGCCACGATAACCTACGACCGACTTGCCCGCAATCACGCAGAAATGGAGTTTGTTGCTGTGAATTTCGACCCGTCGGCGGCAGTCTATGATGAGATTGTGAGAATCGACAATCTTGCCGCAGAGTCGCAGTTCCGCGATGCAGAAGGAAGCGCCTCGAGCATCTATAAGGCCTATCGCCTCGAAGATGGCTATTGCTCAATGCTTATCTCGCCCGATGGCAAGATTGTGGCAGTGAATCCTTCGGAAGAAACGATTGAGAGCTACATCGGCTAAGCACACTTCGTGCCCCGATACTACAAATCAACAAAAAGAGCCCCACGACGGAGGCTCCTTTTTTTGTTTATACAGGCTATTGCCATCTTGGCTTACTGCTTCACGAAGCGCATGCACTTGCCACCGGGAAGGCTCACGAAGTAGATGCCGCTTGCAAGGCCGTTCACCGGCACAGTGGCGTCGCCGTCAACAGTGGCGGTAGTCACCAGACTGCCGCAGGCGCCAAAGATGCGCACCGTGCCACTTATGCCACGGAGCTGGAGCACATCGCCGGCAACGAATGCCTTTGCACTGCCGTGAGCCACACCCTTCACGCCCGAATTTCCTGCTTCCTGATTCACCACAAACTCCGAGCGAGAGCCATCGGTGTCGGTGAGCGTCACCACCGCACTGCGAGCCTCATCTGTATCATTGGGCAGCACAGTCACAGTGAGAGTGCCACACCAGGTGCGTGTGGTGTTGGTGGAGGCAGTGGACACAATCACCCAGTCGGCATCGCAAGTGGCCGAGAAAGGCTCAGCGGCCATATACTGGTAGCGGTCCACCTTCACAGCCTGTGTTCCGCCCTCGGCAGGAGCATTGTAGCTCTCGGTCTCGGGATGCAGAATCGGGAAGAATGCGCCGAGCGACACCGCACCCACAAAGTGCTCATATTTGGCCTTTGCATCCTTTCCGTAGTCTCCGCCGGTGAAGAAAGTAGAAGTCTCGATGCGCGAATTGGCGAGCGAGTCGTAGGTGCCGTTGCTCTTGGTAACCTGCTCGTTGGTGAAAATCTCAAATTTTCCCACCTTGGTGTTGTTCCAGCCGGAGAACACCACGGCAAGAGCCGAGTCGATGGTTACGGGAAGAACCGACTGGTCGTAGCCTTCCTCATCAGTCATCACGAAATTGGCGACGTGAAGCCAGCCAATGTAGTCGTCGCCGATGGCATAGCTCGCCATCAGCTCCTTAATCTGGGCACCTGTGAGCGTGGCATGGCCAATCTCGGCACCAAGGTTATACTCTGTGTCGCTCACCTTCGTTGCCTTGCGCAGTGTCACCGTGATTTCGGCATCATCATCGCACGAAATGCCTATGCTCACCTTTATGCCATCCTTGAGAACGTAGGGCGCGGCTGGCTTGTGAAATATCGACACCAGGCCTGTGACACCCTGACGGGTGGTCTCGGCGCCCTTGCCAAACACGTATGACTCCATGTCGCTGCCTGCATAGAGATTCACATAGCTGCCACGGAAATCATATTGCATGAAGCCATAAAAGCCATTCTCCTCCAGTCCGGGCTTGTTGGCGTGGTAGAAGTCGCCAGGACGTCCGCCAATCTGGAAATACGACTTGCGGGTGTCGGAGTATGGAGGAAATGAATACTCCGAGGTGATTCCACCGGCAGTGGTGGCAAGAGTGGGCACATAGCCATAGTTGTAGCACTCCGTCGCGTAGGTGAGGTCGCGAGTGTCGGCAGTGCAGGTGGTGAGGCTGCTAATCGAGTAGCTGTAGTCGGTGGGATTGCTGTAGGTCCACAGGTAGCTGTCGCCCTCCTTTCCATCGTTGGCAAAGTGTATTGTGGCGTGTGCAGGGGCAATCATCGAGGTGCACACGGCAAAGTAGTAGCGGTCGTGGTTCCACTCGCCAAAGTAGAAGCAACCATCGGGGAGCGCATAGTGCACATCGGTGGCAACAGGAGCAGCCGCTGCTGCCGATTGTGGTGCACGGCTTGCCACCGTGAACAATTCCTGCTGCTGTGCGCCCATTGTACCGGCCATGGCACAGGCGCAAAGAATCATGCTTAATTTTTTCATATTCAGTGCTGATTTTTTTTGCTTTTGTTATCTTATGGTGAACTTTATGCTCGCACCGCTGCTGAGGCGGGCCACATAGATTCCTGCCGGCAGGTTGCCGGTGGCTACGGCATCACTCTCGCTGGTGATGTCGGTGTGCAGCACAAGAATGCCAAGAGTGTTGTAGATGGCAAGCTGCTCACCACAGGCGCCACTCACCACAATTGCGCCATTCTCCACAGCGAGCTTCCGGGCAGCATCCACTGCTGCCACACCCGATGCTGCATCCTGCGAGATGGTGACGATGCACTTCGAGCCGGGAACAGCCACCTCCACTGTGCTCTCGCGCTCTGTGCCGGGATTGTCGGCCACGGTGAAGGTCACGAGCTGCTGGTGGGTTTCCTCATTGTAGGCTCCAATCTTGTAAGTAATCCAGTCGCCTACGCCATCGCCTTCAATGGTGAAGTCGTCGGCACGATACTCGGTGTAGAACTTCAGACCCTTCGACTGCTTCAGCTCTCCGGCATAGAATGTGGGGTCGGAGCACTCAAGCCATGTGAAATTGGCATCGAGATTGAAGCAGAAAGCCGTGCAGAGCGGGCCCACCGAGCTGTTGATGTGCGATGCCGGGATAAGGAGGTCGTCGGTCATTCCATCCTTGTAGCCGGTGAGGAACACATAGGCATAATTTGAGCCTTCGGGGTTGGGGGTGTTCTGGTTGAGCACCACAAAGTCTTGCACGTTCACTGCGTCATCAAATCCGGTGAGCTTCAGGAAGACGCCGGTATCCACGGTGATGGTGCGGCCAAAGTCGAATGGCAGTGCCGAGAGACGCTTGCCGCCGCTGATTACCGACTGTATCTGCGAGCCGTCGCACACGGCGACAGCAAAGGGGTCGTTCTCTATAGTCCCATCAACCACACGGAAAGCCTTGAGAGTGAAGAGAGCGCCGTCGGTGGCAGTGACGTTGGCATTCACCCACACGCGGCCGAAGCAGTAGGAATGAGCAGGCTTGGGGAAATAGTTGCAGATGGCTGTGAGCTTCACGTCAACACCCTCCATACCTATATAGCTGGTCCAGAAGCTGTCGCTGCCAGTGCCAAAGAGATACTTGCCACCAACTAAGTAGTGGCTTATGCCCTTGTTGGTGTCGTAGTTTCCGGCGCCGAAGTCGCCAAGCGTGCCACCCACCTTCAGGAAGTCGCGTCCCATGGTGAAGTCGGAAGTTGTGCCATTGCCTGCCTCAGCGTGAAGCGAGGGGAATGAGTATTCACCAGGACGGTACTCTGCCACAAGGTCCATTTCGGCAGATTGCTTGGTGTTGGAGCCATCGGTGGTGTAGGTCCATTTGAAATCCACGCAATCCACATTGGAGGCGTTGTAGAAAGTGACTTCGGAGAATGGGCTTGTGAGCACTGAGCTCTTGGCGGCAAGCTGCGAGTTGAGGTCGTAGCCGCTGTAGAACGAGCCGATGGGGATGGTGTAGAGTGCCGTTGGCGACGGCTTTTTCACCGTCACGCAGTCGATGGCCATCGACTCACCGTTGCAGCCCACATAGCGGAAAGCTATCTTAATCGTCTTGCCCACATAGTTCTCCAGTGAGAGGCGCACGGGAATCCATGTGCCGGTGATTGAAGCGAGGCTGGCATAAAGCTCGCTGTTGGAATATTTCTGTGCGTCTTCCAGGCACGACCAGATTCCGGTCCAAGACTCTCCGCCATCGTCCGACACCTGCACCTCCAACACGTTGTTGAGGGAGGTCATAGTGTATTTCTGCGAATCGAAGAACACCCAGCCCGGATGATAGCACAGGTAGAAATAGAGCCACTCGCCATCGTTGAGGGTGATTGAGGGAGAGATGAGCCACTCATCCTGCTTCTCATTCACCAGGGCGCCAGTGACGGGGTCGGAGTGATAGTTATTGGCAACGCGGGCAAAGAACTTGCCTTCTATGCTCAGGTCCCAGCTTGGATATTCCACTTGCCAGGTGGGGTTGATGCCCTCATTCTCGGGAGCCACGCTCGGAGGGTCACACTTCGAGATGTCGGCCCAGCCGTCGGGAATCCAGTCGAAGGTCTCCCCGTCCCAGCTCTCAAAATTCTCAAAGAAATAAGCGCTCTCGGCCTCGGCAGGCTTAATGGGCAGCATCGCCTTGGGTGTCACAGCCTCGATTTGCGAGTTGGAGCTGCCGAATTGAGGCACCACCCGGCGGCACCTGCGGCCATCGGGAAGCTCCACCATCTGGAGCACACGGCCATTGCCAATGTCGCGGCTCGACACCACCTTGGGTGCAACCGGCTCTATCACCTGAATGGCTGAGGCAGCATCCGCCTTAGACACTGCAAGGGCGGCAATTGCCACGCTTTGCAGCAACAGACAACTGATTGTTTTTTTAAGCATAAAAATTACAGTTTTGATTGTTAATGTTTCTTTTTTTGTGTGTATCTAATATGCGGAATCTCGCCCACTTCATCGGCCATGTTGCCTCAAAATTTCGGCTTAATCCCTTATTGCTGTGGCAAAATTATACATTTTTTCTGAAAAATAAAACATTGCGCACCAAAAAAGCACCACACCACGCATATCCATCTCTTGCAGAAAATTGCACTGTCAGACAATAAAAGTGGGGCATTGTTTTCGGGTTGAGAGGATAATTAGTAACTTTGCACTCAGATTTACCCTAAGCGAATATGAACAGACAACTGATTTTCATAATAATGATTGCGGCAATCGCATTGCCGTCGCTCGCCAAGCGTGGACCCAAAATTGAGCCATCCTATGCCTGGCGCATCACCGAGCCTCTGGGGCAGCGCTACGAATCGACCATCGACACGCTGCAAGACGACTATCACCGGCAGGCCGTGCCTTCGATGGTGAGCCACGCCTATGCCACCACGGGCAACCTGGGAGCCGAGGGACAGAACCAGATTTTCTTTGAGCGCTCTAAGGCAAGCGACTTCTTCTTCGAGGATGCACTCGAGGCCTGGCTGCCATCGGCAGCCACACAGCGCTTCTACAACACCCGCATTCCAATGACACTCATGAGCTACAACACAGGTGGCAGCAAGGACAATGTGCAGGACAGGCTCAGAGCCGAGTTCTCGGGCAATGTGAACAAGAAAATACAAGCCGGCGCCGCTCTCGACTATCTCTACTCAAAGGGATTCTACAGCAAGCAATCCACCAAAGACTTCGCATGGAGGCTGTTCGGCTCATATACCGGCGACCGATACGAGCTCCAGGCATTCTTCAACAACTACAACTTCCTCAACAAAGAGAATGGAGGCATCACCGACGACCGCTATATCACCGACCCGGCCGAGGTGCAGGGCGGCAGCACTAAGGTGGATTATCTCACTATTCCCGTCAACCTCAACGACGCGCACTCACAGGTGTGGGGGCATGAGCTCTATATGAACCACCGCTACAAAGTGGGCTACTACCACACCGAGCGCGACAGCACCGACTCTATAATAAGCAAGACCTACATCCCGGTCACGAGCTTCATCTGGACTATGCGCTACAAGACAAACAAGCATTTGTTTCTCAACACATCGGCCAAGGAGGACACCACTTTCTTCACCAACACCTACCTCTCGCTCAGCGGCACCGACGACCAGACGAAGCACTGGAAACTGAGCAATACCGTGGGCATTTCGCTGCTCGAGGGTTTCCACGAATATGCCAAGTTTGGACTTGCGGCATTCGCAACCTACGAAATAAGGAAATACACTCAGGGAACCGACACCATCGACTCCCAGTCGGCAGCATCGGGATTGCTGTCGCCTCGCCCCGAAGTGGTAGTCCCACACTCCTACAGCGACAACGTGGCTTGGATTGGCGGACAGCTCACAAAGCAGCGCGGCTCACTTCTCACCTACAATGCCACGGCTCAGTTTGGAGTGCTTGGATCGGTGGCGGGCGACATCGACGTCAGTGGCGACATCTCCACCAAATTCCGCCTCCGGCACGACACTCTGCGCATCACCGGATATGGCTACTTCAAGAACGAGGAAGTGCCCTATCTGCTGCGCAACTACGTCTCCAACCACTTCATCTGGCACAACGACTTCGGCAAGACGCGCCGCCTGCGCATAGGCGGAATCCTCGATGTGCCGCATGTGGGAGCAAGGATTAATGTGGGCGTGGAAAACATTCAGAACCTGGTGTACTTTGCCGAGGATGGATGCCCGGCTCAGGCTGGCGACAACTTGCAGGTCTTCAGCGCGACGCTGTCACACAGATTCTCTGCCGGGCCTTTCAACTGGCACAACACTGTCACATACCAGACGTCGGGCAACGAAAGCGTGCTTCCGCTGCCCAAATTTGCCATTTATTCCAATATGTTCCTGCGGTTTGCCATCGCCAGAGTGCTCAAGGTGAACCTGGGCGTGGATTGCAACTACTACACCAACTACTAC
>JAQXTJ010000143.1 GCA_029219425.1 Bacteroidales bacterium
TCTCTCCACAATATGCCCGTGGAGATTACACTCGACCTCGACCCCAACCAGCTCATCAGCGAGGAGGTCATCAACAACATTGTGGCTCGTTGCCGGGCCATGAATGTGGATGGCGAAATCCTCGACGTGGTGCCTTGCTGCTACGAAATAGATGGCAATCCCGATGTGCGCAACCCAATCGGGTCCTACAGCGGACGCATCCGGGCCAAGATGAACCTCATCGTGGCTAAAAACACCCTGAAGATAAACCTCCAGCGCGTGTTCGACACCGTGAAGGTGAAAGGCTACATCATCACGCCTCTCGCCGTGGCCGACAAGATTCTCACCAACGACGAGCGACAGCTGGGTTGCATGCTCGTGGACTTCGGAGCCGAGACCACCACCGTGTCCATCTTCAAGAACGATGCCCTGCGCTACATGGCAACCCTACCGATGGGAAGCCGGCTCATCACTCTCGACATCACCAACATGAACATCATCGAGTCGAAGGCCGAGGACCTGAAGCTCACCGTGGGCAACGCCATGGAGCTTGAGATGAAGAATGAGCCTGTAATTGATGGCGTGAGAGTTACCGATGTGTCGAACTATGTGGTAGCCCGTGTGGGCGAAATTGGCGCCAACATCGCCGAGCAAATAAGCTATGCCGGCATGCACATCGACGACCTCGCTGCCGGTGTCACCCTCATTGGCGGTGGCTCGCAGCTCAATGGCTTCAGCTCCTTCATAGAGAAGACCATGAAACTGAAGGTGACAAAAGGGCAGCAGTGCCCCTATGTGAACATCATCATGTCGGTGGCCGAGAACTTCATCTACATCCAGTCGGTCGCACTGCTCGCCACAGCTGCCGACATCATCGACCTCACCGACAACTGCGTTTACACTCCCAAGGAGAAACCCGTGGAGCCGCCCGTTGAAGTGAAGCCACCCGTAGAAGAAACCCCGAAGGAGAAACCCGCCCAAAAGAAGAACTCCTTCTTCTCATTAATACGCGACAGGCTGAAATCGGCCAGGAACATATTCGACGATGACTCCGAAGGCTCCGACGACAGCTACAGCGACGACGAAGAGAAATCTGCTAAATACTGACGATTATGAACAACGACATCAACAACAGCAACCCCAATTTCGTGAACTCAAATAATGAAATGCCCACTATCATCAAGGTGATTGGCGTGGGTGGCGGCGGCAACAATGCCATCAACCACATGTATGAGCAGGACATCAAGGGCGTGTCGTTTGTGGTGTGCAACACCGACCGTCAGGCCCTCAATGGCTCTCCCGTGCCGACCAAGGTGCTCATCGGGCCCGAAACAACCAAGGGCCTTGGCGCCGGAAACCGCCCCGAAGTGGCTCGAGTGGCTGCCGAGGAGAGCGCCAATGAGATTGCCGCACTCTTCGACGACGACACCCGGATGGTATTCATCACTGCCGGAATGGGCGGTGGCACTGGCACCGGCGCTGCCCCTGTGGTGGCTCGCATTGCCCACGAGAAGGGCATGCTCACCATTGGAATCGTCACTATTCCTTTCTTCTTCGAAGGGGAGAAAAAAATCCTGAAGGCTCTCGACGGCGCCGACGAGATGAAGAAACACGTGGACGCCCTGATGATTATCAACAATGAGCGCCTCACCGAAATCTACAGTGAGCTCAATTTCCTCAACGCTTTCGGCAAGGCCGACGACACTCTCGCTATTGCAGCTCGAAGCATATCGGAGCTTATCACAAGCGAAGGACGCATCAACCTCGACTTCAACGACGTGAACACCACCCTGCGCGATGGCGGCGTGGCGGTGATCAGCTCCGGTTATGGCGAGGGTGAGCGGCGCATGACCAAGGCCATCGAGGACGCGCTCAACTCACCGCTGCTCAAGAACCGCGACGTGTATGGCTCGAAGCGAATACTCGTGAACATCTACTTCTCGCGCAAGGCAAAGCAAGACTTCCGCATGGAGGAAATTCGCGAGATGCAGGAATTTATGAGCAACTTCGCGCCCGAGGTCGATGTGATCTGGGGTGTGGCCTTCGACGAGGAACTTGGTGAGCGCATAAAGGTCACTATCCTTGCCGCAGGATTCGACGTCACCCTCAGCAACGAGAGTCCCTCCCACGCAGGCAAGAAAGTGCCCGGCAAGGTGCCGGCCGCAACAAGCATTATCGACGAGCCCGACCCAAGCACCCGCGAGCGCCTCGCCGACATATATGGCACGCGAAAGGTGAGCGAGACAGCTCAAATACGCGCCCGGGCCCGATACAAGGTGCTCACCCCCGATGAGTTCGACGACGACGACGTGATTCTCGAAATCGAGAAGAACCCAACAATTCACCGCGACACCAAGTTCATCGGGAAGAAGCCCTCGGGTGTCCCGGCTTCTATCCCCACCATCATCCCTTCCGACAACTCCGCCTCCAAGCCACAAAGCAGTAACACAAAAATCGTGTTCTAAGATTTTTTGCCGCCAAGTAGCCCAAGGCACGGAATTTTGGATAAATTTGGCTGCGCCTCAGCACCGCGCTCAAATAAATTTGGCGCTCTGCTTTCGGTTTGCGCAAATTTTGTTGTAATTTTGCAACCACATTACTAAATGATTATTAACGCATAAAAAAACATATAGAAAGGAAAAAGCTATGAGTTTGTTCGAAACTATCAACGAAGATATCAAGAAGGCGATGCTGGCTCGCGACCACGCTCGCCTCATCGCACTCCGAGGCGTGAAGAAGGAGTTTCTCGAGGCCAAGACTGCCGAGGGCGCAGGCGGCGAGCTCACCGATGCCACTGCCACTAAGATTATCGCCAAGATGGTGAAGCAGCGCAAGGAAAGCGCCGCAATCTACACCCAGCAGAACCGCCCCGACCTCGCCGAGAGCGAGCTCGCCGAAATGACTGTCCTCGAGGCATACCTGCCCAAGCAGCTCTCCGATGAGGAGCTCACTGCTGCCGTGAAAGCCATCATTGAGCAGGTGGGCGCCACCAGCATGAAGGAAATGGGAAAGGTGATGGGCGTGGCTTCGAAGCAACTCGCCGGAAAGGCCGAGGGTGCCGCAATCTCAGCAAAAGTGAAGCAACTCTTAGGATAAGGTGGAGCGGACGGCAACGCTCCGCAGAGCATCTCCGACCGCATAAAAAATCTTTTCAAGAAAAAAAATAATTAATATAGCATACAATGTTAACATTAGCATTAATCAAAGAGAATCCCGAAGATGTGATTGCCCGCCTCGCCAAGAAGCACTTCGACGGCCGCGATGCCATCAACCACATCCTGGACCTCGACACTGAGCGCCGTGCCGCTCAGACCCTGCGCGACAACCAGGCTGCCCAGCTCAACAAAATGGCTGCCCAGATTGGCGCCCTGATGAAGCAGGGAAACAAGGAGGAGGCCGAAATGGTGAAAGCCCAGGTCGCCGCCCTCAAGGAGAACAACAAGGCCATCGACGAGCGGCTCAAGGCGGCCGAGGACGAAATCCGCAACATCCTCCTATCCATCCCCAATGTGCCCTACGACATCGTGCCCGAAGGCTCGGCCGCAGGAGACAACCTGGTGGTGAAGAGCAACCTGAGCGATGAAGTGGCCACCGTGGCCGAGTGGAAGCACGACGCAATCAACGATGAGGCCAAAGTGCCTCACTGGGATCTCGCAAAGAAATACAACCTTATCGACTTCGACCTGGGTGTGAAAATCACAGGCGCCGGATTCCCGGTTTATATCGGCAAGGGCGCCCGCATGCAGCGTGCCCTAATCCAGTTCTTTCTCGACGAGGCTGCCGCTGCCGGATACACCGAGATTATGCCCCCGACAGTGGTGAACGAGGCCTCGGGCTACGGCACCGGCCAGCTCCCCGACAAAGAAGGACAGATGTATCACTGCGGCCTCGACAACCTATACCTCATCCCCACCGCCGAAGTGCCTGTCACCAACATCTACCGCGACGTGATTCTCGACGAGAAGCAGCTCCCTATCAAGAACTGCGCCTACACTCAGTGCTTCCGCCGCGAAGCCGGCAGCTATGGCAAGGACGTGCGCGGACTCAACCGCCTGCACGAGTTCTCGAAAATTGAGATTGTGCGCATCGACACGCCCGAGCACAGCGATGTGTCGCACCACGAGATGCTTGCCCATGTGGAGGGTCTGCTCAAGAAACTCGAGCTCCCCTACCGCATTCTGCGCCTCTGTGGCGGCGACATGAGCTTCACGGCCGCCCTGTGCTACGACTTTGAGGTGTACAGCGAGGCTCAGCACCGCTGGCTCGAGGTCAGCTCCGTCTCCAACTTCGACACCTATCAGGCCAACCGCCTCAAGTGCCGCTACCGCGGAGAGGACAAGAAGACGCACCTCTGCCACACCCTCAATGGCTCGGCTCTCGCACTGCCGCGCATCCTCGCTGCACTCCTCGAGAACAACCAGACTCCCGAGGGCATCCGCGTGCCTGAGTGCCTGCAAAAGTACACAGGCTTCTCTATTATCGACTAACCCCAACCCAACTCCTTACAATCCCCGAGCGGACTCGCGACACCCCATGGCGCGGGTCCGCTCCTTTTTCCGCTCCCGGCACATTGTGCCGACAATAAAAAACAGCACAGGCTGTGCCATAAGAGAAAAGTGGCACAGCCTGTGTGTGTATTGAGCTGAAAAAAGCGCGATTACTCGGCATAATACACCGTCACGGTCTTCACGCGGAGCTGCACGCCACCCGATGCCTGTGCATAGGCATTGGTGATAAGAAGCTCTGCACCCGAGAAGCCGCTGAAGGTCACTGTAGTGCCCGAAACCGCCGGATTCACCGTGGTGCCTCCGCTCACGCCGTTCAGCGTGTCGTTGCCCACATAGTCCACTCCGTTGTAGCTGTCGCAGGTGAGTTTCACGCCGGTGATGGTCTTGCCTGAGGCCTTCACGTTGAGTGTGTTGTTGGCATACATGCGCACGCCTCCCGTAGCAGTGTAGTATTTCGGGCCATTTGCGGTGTTGGTGCCGTTGCCAAAGGTGAGCACTGTGCCGTCGGCCATGTTCACGTCGGTCACCGAAGTTGCGTTCTCATAGCCAAGAGTGCTGAGGTCGAGGGTGATTGAGTTTCCGCTAATATCTCCGCCGGGGTTGTCACCGCCACCGGGCTGGTCACCGCCGCCATTGCTTGTGAGCGACACAAGCCATGCCTTGCTCTGAACGGTCTCGGGGGTGTTGCCCATGTAGTTGGTCACGCGGCCACACACCACCACGTCGTCGCCCACCTCAAGGAGTGCGCCCTCGGTGTATTTCTGGTTGTTGAGATAGAGACAGCGGAACACATAGAACTGGTCGCTGCTGGCTGCGTTCACATCGTCGGCGATATAGAATGTGGCGTTGCCATACTGTGTGCCAAATTGCTCCCTTACCGACACCACCTTGCCCTTGATGTACACGTCATTGTCGCTCTCGGCGCCCGATGCGAGTGCCGATGCAAAGGCCTTGGCCGCTACGCTGTTGAAGGGGTTGGCCTCAGTGCCGTCGCCGGTAGCCTCACCGCTTGGCTGGTCGCCACCGCCGGGCTGGTCGCTGCCGCCTTCTTCACTCTTGCCGTTAATCGACACCACATAGGCCTGTCCCTTTCCTACGGTCTCTGGAGTGTTGCCCTTGTAGTTCACCACCTTGCCATAAATCACCACTTCATCGCCCACTTTTATCTGATCCACTGCTGTAAACTTCTTGTTACCCGGGCCATACACCTGGAACGCCTTGAACGATTTCTCGTTGTTGCCGTCATCCACGATGTCGAATGTCATGTTGCCGAATGAGCTTATTGTAGATTCGGTGGTTGAGTTGTTCGACACGCGTCCTTTCACATACACTGCCGTGCCCGACTCTGTGTCGGCGCCAAGTGTGTTGATAAAATCAAGCACGCCTGCCACATTGTAGGGATTGGCTGCCGTGCCGTCGCCCTGTGCCTCCACTGTGCCGTTGCCGTCGCCAAGGAAGAACTCGCTGTAGTCGCCGCTGTTGCCGGTGAGGCCGTTGGCGCCCATGTAGGCGGCAAACTTGCCCTTGAGCGAAATCTTGGTGCCGAGGAGGTCGGCGTGGTCCTTCAGGTTGGCAGCTGTGCGGAGCTGCGAGCCCTGCGGAAGCTCAAATACGATGCACTTGGTCACATCCTTCACGTCGGCTGCGTCGGCGATAACGAGGGTGTTGTCGAGCACGGTGGGAGCGGTGAACTCAATGTCGGCGCTCGACTTGATTTCGGTGACCTCGGGTGCTACTGCGCCCACAATGTAGCCGGTAACCCATGCTGCCTTCTCCGAACCCTGCTTCTCTATGGCCTCGGCCACGGTGTAAGGCTCGGCCTTGCTGCCCTTAATGGTGGTGTCGAAGCCTATGCAGTCGTCAACGTCGCGGAGCAGGAGCTGCCATGCGCCGCTGTAGTAGCTCAGTATGCCCACCACGCTGCCCACGCCAAGGGGCAGGATGTCGCTCTTGAAGTTGGCATAGTTGCTGTTGCGCACCACTATGGTGTTGCCCTGGTCGTCCTTCAGGTTGCGGCTCGTCGATGATTCGCTTTCCGAGAAAGTGGTCTTGCCGTCGGCCTCAACGAATGACACCTCGTCGAAGCGCACGAGCTGGCTCTGGAGCTTGCGAATGCCGTCGGGGGTAGTGGGAAGCTCAGCCATCTTCACGTTGATAGTGTCGATTGCGGCGGCATTGGGCAGTCCGTTAAGCTCCACCTTCTCCTGGAACATTGCCAGTGGTAGGAATGTAGCCTGCCAGCCGTAGGTCTCGCTGTAGTCGGGGTAGCCGAGCTGTTGCAGGGTGTTGTATTTGCCAATGAAGAGGCCTGTGACGGGGAGCACCACTTCCTGACCAATGCGGTAGGTGTTGTAGAGGCTGTTGCCATTTATCGAAATGGTGATGGCTGCGGTCTCATCTTGTATCACGAGGTTCTTGTAGATGTTGCCTGCCTCGTCGGAGCTTACCACGCGGCCCTTTATCACCATGCTGTCGCCGGCCTCAGTGAGCTTAATGGTGTCGATGTAGTTCTTGTCCTCTTTCCAGTATTTGGTCTTGAGGTCGAGGATGGTGGTGTTCACCTTGTCGATGTGGGCTGCCGAGGGAATCATCATCGGCGGACGGTCGAAGTCGTCGGAGCAGCTTGTAGCCATTCCAATAGCCATGAGCAGCAGGAGATTGAGATATAGCTTAAAGTGTCGCATATTCATATATTGTTGTGTTACTGTTTTTATTGTTTGTGTTACTGTATTCACGAAAGAATTTTTTTAGAATTTCAAGCCCACGTTGAAATACACCTTGATGCCCTGGGCATAGTAGTATTTGTTGGGGAACTTGGTGGTGGTGTAGTTGGTGTAGTCGAAACGTCCCTGCTGATAGCCGCCGGTCTGTATCTTGCGGTTATTGAGGATATTGTTCACATTCAGGTTGAAGTTGAGCGAGAACTTGCGGTTGAGATACACCACCTTGCCAATGCTTGCATTGAGCACAAAGGCATCGTTGAGCTTCTCCTGACGGGTGATTTCATCAATCTTCGCATTAAGCTCTGCCTCGCTGCTGCAAATCTTCCAGAGGTCGGGCATGGCCTCGTGGCGTATCGGCGAGAGCGACACATAGGAGTCGCCCATCCACGAGCCGTTCACGTTGAAGTACCAGTTGTTGGGGGCAGCCCAGTCGATGGCGAGGTTGTAGGCCTGCTGGGGTGTGCCTCCCACATAGTAGTTCTCGAGATACACAATTTGTGTCACGTCCTCGGCCATTCCGTTCTCGTAGCTGCGGGTGCCGGTGGGGCGGTTCTTGTACTGGTAGCGCGAGTAGGTTCCGGCGGCCGATACCGTTACCGAGGGCAGCACCTTCACCGCAATGCCGGCCTCCACGCCTTTGTAGGTGCGGTTCACGCCGGTGAGCACATAGTTCATGAAGGTGGAGTACTGGTCATCGTAGAACGAGGTGCGCTCGGTCATGTCGTACATGTTGGTCCAGAAGCCTGTGATGCTACCCTTCACGCGGCGGTAGTTGAATGTGTAGCTCACGTCGCCCGAGAGAATGCGGCCGCTCTTCAGCCCGGTAATCACGTCGTCCTTGATGCGCGGCGACACGTATGCCTGGTCGAAGATAGGAGCCATTGTGCCGTAGGAGCCGTGCACGGTGAAGCTGTTGCGGCCGTCGAGCTTGTAGGTGGCGCCAAGTTTCACCATGCCGTTGTCGAAGCGGTGAGTTTCGCCCTTGCCGTAGGAGTTTTGCGGCGAGCGGCCGTTGCGCATCTTTCCGTCGCGCTGGAATTGAGTGTAGCTCACCTTCAGGCCATAGTTGAAGTCCCAGTGGCGCAGGTTTATGATATTCTGCAACCAAGCGTTAATGCTGTAGGAATTCACGTTGTAGTCGTAGCCGAAGCGGTCGCCCTCGCCCACCTTGCGGCTGGGGTTGTTGAGGTCGTTTTGCAGCAGCTGGTCGTTGTCGGGATAGTCGCGCTCCGAGAATTGGTCGATGTCGGTCCAGTAGCTGCCGCCGAGCAGGTCCTTTATGGTCTTGTAGTAGGAAGCCTGAGTGTAGTTGGCGCCAATGCCTGCCTGGAGCTTCACTTTGCTGGTGAGCTGGGCATTGATTGAGGTGTTGAACTGGATATTGAGCTGGTTGCTGTGGCGGTTCTCAAGTATGTAGGTCGCACCCTTGCCCTCGTCGTTGTTGAGGTAGTTGGTCTGGTAGAGGTGGTTCCAGTCAATCTGGCGGAAGCCCTCATCGTTCTGCCACAGGTCGGTGTAGAAAGCACGGGTCGATTCATCGTCGTAGTAGGAAGGCAGGTAGCGGTAATAGTCGGGACGCGGGTCGGCGGCGTTATACCAGTTGAGTGCCGACGAGGCGTAGAACGACTTGCGCACGCCCACACCGGTGTTCACGTCGATGCCGCGCTGCGGCTTCCATATCCAGTTGAGGATAGCCGTGGGGTCGAACGACTCCACCACCTTCGAGCTGCGCTGCTTGCCATCCTGCCAGCCCCATGCCGAGTTGTAGAGGTAGTTGTCGGCAAGCACGCACGACTCCTCAAACACGGCGTTGGTGTTGGCGCGGCGTGTGGGTGCGCCAAATGTGGTGAGGGCGAGCGAGTGCCGGTCGTTGAACACCTTCTGCACCGAGAGGAAGTAGCCTGCCGAGTTGTAGAAAGTACCGTCCTGCACTCCCTTGTCGGAGTAGCGGGCAATAGCTCCCACTGTGAGTGCCCAGCCCTTGCTGTTGAGTCCGGTGGAGTACATTGCCATGCCGCGCACATAGTAGTTGCTGTTGGTGTATGCCACGTTGGCTCGGAAGCCGGGGGCATAGTCCTTGGCCTGCGTGTTCACATTGGTTGCGCCGCCCACAGGGCCAAGCGCGAATGTGGTGGCATCAAGTCCTATGCCGGTGCTCTTGTTCTTGAAGGCCTGGTTCAGTCCGCCAAACATTGAGTAGTTGAAGCGGCCGCGTGCCGGGTCGTTGAAGTTCACGCCGTTGATATACATTTCGCTCAGGTTCTGGTCGTAGCCGCGCTGGCGGAAGCGCATCACCGAGAAGTTGTAGTTGGCAGCGTTGTAGAACACGTTGTCCGATGCGCCGGCAAGCGCACCGATGGTCTGCGAGTTGCCTTCCTCGTCCTCAAGCTGCGATTCCTCAAGTATGAGGTCGTAGTCGTAGCCGTTGCCCTCGAAGCCGCTTTCCTTAAGCCTGAGTGTTCCTAAATCGGCAATGTGCCGAGGCTCAATGGTGACAAGCTGCGTCAGCTCGTCGTAGCCCAGGCACAGCACCGTGAGATTGTCGTTCCCTGGAGCTGCGTCGTCGATGAGGAAGCCGCCATCGATGCCTGTCACCGCACTGTTGCCCTGGTTGTCGAGCAACACTGTGGCGCCTATCACCGGCTTGCCGCTTGCGTCATCCACGATAACGCCCTTCACACCCGCACGCTGAGCCAGTGCAGGCACACTCATAATGAGTGTCAGAAGCATTAATAGTTTTAGTCGCATAAGTCTGTAAATCAGTTGTTTATAAATTTGTAATATTATTAATTCCTTGATACTTTTATCATCATTTAAGTTAATTAGTTAACTTTTTTCCTGTCAAAAGGCAAAATTCTTTCAAATATAACAAAAATTTCTCGAACCAAAGCAATTTTCACCTCAAAAAGTTCTATTTGCACTTTTGTAGCCCTCAATTTGTGCGGCATCATCCTGTGTGTGTCAATTTCACGGCAACAACTCATTAACTAAATTTTATTAACCGAAAGAGGGCTTTGCACGAGGGTTCTGCAAAAAATATGCAAATGATATTAATCAAGCACAAATATCGTGGCTCCTCGGTTGCCAATTAGCCTTTTTGATATATATTTGTGACAAAATCAACTACTCGACAGTGGTTTGTTAAAAAAAAGAACTGTTTATCATCTTTGTAATTTACAATTTATGCCCGAAATGCTTCGCTACAACCTTCTTTTGGTAGTGACCTTGCTGCTCTCACTTCCTGCCTCGGCGCAGGTGAAGAGGGTGAACCACTGCAACCCCATGTCGAGAGCCCAGTTTCCGGGTGGCGAAGTGGTGTATGAGTTCGACTATGTTGACGTCCAGCCACAGTTTCCCGGTGGCGACTGTGCCCTCACCAATTTCATCAACGAAACCCGCCATTATCCCTACAACGCCTATCAGAAGCGCATACAGGGCCGCGTGCTGTGCAGCTTCATTGTGAACCCCGATGGCACGGTGAGCCACATCTCGGTGGTGCGCGGCGTGGATGCCGAGCTCAACCGTGAGGCCGTGCGCGTGATAAGCGAGATGCCCAAATGGCACGCCGGCCGGCACAGCGGCAATTCGGTGGCTGTGCGATGCCTGCTGCCCATAGCCTTCCGCCTGTGATTGTGCTGAGTCCTGTGGCTCTGTGATTCTGTGGTTCTCTTTCGGACGCCTGTAATCAATTTTTCTTTGTGGGAATTTGCTGATGAGGGGAGGATTGTGTAAATTTGTGAACCAAATCGGTGATGGGCACGACAAGCTCATTCCCGGGAGTTGCACCTGAAACATAAACCATTCACAGATATGATTGCAAAGCCATTCCTCCGACTTATGGCTGCCGCCATAGCAGCGGTGTTGACTCTGCCCGTGGCGGCGGAGTCGTTTATGCTGCTCGACCATAATCCCTACGCAACCAAAGCCAATTATTTGTATCGCGATGGCAAATTTGTTTTTTTCGACGAAGCGGGCAACACGGTCACCGAAGTTGATAACATTAATCTCGATTATTTGGAGTGGTGGGGATATTACTATGCAAAGAGCCTCAACAAGCTATGGGGAATCATCGACAAGCACGGCCGCTGGATTATTGAGCCATCAGCCAAGGACTTGCTGAAAGCTCCGTTCAGATGGTGTCGCTATGGCTACATCCTAAAGAAAGACCAAAGCACCGGCAAATGGGGAATTATAAATCTCGAAGGTGAATGGGTGGTGCAGCCGCAATTCAAGAGCGAGTACGATATTTATCCGCTCGATGAAA
>JAQXTJ010000144.1 GCA_029219425.1 Bacteroidales bacterium
TTGGCCAGGGCTTCTATCTGCTTGCCACCGGCAAGCCCACAGGCGTTGCCACTCCTCTCAAGCCCATTGAGCAGGTAGAAGACAATGCGTTCTACCGCATCGACGGCGTGCGCATCGACACCTCTCGCAGCAACCTTGCCCCGGGGCTCTACATTCACCGCGGCCGCAAGATAATCATCACACATTGATGTGCGCTATCCTATCATACAGGAACAATGAGGCTGCAAAAGCCCCTTGACGGTTACCCCTGTCACAAATCACTGTGGCAGGGGTAAATCTTTCTGTCACCCACCCCGGTTGCTCAAGAAATCCCACAAATAACCCACAAGTTATTTCACCGTAAGCATCCAAAATAGGCCGGGTTGCTTGGGGCAAAAACAACTCAGTAAACAGCCGACTTTTTCGGATGCTTTCACCACGGCCGAATGCTGGCTTACTACGAAAAAGAGGAGAGCAGCCATGCCCTCCTCTTATATCACTGTGATGTATTGTTGTTGATTATCAATTCAAGGTCGAAGCCTCAATGTTGCCGTTAAAAACACTCACAACAGCAGCAATCTCAGCCTGAAGGCCATCATGCAGCAGCTCACGAAGCTCCTTGTCGCCTGCCACGAAGTCGAAATCAGTGGTTCTATCCTTGGCAATTGAAGAGTTGTCGAATTTCGTAACACCGCTTTTCTTCTCATAGTCGGCAACCACCTTTAAGAGCAACTTGTGGGTAAAGTTGTAGGTCTTTGTTTCGCCATCCTTGTCGTTGTTCTCGAGCACGAGGTCAAACGACAGCTTCGCATTGGTCTGCTTGGTGATATTGTCGAGCCTGCGAGTGATTGTGATGGTGTTGCCGGTCATCTTCTCGGTCTTTTTCGAGCCGTCGAAGTCGGTATAGGAGATGGATTTCGAGCTGAAAAGCTCATCGTAGTCGCCTGTGAGGGTGAGCGTGAAAGTTGCCTGAATCGACTTTAGCGCGCCAAGCTCATCGACCACCTCGGGCACAGCAGGCTCGTCGTCGCCACCACAAGCTGTGAGCGACACTGCCATGCACAGAGCCATCGCAGCGCACATTAAGTAACGAAATGTCTTGTTCATAATTCTGTAATATAAGAATTAAAGAGAGATGACACCTGAACCAATGTTTACCTGTGCTTTATGGCCGTTGAATTCAATGGCAGTCTTCATCTTCGAGGGGAAATTGGTGATAAAGGCTTCACGGCCGGTTTTTCCACTCGAAATCACTTTATTCATATTCACGCCTTTCATGTAAATCCAGCGATCGTCTGTGCCGGGAATAATTGGCGATTGCACTGTGAAATTTTCGGTCTTTTTCTCATACACGGCCTTCACTTCGAGCTTCGGAAGTGCATAGAAGTCGCATTTCTCCACACCTTCGGGCAGAGCCTTGCCATTGTCCTCAAGCACCAGCTCAAACAAAGCCTTAGTGACATTGTTGCTCACCGATGGGCAAGTGTATTTCTTGGTGAACGAAAGTCCATCCATCTTCTCAATTGTTTCCTGACCGTCGATTGTTGCCTTAACCGATTTGTTGTAGGCAAGGTCGAAGTCGCCTTTAAGTTCAAGAATGTAGGTGTATTCCACCGACTTCAGTGCTCCATAGAGATCAGTTTCACCGCTATTAGGCTCATCACCATCATCTCCACACGATACCATTCCCACCGACACGCAAAGTGTGAGTAGGAAACAGAAAAACGAAACGAATTTCTTGTTCATAAGTTTAATAATGTTTTTGTGTTAAAAAATAAGAATTTGAATAAAACTTTTTGCAAAGTTACGAAAAATATTTCAGTGTGCCAAGCCTAACCACAAAAATGTAAAAAAACAGCCCCGGAACACCTTTCTGATGGCTGTTTTCTTAGCGATGTTGCATTACTGAATTAATGCAATAACCTACTGCATAATTTTTCAACACTCCGGCTGTGACCAGTGCATATATGAGGCTCACTCGGCGGCAGCCACGGCTATCTTTTTCGATTTCGAGGCCTCTTGCACGCCGTCGGTCGAGAGGTAGGCGCGATAGAGGTAGATACCGCGAGGCACACGGCGGCCTGCCATGTCGGTGAGGTCCCATGTGATGGGGAACGACTGTGCCATGTCGCTCTTGCCGGTCTCGGCGGTGGTCCACACTTCGCGACCCATGAGGTCGTACACGCTCAGGCGCACGGTGACGGTGGCGTCGGGGCGGTTGTGGCGGATGTAGAAGCGGGCCTCGGTGGTGGCAGGGTTGGAGGTGGAATACACGTCGATAAGCTCGGGCGTGAGTCCGTGTACCACATTGAAGGTGAGCTCGCGGCTCGAAGAGTTGGCAAAGGAGTCCCACACCTTCAGTCGCAGCGAGTGCCCGCCTTCGGAGAGGTCGCTCAGGGGATAGTTGATTGTGCCTCCGCTGCCCTCAGTGTCGCCGGTGGGAATTTCGGGGGTGAAGTAGGTGGCGAGGTCGCTGTAGAGCACGTTGCCGTCGAGCAGTAGCGACATTTCGTGCCCGATTCCGTTGGAGGAGATGTTGATTCCCGACTTGTCGAATACGCGGGCCACTACCATTGGCGACTCGTTCACGCTGCCGCCGTCGGCAAATGTGGCTCCATTCAGGGCGAAGGCCGATATTTCGGGACCCTCGAGGTCGGCATCCACCGTTTCATCAAATCCATAGATAAAGAACTGGTCGTTGTTGCCGTTGGCCTCAAGTCCGTCGTCGGTCGATGCGTAGAAATTCACCATAGCGGAGGAGTAGTTGTCGAATGATTCGGGCATAGCCACCTCCGATGGGATGCAGAGCTTCACGCTCCACTCGCCATTTTTCACATAGCCCTTTGCCACGGCGAGCTTTATGGCGCGCTCCTGATACACATATTTGTCGATGTTGTCGTCCTCGTTCACGGCCTGGTTGCCATTTGTCTCCACCGATTGCTCGGCATCGTAGAGGGTGGGTGTGATTGTGCCATTGAAGTTGGTGGCCTTGTTGCCGTCGGGGCCATAGATTGAGCCCTTCATGGTGAGCGACTGGCGTGCCTTGAAGTCGGGCATGTTGTCGCTGCCCACGGGGATGTCGTTGATGCTCTCCAGCCGCACCTCATAGCTCGGGTAGGCGAGGCGCATGGCAGGGTCGCCGAGGAGGCAGAATCGCAGCTTGTTGGAGTCGGTGTAGCTCGTCACCACATTGCCGTTGTAGCTCACCGATTCGTTCTTTGCCGAGCAGTAGATGTCGCCAAGGCGGCGGTAGAGGTTCTGCGAGTCGCGGCGGAAGAGGTTTTTCGAGAGGCTGTTGGTGAAAATTTCGTTGTTGCTTATGTAGGTGGGCCTTATAGTGGTGATCATGGCTATCGCACCGCCGCGGCTGTTGAGGAAGAGCGTCTCGCCGCCCGAGGTGGCATCGGCGTCGTGGCGTGAGAACTCGCAAGTGGCGGTGTAGAAGAGCGGGTAGTGCTTCAGGTACATTGAGTTGATGTCGTTGTTGGTGAGCAGCCCGTCGTGGGTCCAGCTCACGGTGTTGGCATGGCCAATGTAGTGCAGCACCAGGGCACCGTCGTCGAGCAGCTTGAACATCTTCTTGCGTGCCGCTGGATACACGTTTCCCGAGCCGTCGGAGTTCTGCGTGAAAGCGTCGAGGTAGATTCGGTTATACACAAAGTTGCCGCCGCCACAGGCCTGCATGTAGCTCAGTGCGCTGTCGCTCTGGCGCATGTGCACGCCGTTGTCGCCATCGTCGGCAATCATTATCAGGTTGTTTTTCCACGAGCCATAGTCGCCACCGGTCACATAGCTGTAGAGCTTGTCCACCACGTCCTTGGCCTCCTGTATGCTCTTCACGGGCATTCGGCCCACGCCAATGCAGTAGGTGCTCTGGCGGGCGTCGGCGAGAGTGCTCTCCGAAGAGCCGTCGTTGAGCACCGCGAGGAAGTCGTCGGTGCCAAAAGAGGTGTTGTCGTAGTCGCCCTCCTGAGTTTCCCAGATGAGCAGGCAAGGATAGTTCAGTCCCTTGGCATTCTGCGAGATGCGGCGGTTGTCGTAGGAGCCCTTGCCGAAGAGCAGAATATGCTGCATGTGGTGTCCCTGGTCGTCGGTTCCGCGGTCGTAGTACATCTTGGCGAGCTTGCGGAATGCCATAATGTCGGGTGTGCCCGAGGAGAACTCATTGTAGATTGTGGCAGGCTCGAGCACCATCACTCGCATCGAGTCGAGGCTCTCGTGGAGCGTTGCAATGCGCTGTGCCTGTGCCATGTAGTCGGCAGGAGTGATAATTATCAAGTCGGGCGTGGGCGCGCCGTGCAGGTTCTGTGCCGCCACGCTGCCCACAAGGGAGGGGGCGGGGAGTGCAGTGCCTGTGGAGAAAGCGCGGTATTCGCGCACGCCACCGCTTGCCGGGGAGAATGAGGCAGTGCCTTGAGCCGCAATTGCAGGATTTGACGGATTTGTGACATCCACCACCACGGTGGCATCGGTTGTGCCGGCAAGGCGCATCACCACATTGGCGTCGTTGCCCGAATATGAGAACGGGAAATCGGCGCCCGCGATGCTAAGGCTGCGCTCATAGTTCACGGTGATATAGTCGAGGCGGGCCATGGCAAGCACGGTGCCCGAGTTGGTGAAGGTGATGCTCCACTCCAGCTTGTCGCCGTTCACCGCCACGTTCTTCACGGTGTTGGTGAGCTTGCAGTGGGTGTAGCTGTCGGTGGCCGACATTGCTGCTATCTTGTCGCTCAACGCACCCTCCACCTGCTTGCCATTGCACCTGAAGGTGAGCGTGGATGCCACCGAGCCGGTGGCCTTGGCTGCAAAGGATGTGAGCACCCTCACGTCGGTGCCGGCAACGTGGCCGGGCAGGTCGAAGCCAAAGGTCTGCGTGCTCGTGTAGCGGAAGTCCTCGCCAAGCAAGTAGTTGCCCGTCTGCCCGGGAGAGTGGAGCTCCTGCTCGTGAAACAGCCGCTCGGTGAACGAGGTCACCTCGCTGCCGCCGGTGGCGATTGGAGTGTCGAGCTGCGACATCGCCAGCGGCTCAATGTCGTCGCGGTCGGTGACAAAATAGCAGCCCTCGGTGGCATAGCGGTGCTGCACCTGCACGAAGTCCATGTCGGAGTTCTTGGTCGCACTCCATGTGGTGGGGCCTTGGGCGTAGAACACTATGCGGTCCTGCGAGCGGTGGCAGGGCAACTGCGGCAGGTCGTCGGGCAGGCTGGCGTTGAGCACGGTGCTTATCGGGGCGCCGCCATAGCCGAATACCTTCACTTTAGTCAGGTCGGAGAATCCCCATCCCTGAGCCGTGGCCTTGGTGATGGCATACATTCCGCTCTCCGTTACCTTTATCTTCACCCACCGCCCTGTGGCAAGCCGCGATTCTGTGGCATAGAAATCGGGACTCAGTGCTCCTGCGCCGGCAGGAGCAAGCGCAGCAGTGAGCACCATGGCCAGCACGGCAATATGTATTCTCTCAAAAATCTTCATCATCGTGAGTATATATCAATACTGTTTAATAACGCTTTTCTCACCAAAATATTATGTTTTGCGCTGTTCCGAGCCTGTTTTTTCGGGAAAAACAGGGGAGAATTTGGAATACTCGGAGGGGTGTTGTATCTTTGTGGGAATTTTTGCGATTAAAGGATTATTTACATTTATTTTTTATAGATATACTGTTTTTTTTATGGCACTTCAATGTGGTATCGTAGGATTGCCCAATGTGGGCAAATCAACGCTGTTCAACTGTCTGTCGAATGCTAAGGCGCAATCGGCCAATTTCCCTTTCTGCACCATCGAGCCTAATGTGGGCGTTATCACCGTGCCCGATGAGCGACTCAACAAGCTCGCCGAGCTGGTCAACCCACAAAAAATCGTGCCCACCACCGTGGAGATTGTGGATATTGCCGGGCTGGTGAAGGGCGCTTCGAAGGGCGAGGGTCTCGGCAATAAGTTCCTTGCCAACATTCGCGAGACCGATGCCATAATTCATGTGCTGCGCTGCTTCGACGATGGCAACATCACACATGTGGATGGCTCTATCGACCCCGTGCGCGACAAGGAGATTATCGACTATGAGCTACAGATAAAGGACCTTGAGACTGTGGAGAGCCGCATCACACGCGTGCAGAAGCAGGCTACCACCGGTGGCGACAAGGCCGCAAAGCTCCAGCTCGAGGTGCTGCTGCGCTTCAAGGAGGCTCTGGAGCAGGGAAAGGCTGCACGCACTGTCACTTTCGACACCAAGGATGAGCTCCGCGCCGCACACGACCTCTTCTTGCTCACCAACAAGCCCGTGCTCTATGTGTGCAACGTGGATGACGACAGCGCCGTGAATGGCAACAAATATGTGGATATGGTGCGCGAGGCCGTGAAGGACGAGGGTGCCGAAATCCTTATCGTTGCCGCCAAGACCGAGAGCGAGATTACCGAGTTCGACACCTATGAGGAGCGCCAGATGTTCCTCAATGAGATAGGCCTGGAGGAGAGCGGCGTAAACCGCCTTATCCGCGCCGCCTACCGTCTGCTCAGCCTCGAGACCTTCCTCACCGCCGGCCCGCAGGAGGTGCGTGCCTGGACCTACCGCCGTGGCAGCAAGGCCCCGCAGTGCGCCGGAGTGATACACAGCGACTTCGAGAAAGGCTTCATTCGCGCCGAGGTCATCAAATACGACGACTACATTCACTATGGCAGCGAGGCTGCCGTGAAGGAAGCCGGAAAGATGAATGTGGAAGGCAAGGAATATGTGGTGCAGGATGGCGACATCATGCACTTCCGCTTCAATGTGTGATTCAGCACACACGCCACACGCCACACACACTGTCGCTTTGCAAACCATTGTTCCGGCCGCTGCCCGAAGCGACATCCATACAGCGCGAGAGAGAGGCTGAGCCCATGTGGCAAGCCTCTCTCTCGCGTTGTATGGATGTGTGGTGCGCCGGTGTCTCCGGGCTTGTGCAGCCCCTTAGTGCTTGCGCACTTCGCGCACGAGAAATACCTGAGTGGGGAAGTGGTCGCTGTAGCCATTGAGGAAGCGGCCGGCAGAGTAGGTGCGCAGTGGATAGCCGGCATAGTCGCCCTCCTGCGTCTTCAGGAAGTCGAAGTTGAGCACTTCGTGGCGCAGATAGGTGAGGCGCGAGCGGTTGCCGAGGAAATATTGCGAAATCATTATCTGGTCGAATAGGTTCCACTGTCCGCGATAGGCAAGAGTGCCGATTCCTTTGTCGAGAGTGCTCCACCAGGGATTGAAGAACTGTCGCGGCTCCTTCACGTCGGTCATCTTCTTCTTTGCTCCCATCACCACGGCGCAGCTCTTGTCCTGCGGGTCGTCGTTGAGGTCGCCCATCACTATTATGCCCTGGTTGGGGTCGTCGGCGAGGAGCGAATCCACGGTCATCATCACGCGGGCAGCGGCGGCTTCGCGCAGGTAGCTCGACTGTTCCTGTCCGCCCAGGCGCGAAGGCCAGTGGTTCACGATGATGCTCACCTTGTCGGCTCCCATCATGCCTGTTACGCACATCTGGTCGCGGGTGCGGAAGCCGGGATTCTCGGGGATGGTGAGGGTGGCATTGGTCACATTGAGCACGCGGAAGAGGCGCGGGTTGTAGAGCAGGCCCACATCCACGCCACGGCGGTCGGGCGAGTCGTGGTGAACCACTTGCAGGTGCC
Organism: Bacteroidales bacterium; assembly: GCA_029219425.1. Lineage (GTDB taxonomy): Bacteria > Bacteroidota > Bacteroidia > Bacteroidales > Muribaculaceae > CALZFJ01. The sequence continues at coordinate 7,630 of JAQXTJ010000144.1, forward strand.
ACTTCTTGATGAGGTCGTGGCGCACCAGGTCGTTGAGCACGGTTGCGTTCTCAATCTCCGACACTCCAATCACTGCCGGTCCCATAGGAGTCTTGTCGCTGGTGAAGTGGCTTATGGCATAGGCCAGGTTGTGGATTTTCGACCAGTATTTCTGTCCGTTCCACTGCCGTGCTCCCGAGGGGGAGAATTCCTGGTCATACTTGCCATTGTTGTTGATGGTGTCGAAAAGGTTCTCAAGGTTGTAGAAGCACACTCCATACACCTGGAATTGCTTCTGCTGGCCCGTGGCGGCGGCTGTGAGCAGCATCAGGGCAGCAATGATGGTTAAGATTTTTTTCATACTATGTGAGCTGTTTGGCTTTGATTGTTTTTTTTTGCTATCACTGGCCGTGTGGGTCAGTCGGTGGCACACACAGCGCAATTTAGCCTCAAATTTAGCCCTTTTCCTTGGAATTACCACAAAATAGCGACTCTTTTTTGGCCGAAGCTGCGCGAAAGTGCAAGAATCAGCGCGTTATTGCCACATCGTAGCGCAAAAGTCTGTAGGCTACATCGAATGGAGTGGTGCCCGTCAGGCGCGGGCGTGAGCCGTGGGCATAGTGGTAGGCGTGGTTGCTGTCGAACGATTTAATTCTCAGCCGTTGCGACTTGGAGGGCATTATGTCGCATTTCACTTCCACGGTGCGCTCGGCAATGAGTGAGCCGTCGGCTGCATAGTAGCGCAGCAGGAGCATCAGGCCTGTTATGTGGCAGGATGAGTTGTTGGTGGCTGTGAATTGCTCGCGGTCGTCGCCGGCGCGCTTAGTGAAGGAGTGGATGGAAATGACGGTGGAGTCGAAGTCGGCAGGCGAAGAGACGGAAGGCTGGGAGTCGGCAGGCAGGGCAATGCGCCGCAACTCGTGCAGCGCCGTCATTACTGGGCGCAGCCTGTGACGGGTTGTCGATTTCTGCTTTGCGGTGGCCGCAAAGACAAGCAATGTGAGCAACAGTGCAACAATCAGCCGCATATCGTGGTGAGAATTAGTGGATAAAGACATCAGAGGTATCGAATACGCGGGCCGTAGTTGGGCGAGCCCGACGAAGTGGGGTAGATGCGGCGGAGTCCCACAGGAAGCTGCTCGGTGGCAACTGTTGGGGTGGCAACCACGCCCCTGAAGAGGCTTGGGAGAAACCGTGCCAGGTTCACCCTCACTTTCACGTCAACATCTATCGGTTTCTTGAACGTGAGCGTTGAGCCATTCAAGGTGGCGATGAGTCGCACGGGTGTGTGCAGCATCGACTCGCGGCGTTCGCTGTAGAGCCACATCTCGAATTTCGAGGGGTCGGCACTGTCGGCAATGTAGCCCATCACGGTGCCCGGAAGCACGGTGAAGTCTTCCGACTCGAGCAGCACTATGCGATAGGCTATGCGCGAGGCAAAGGAGGAATCGGTGAAACGCTCCACTGCCACGGTGGTCATTTCCTCGGCGTAGTGCCACACGCCCTCTATGGCATCGAGATGGGCGTGAGCGAGGCTGCCGAGGTGCTGCTCAAGCGAGCGGCCGGGAAGCAGGGCAGAGCTGTCGGGGACGGAGTGTGTGGTATCCGTCGGTGTCGCCTGCCACAGCTGCCGGCGCGGCAAGCAGTGCTGTGGCAATAATTGCCCATGCCCATTTGTTGCTGTCCATTGCTGTGTTGCTCTTTACTGCATGGAGAAACGGTAGGTGAGGCCGAAGCTGAGGATTTCCTTAAACTGCCAGTATTTCCAGTCCTCGTTTTTCGATGCGCCGTTGTCGTAGCGGAGGTGGGCATAGAACTGGGTGGATAGGTACTTGTTGATGCTGAAGTTGAAAGTGTGCTCCCAGTCGCCCTGAATCTTGTCGTAGTCGGTGAAGGCATACAAGCGTGAGCTCCAGCTTATTTGCGGAGTGATTTTCCACTGGAAGCGGGCTTCGAGGCTCGAACCGAATTTTTGCTTTGTCTTTTTTCCCTTATCCACTCCCATCGACGTGGGATTCACGCGCGTGTTCTCGCGGCAAATCTTCAGGTTGTAGGAGAGTGGCGAGAGCGAGAGGTCGAAGTTGGCATAGCCATTCTTGCTCTTTGCGTTGTAGGTCATACCAAGGCCCATGTTAAGCTCACCGGGGGTGAGAAACGAGGCGCGCAGGTCGTTGGTGTTCGACGAGTAGTTGTTGAGGAGCTGTGTCTTGAACAGGAGCGTGGTAGAGTAGTACCAGTGCTTGAAGGCCTTGTAGCCGAATTTGGAGTTCACCTGGAAGAGATCCTCACTTATGCTGTAGCCTCGCAACGTGTCGGATGGCGCCGATTGCAGGCCTATTTTGTACTGAATTGTGTTGTCGAATAGCAGGTTTTTGTATTTGTTCTGGTTGAGGTTGACGTCCCAGATGAAGTGGCCGAGGATGTTGAGGTTGTTGTTGCCACCCTGATACCAGTTGTCCGACATGTAAGCCTGTGAGAAGTGTATGGAGCCATTGAAGGTGTGGAGCCAGTTGCGCACGTTCACGGGAGCCTCGGCCTCATCCGTCGATAGTTCCACCTTGTCGCTCAGCTGCTTTTTCTCGAGTGTGAGGGTGCGGTCGGATGGGTCGGCCACAAGGGCATATTGCTTGGGAGGCTCAGGCAGCATGTCGAGGTTGTAGTGGTTCACCTCGGGATTCCACAGCATGGTCTTGAAGCGCAGTCTGCGCACGCAGTCGTTGTAGCTCACGGCATCTGTGAGCCACTGGTCGCCGGCATTGAGGGCATAGAGCGGAGCCTTGGGTGCCGGTGCTATGGTGTCGGGGTAGTCCTCGTATCTCTCGAAGATGAGAGGCATGAAGAGCATGCTCGGCTTCAGCTCAATAGAGTCGAGGTTGGAGGTGTGGCGGTCGGCGAGCACCACGGTCTTTATCTGGAAAGTGTCGAGGTAGCACACAGGGGTGTCGATGGGTGCTGCCTCGAGGCTTATTGGCGATATTGCTGCTGCATCATCGGTAGCTACTTTGGTCGAATCCATAGCCCGGACACCGACCGAGCAAATTGCCACTGTGGCAAGAACTATTGCTTTAATCATTCTGAGCATAACACTGATACACGTTTTGTTTATTGTTTTTTTTGATGCGTTAATTCTATTTTTTCTGCGTGAAACCCACAGGCATTTCGTTTCACCCTACAAACTTAGCCAGAATTTTCCAATTTTCAATCACAAAACCACAGTTTTTTAGGGAAAAAGCCCAATAATTTCGGTTTCGTTCGACAAATGGCGCGGCCTACTCGGTGAGCCATCGGTGCCATGCGGCGGAGTCGCCGCAGAACACGTTGAGGTCCACCTCGCCCTCAATGCCGTCCACGCTGCCCCAGTGGCTATACTGGTGGATGATGCAGTTGTAGCTCTCGGCGAGCTTTGTGGGGTGGGTGAAGGCGCACAGCCACAGCGGCAGCTTGGGAAAGTGGCGGTGCAGGTATTTGTGGTAGCCGTTTTTATTGGTGTAGATCATCAGGCGGTAGTCGTGCGACTCGAGTGCACGCACCATGTCGGAGAGGTTGCGTATCACCTCATCGTGCCGTGAGAAGCGGCTGTTGCCCCAGTCTTCCACGTCGATTACCATGGGCAATTCGAGCTGCACCGGGCGCGTGGCTTCGATGAAGTTGCGAGCCTGCTCGCCTCCCGGCACGTCCTTGCGGAAGAAGTGGTAGGCTCCCACGGTGAGGCCCGCAAGGTGGGCTGCCTCCACATTGGCCGTGAAGCGTGGGTCGCGGTAGGAGCAGCCTTCACTGGCCTTCACATACACGAAGCTGATGCCTCCGGCAGCCACGCGGGCAAAGTCGATGGCGCCGTTGTGGTTCGACACGTCGATGCCCTGAATGGGGTATTCCTCGTGGGTCACAGTCACCTTGGGTGGAATGATGTGGCGGTTCACGCGCCACAGCCCGGCGGCGAGCAGCAGCACGAGCAGCAGCGCCACACCCGTTGCGATGTAGCGCCACTTGTGGCTGCTTGAGGCCGGCTTGCGCCGTGATTTCTTATTGGTCTTAATCATTCGCTGAATTTTGGCTGTGATTGATGAGGTGGCAACTAAGGCTTTTTCCCAGAGGGCTTTACTTCTCAATCTCGCGCACGCGCAGGTGGTCGCCGGTGCCCTTCACGATGGTGCGGTAGTACTCCTCGTTGTAGCCCGGGAACTCGGGCTGAAGGGGATAGCCCCATGGATTGCGTGCGAAGCCATTCTCCGTCTCGCGCTTGCGGTTTCCGTCGAGATACTTCACCAGCAGATATTCGCCGAGCTTCTTGTAGCGGGCAGTGGCATCGGCAGCCACGCGCTCGGAGTATTCGTTGAGCAGCCTTGCGGCCTCGGCAGGCGAGGAGGCATAGGCTGTGAGTGCTTTCTCCTCGATGAGCGGCTGGTTGACGGCAAGCTCGTCCTCGATTGCGCCCTGCACCTTGCGGATGTCGGGAATCATGAGCGAGTAGCGCGTGTAGGCCTGGTTGGCCACCCAGTTGTTCACCCAGAATGCCGACTCCCAGTCGAGGGTGTAGAGGTCGGCCACGCCGTCGGCATAGTTGTGGGGCACTTTGGTCATGGAGCAGTACATGGGGAGGAACACGCAGGTGTTGGCGTCATCAACTCCAAACCACAGCACGCCGCCAACGGCATCGGGGAGCCAGGAGCGCATTTGCGACACGAGCACATAGGCCGTCTGCTGCGTGGCTATGGCACGCTCGTTCACATATTCCACGCCATCCACCTTGTAGCTCATGGGGCGGAAGCGGTAGGGCACGTCCCACATAACCTTTGCGCCGGGGTCGAGGGTCATGTCGTAGCGCGTGCCCTCGAAGTGGTCGCGCATCATGGCCTGCACGTCGCGCACTGATACGAGGTGGCTGGGCTTCACATAGAGCGGCATGATTTCGGCGTCCTTCTTGCCTTCGAGGTAGGGAATGTAGCGTTCCATGCCGCTTGCGTGCTTGTTGAAGAAAGCCCAGGCACGGGCGTCGCATCCGCGCAGTGTGCCATAGTCGGTGGGATTGTAGGCGGCGGCGAAGTCGAAGTCCTTGTCCTTGCCCGAGAAGTAGCCCATTTTCCGGGCAAAAGAAATCACGTCCTTGGAGTAGAGGCAGTTGGCCTTGTCCTTCAGTGGGAATGTGTGTATGCGTGGCTGGTTGGCATGAGCCGAGATACAGTCGTCGGGGATGCGCACTGCCACCCACACGGCGCCTTTCTCCTTGCCGCCTTTGCCAATCATCTCCATCACCCAAATCTCATTGGGGTCGCCAATGGAGAACGACTCTCCCTCGCTGTAGTAGCCATATTCGGCCACAAGCGTGGTCATCACCTTGATGGCCTCGCGGGCTGTCTTGGAGCGTTGCAGGGCAATCTTCATAAGGCTCACATAGTCGAGAATGCCGGTGGAGTCGGCAAGCTCGTGGCGTCCGCCCCAGGTCGATTCGGTCACGGTCACCTGGTGCTCATTTATGTAGCCCACCACCGAGTAGGTGTGAGCCACCTCGGGGATGAAGCCGAGAGGCTTGTTGGTGTCGCCCTCGCGTATTTCGCGCATCGCGCCTTTCTCGTGGTCGGCAGCCGGAAGGATGTCGAGATATCCATAGTGGGTGTGGGCGTCGGCTGCGTAGGAGATGATGGTGGAGCCGTCGGCCGAGGCCTTCTTGCCCACGAGCAGGCTTGTGCACGCCTCGGCGTGTGTAGCTGCAAGGCCCACTGTGAGGGCCAGTGCAATGGTGGTGATGAAGTGTTTCATATTGTTCTATATCTTTTTTTGTTATTCCGTGGTTATAAAATTCCTGATTCTTCGTCGTGATTGGCCGGCTATTGGCTCGCGTCGTCTTCTTCGTGACAGAATGAGTAGCCCCAGCCGAGCCGTTCGGCGGTTGTGTGGGCATACACTGCCAGTGTGGTCACAATCGCCTCCCTGCGGTCGATTGTGGAGAGAATCTGCACGTCGTGCCTCTCTCCGGCGGCGGTGCTGAGTCCCCACAGCGAGAGGGTGTCGCTTGCTTTGGTGAGTACCATGGAGCGAATGGTGAAATCGTCGCGCAGCGACGCTCCCGGCACACCGGCAAGTTTGTACATAGCTTCCTTGGCTGTCCACACCAGGGTCAGGTCGGTGGCATCCACGAGTGATAATTCGGCTGTTTCGTTGTCGTTCACGAATTTCTCGCGCAGCTTCACCACACGCTCCGATATGCATTCCACGTCGATTCCCATTGGCTCGTGCTCACTGAGTGCAATAAGCACCATGCCGCGAGTGTGGCTGATGCTCACATGCACATCATCGTGAAGGGCTATCCGCGGCGCGCCGTGCGGGTCGTGCTCAAGCACTGCTGATGGACTCATGAAGCACTCCGACAGCAACAGACGCTCGGCAAGCATCTCGCAGCGGCGTTTGTCAGTCTTTGGCAGGCTGCCCGAGTCAATCTTCATGCGCTTTGCCATGCAGTGTCCCAGAAGCTCCTGCCACGATTCGGTGAGCTTCCATCGCAACACGGTGATGCTGTTGCCGAAATATTGATTCTTGAGGCGTGGCATGGCAGTGTGCTATTTCTCGCCCTCCTCGCGTGGCATGATTTTCACCCTCACCGTGGCAATGCGGTGCTTCAGCACGCTGAGCACGGTGAAGCGGCAACGTCCGCAGGTGATTTGCTCCTTTTCCTTCAGGAAGTCGCCCTTTATGTTGAGCAGGAGTCCGGCAATGGTGTCGGCATCCTCGTCGCGGTCGTCAAATTCGTCCTCTTCCACTCCGGTGAGCTTGCAGAAGTCGCCAAGGAGCGTCTTTCCGTCGAAAATGAAAGTGTCGTCGGTGAGCTTGGTGTAGCTCTTCTCGTCGGTGTCGTATTCGTCGTCGATGTCGCCCACAATCTCCTCGAGCACGTCCTCGAGGGTGGCGATGCCCTGTGTGCAGCCATATTCGTCAACCACCA
>JAQXTJ010000145.1 GCA_029219425.1 Bacteroidales bacterium
CCGGCCACTGTGATGGTGCTGCCCTTGACGCTGATTGTGGGATTGCCGCCGGCTGATGCCGGTGCAACGCCGCTGAGGCTTGCCACATAGAATGCCGGAGCGATGGTCTGCACCGACTTGGCGTTGGCAAAGTCGGAGAGGGTGACGCGCACGTCAAACCATCCGCTCTCGCTCTCCTCATTCACGGTGCTTATGTTGGCGGTATATACTCCCCACTTCTGCGTGCCCTCCATGTAGCGCACCACTTGCGATGGCACGGTCTTGAAGTTGGAGGTGCCATGAGGCGCCACCTCCACAGTCCACTGAAACACGTCTTGCGACGAACCATAAGTGCCTGTGCCATTAAAGTCGCCTGCGATAAACTCGAGCGAGGCGCCCTGAGTGTCGGCGAGGCGGTCGGTATATACTCCATCCTTGTTCTTCACCGTGAGGAACTGGAGCACGGGAGCGCAAAGGTCGTAGCTGCTCTCATCGTAGGTCACCTCCACGGTGTTGGTTCCTGTCACGGAGTTGTCGATAAGAGTGTTGTCGCTTGTGAAAGTGGCCGTCACAATGCCGGGAGTGTGGGAGTCGGAAGCCCACTCCTCAGCCCAGTCGCCTATTGTGGCCCAGTCGGAGCACTTCACCTCGCCATTATATTTCACCTCGGCGGTGATGGTGCGCGGGTCGGCCTCGCGAATCTCGCCCCATCGGCCCACAAACTGCGGCTCCCACTTCATCACCTTCTTGCCCGACGACGACACCACATGCGTGCGCAGGGCATTCACGGGAGTGTTGTTGCCCATGTTTCCGGGCATATTCTCCACGGGGATTGTGAAATAGTCGTGGAAAGAGTTCTCATAGAAGAGTCCGTCCTCGGTCGATGCCACCGGGCAGCCAAGAATTGCAGCCTGGGTGCGGCGCTGGTCACCGGTGACGTAATAATCCTCCTCGAAGAACTTGGGCGTGGTGAGGAACGACATGTCGGTGTCGTCGTTGTTGTCGTTCACGCACGACACATAGAATGTGGGTACGGGCTTCTCGCTCACATAGCGGTAGCCCACCATGAGGAAGCCATTCACCACAGAGTGGGAATAAATCTCGGAGTTGTAAAGCTCGTGGCGAAGATTGTCGTATTGCGGTGTGGGCACGAAGAACTCGGTGTGGGCAACAAATGAGGCCGGGTCGTTGCTCACCGGAGTGCCGGCCTCGGGAAGCCCCTTGTGAGAGAGTGCCATGAGCGACATCTCATATTCCGTGCTCTCGGTGAGCACCGTCTCCACAAAGGTGAAGTCGTCGCTGATGTCGTTGATGCGGAAATTGAAGGCGTGCGAGCCGTCGCGGCCATCCTCCATGCGGTAGCCATCGTTGCCGTAGTTGGTGAACACCTCGGTGTATTCGGGGTGGAAGATGCTCGACGAGCGCCACGACGAGCGAACGTTGCCCTGCGACAGATCCACTTTCTTGTCCTTGTAGAGTGGAAGCACGAGCGACTCCCCATTGCGCGTCTTCACATCGTAGGTCACCTCATTCACGGCAGTGGAGGCATCGAAGTCGATAGTCATGTTGCCGGTCACCTCCACCTCTTTGAGCACGAGGGTGGCCGGGGTGAAGAAGTCATACTGGCTGTCGTCGGGCAATGCCGGATTATACTTGGTGAACGACACATACATGCAATACTTGCCCGGCATGAGGTAGAGGTCGAGCGAGCTGACGTTGTGCTTCAGCACCTCGGCAGTGCGGGCCGAGCCTTTGAGGTAGATGAACACGAGCGGAGTAAGCTTGTTGTGGTCGTAGATGAGGTTGCACTTCACCTGTGCCACGGTTGCGGCATCGGGCTTTGCGGGAGCAAGGAGCTGCTCATCGGTGCGCGAGAGCACTTGGCTCACTGTGCGCAGGTCGCTCTTGTGCTCGAGCACACGCTGTGCCGGAGCAGCGATTGCTGCCGCTGAGAGCAGCGAGGCAGCAAGGAATAGGGATATTCTCATTTTTATTGAAAATTTGAGTTATTTAGTGAGTAAGACATGAGAGTGTGCCAAGAAATCAGATATTAATGAAATTTCCGGCACACCCTCATTGGTGATTTATTTGCGGGGGAGAACCTTTGAGGTTACCACCTTGCCATTGGTGTAGCGCGTCACGCGGATGTAGAGCTGACCGTCGCATTCGGGCTCGGGCACCTGCACACCTGTGAGGGTGTACCACGATTCGCTCTCCACCTCGGCAGCGGCATCCACATCCTCCACGCCCGACTCCGTGTCGAGCTGCAAAGCCACCTGGCGCTCATACTTGCCACAAGTGGCAGTGAGTGTCACCTTGCCACGGTAGTAGGCGGCAACTGTGGCATCGGTTCCGCTGATGCTCAGTGCGTCGTCGTTGTCCCACAGCCAGTCCACACCGCTCGGGCGGCCCACATGGAAGTGCTTGGTCACCTTGTCGCGCGAGTCGCCGCCGGCAAGTATCACCTGGGCCGAATGGAGCTTCACGGCATCGTGATAGCTCTTGGAGGCAAACACGGGCAGCGAGTAGTCGTCGTCCGAAGTCCAGCCCTCGCCCATGTCGGCCTTGGCAAGAGCCGCAAGTGTGGTGGCATTGCCAAGAGCGTCGATTGTGTGCGTTCCAAAATCGGTGACGTAGCTCACCTCGGCTACGCTGTTGCCCTCGTTCCATGCTGCGGCATCGGTGGCATCCACTGCCACCACCGAGCCGCTTGTGCCATCGGCGGCAGTGACGGCAGCAGCATTGTAGGCACGGAGCAGCGAAGTGCTTCCGGCCACAGGCACAGCCACAAGGCCGGCAGCCTGCGAGGCGGCGGTCACATCGCCCACATTGTAGCAATCGGCATAGCTTGCTGCCGACTTGGCCGAGAGTCCGCCGGCCACATTGCCCGAGGCAGTCACAGCGCCCATGTTGGCACACTCGGTGAGTGTCACACCAGCCTCGGCCACCTCGGCCACCACACCGGCAACGGTGTTGGCTCCACTCACGGGGCTTATGTTGAGGCAGCGTGTGAGCGAGGAGCCGGGCAGTGCACGGCCGGCAACGCCTCCCACCACATCGGCAGTGGACTTGAGCACTATCTCGCTCATGCAATTCTCGAGCTTGCCCGAGAGAGTGCCAACTATGCCGCCTGCCACTGCGTGCGAGGTCGATACAGAGCCTTGCGCGGTGAGGTTGCGCACCACGCCCTTGTCGCCGATGTAGCCAAACACGCCCGACGACTCAACGTAGGCCGAAGATGTGAGGATATTGGCAAGCGTGCGGTTGTTGCCCTCGAATGTGCCTTGGAACGGCACCGAAGGCCTGCTCCACAGCGTGGGCAGCTGCTGGTTGTTGAAGTTCACGTTGTATTGCAGCTTCACATAGAGTCCCTCGAAGGTCTCATCACTGTTGTTGGAGAAATTGGCGAGCGACACCCAGTCCTCAAGGTTCTTGATGAGGAACGGATTCTTCTCCGAGCCATTTCCGGTGAGGCTGAGCTGCGACTTCTTGAAGATATACACGGGGCGCACCAAGTGGGGAGTGGTGACAACAAGAGTATCGGCAATATCGTGGAACGAATACTTGGTGGGAGCCTGTACCGAGTAGCCATACATGGAGAAATGCGAGCCATCGCGCAGCTCATAGGTGAAGCCATACACATTGTAGCATACAATATAGGTGAGCACATCGGCCACGGTGCAGTCGTCGGAAACGTAGGTGATGATGCGGCGTGCGTCGTAGAGCTTGGGCTCATCGGCAAACTGCACGAGGGTGGGGTACATATTGGCATCAAACTTCCAGTTGGCCGGAGCCAGGCCAATCATTGGGAAGCCGTTCACCATGAGCGAAGTGCCTGTGGCGTAGGCGCCACTCACGTTGTTGCCATTGGCCACGCCTTTGGCCACCGAAGTCTGGCTGTCGTAATACACATCCTCCTTCTTCTTGCCGGCGTTGGTTCCGCAGGCAGTGCCGGTGAAGTTTATCATCGAGCCATTCACGATACCATAGTTCACGCACGAGGTCATGGCTACGTCGGTACCCGAGAGACCGCCCACGTTCTTTGTGCCCTCAATCGTTCCGGCATTCACGCAGTTGGCTATCATTGCCGTGTTGGTGTTGGGCGTTCCGTTGCCCACGATGCCGCCCACATCCATGAGCATATCGTAGTTCACCTCCTCATTCACCACCGAGGTGAGGCCCAGGGCCTTCACGTCGCCCGCATTGGCACATAGCTCAATGGTTCCGGCGAGGCGGCCGGCGATACCACCTGCCACCATAATAGCTGTGGTGATGTTGCCCTCGTTGTAGCAATTGCGAATTGTCGCGCCCTTGTTCACATCGGCGGCAATACCACCGGCGAGGGTGTTCCAGGCAAGCACATCGGCATAGTTTCGGCAGTTCTCCACGAGTGAGCCGCTATTCATCACACCCACAATGCCGCCAAGCGAGGTGTAGCCCTCAATCTTGCAGTCGGCTGCAATCGAGAGGTTCTTCACCGTGCCGCCTAAGCGACCTATGAATGAGCGGTAGTAGTATTGGCACGATGCCTCAATGTCGGGGGTGCCAAGGCCGTCGGGTGCGTCCTCGGGGCGCACCTTCCATGCCACGCCACCCATCTTCATGCGCTTAATCTGGTGGCCGTCGCCATCGAATGTGCCGGCAAACACCACATTGGGGCTAAGTGAGAACTGAGAGCTTACTGAGATTCCAATGAATTCCTCATCGTATTCAAGGTCGATGTCGGCAGTCATCTTGAAGAACTTGCCGGCAAAGGTGTCGATAGTGGCAAGTTGAGCCGATGTCTCGGCGCAGGTGAGCTTCGAAAGGGTGATGAGGTCGGCCTTGGTCTGGATGAGATAAGGCGACTCCTCGGTGCCCTCGCCCTCGAATGGGCCGGAAACCGACTCATCGGTCTTGGCAATGGTGATATTCTTTGTGAAGTTGCCAAAGGTGGCAGTGAGCACATTGGGTGTTTCGGTGCGGCCGGCGGGCACCTTGAGGGTGTTGCCGCTGATGCTGAAGTCTGCGCCTTCGCTGAGGCTCCACACCAGGCCGTCGGCTGCGCTCAGGGTGGCATCGGTCATCACATTGCCCACAGTCTCGCCCTCGGCGAGCGAGAGAACTATCTGGCGCATCTTCACCGCGCCATCTTCGGCGGCAAATGCGCCAAGCACCGGATACTTGCCGGCCTCGAATTGCCACTTCTCGGTGCTGAAGCCACTCAGTGCCTCGCCCGATGTGAGCTGGGCAGTGGTTTTGCCCTGGGTGCCCGAAGCCGAGCCCGAGCCCACGGAGAGCAAGGTGGTGAGCTGCGAGTCGAAGAGGCAGTTGCCGAAGCTCTGGCCGAAGCCAAGGCTCGAGGCATCGCCTGCCACCACTCCCACATTCTCCTCACCGGTCACGATGCCGAGGCTCATGCAGTTGTTTATGGATTTCGAAGTCTGACCCGCAATTCCGCCAATGCTCTTCACGCCGGTAACGGAGCCAAAGTTCACACAGTCGGTAATGGTCTTTGTGGTGCGGCCCACGATGCCGCCGGCGAGCCATGGGCAGCTCTCCTGCGAGATTGTTATCACGCGCACGTCGCCCACATTCATGCAATCCTCTATTGTGCCTAAAGCCTGTCCCGAGATACCGCCGGCATAGAAGATGCCCGAGGTGATGGTGCCGGCATTGAAGCAGCCGCGCACTGTGGCGCCATTCTGATAGCCCACAATGCCGCCCACATTCTGGCCATATCCGGTGATTGCGGCATAGTTGCGGCAATTCTCAATTGTCGCGCCGCTCTTGCCTCCGTCGCCCACCACTCCGGCCACGAAGTTGGTGCCTTCAATCTGGCAGTCGGCGGCAATCACCACATTCTTCACCACCGCACCGGTGCCAAGCACGCCGAAGAGAGCCGCCTGTGCCTTCGAGGTGGAATTTTTGAGCATGCCTATGCCGGTGGTGGAGTCCTCGGGACGTGTGCCCCAGGTCACTGTGCCCACCTTCATGCGCTTCACGGCATGGCCGTCGCCATCGAATATACCCTGAAACTTGATTTTGGCATACACTGTGCTGTTGGTGGTGCTGGAGATGCCACGGAAGTCGGTGCTGTACTCCAGGTCGATGTCGGAAGTCATCTTGAAGTAGGTTCCGGCAAAAGAGCTGAGCGAGCCGCCATAGTCGGGGAGGTCGGCAGGATTGTCGGTACACGAGAGTTGCGAAAGACGAATAAGGTCGGCCTTCGACTGAATGAGATACGGAGAAGCCTCAGTGCCATCGCCCTCAAAGTCGGCGAGCGAAGCCCTGGTGCTTGCGGCTGGCGCGCCGCTCACTGGCTGCGAGGCAGGAATCGACGATGAAGCAGAGCTTCCCACCGCCATAGCCAGCACACAACTTGCCAGAATTCCAATTACGGGTAGTAGAAAACGTTTCATAAAACTAAAATGACTACAAGTTTAATTCCTATTTAGTTTAGTTAAATTAAGTAAACTGATGTATAAAAATGCGCCTCTTCTTTCGATTGAGATGTCATTTTGATGCAAAAAAAGCGTTGATGGTGGCAAAGTTAGTAAAAAAATCCACAAAAATGAATATCATCGAGAGAAATTTACTCCCGATGATATTTTTATGTGTATTTGTGCCGGCCAATCCACGCTATTCCCACAAGTCGGAGTGGCCACAGAGTGTGTGGCATGGTGCACTGGTCTAATCCTCATCGACATCGCGGCGCGAGAGCAGCGAGCGGAACCGTGCCGGGATGGGGGTGGTGAAATTCATGTCGTGGCGTGTGATGGGATGCACAAAGCGAAGCGTCTGTGCATGGAGCGCCAGGCGGTGAATAGGGCTGCTCTGTGCGCCATATTTGCGGTCGCCCACAATGGGATGCCCAAGGTCCTTCATGTGCACGCGAATCTGGTTCTTGCGGCCGGTGTCGAGCTCAAGCTCCATGAGCGAGTAGCCGCCGGCAGCGGCAAGCCGGCGCCAGCGAGTCACGGCAAGCTGCCCCTTCGAGGCATCGTCGGTGGAATAGACCTCATATTGCGAGTTCTCGGCGAGGTAGCTGCGCACCACGCCCTCCTCCTGCTCCACCATGCCCTCCACCACAGCCACATACTTGCGGCTCAGCACCATGTTGTTCCAGTTGTGCTGCATCGCGTCCTTAGCCTCGCGGCTCTTGGCAAGCATCATCAGGCCCGACGTGTCGCGGTCGAGACGATGCACGATAAACACCTGTGCGCGAGGATTGTGATACTTCACATATTCGCGCATCACCGAGTAGGCGGTGCCAGTCTTCACCGAGTCGGTGCCCATCGAGAGCACACCATAGCCCTTGTTGATGACAAGCACGTCCTGATCCTCATACACAAGCTGAATCCTCGGGTGCTTGAACACGCGGAACGACTGGTCGAAATTCACCGCAAACTCGTCGCCGGCTTTCACTTCGAAGTCGAATTGCGAGGTGGGCATGCCATTCACGGCCAGCTGGTGGTGGCGCATCATCGACTTCACCTTGGTGGGGGTGTGATCCGATAGAATGCGCTGGGCCACCTCGAGCAGAGTGCCGGGGGCGTCGATTTTCCAGGTGCGTATGTTGTCGGGGCGCGAGCCTCGTCGCGCGTTGCTGTGGTTACTCTTCTGCCTCATATTAATTAATTTTTCCGCAAAGTTACCAAAATTTGCGCAAATCGAAAGCGGTGTGCCCAAAATTTATTTTTTTGAGCATACCCCTGAATGCGTATTATCCGCAAAAAGCCCTTGACAGCGCATCCTCCGCCCCCACACACATTGCAGGCATCACAGCGGATACTCCTCGAATTGATAGAGCACCGTCGATAGGTAGCGCTCGCCCGTGTCGGGGAGAAGCGCCACAATGCGCTTTCCGGCATTCTCGCTGCGCTTGGCGAGCTGTGTGGCAGCCCACACCGCAGCCCCTGCCGAGATGCCCACAAGAAGCCCCTCGTGGCGCGACAGCAGTCGGCTGGTGAGTATGGCCGCATCGTTGGGCACTTGCAGCACCTCATCCACCACCTCGGCATTATAGTTCTTCGGCACGAAGTTGGCTCCTATTCCCTGTATCTTGTGCGGGCCCGGCTGTCCGCCCGAGAGCACCGGCGATGCGGCAGGCTCCACAGCCACCACCCTCACGGCAGGATTGTGAGCCTTCAGCCCCGCGCCGGTGCCGCTCACAGTGCCACCGGTGCCCACGCCTGCCACAAATATATCCACCTTTCCATCGCTGTCGCGCCATATTTCCTCGGCAGTGGTGGCAGTGTGGATGGCAGGATTTGCCGGATTCTCAAATTGTTGCAGAATCACCGAGTTGGGCGTAGCCTTGTTCAGTTCCACAGCCTTGTTCACGGCGCCTTTCATGCCCTCGGCGCCAGAAGTGAGCACCAGCTCGGCACTGAGGGCTTTGAGCAGGTTGCGGCGCTCAAGGCTCATGGAGTCGGGCATGGTGAGTATTGCCTTGTAGCCCTTGGCGGCAGCCACCATGGCAATGCCCACACCGGTGTTTCCGCTCGTAGGCTCAATTATCGTCCCGCCGGGCTTCAGTGCGCCACTGCGCTCGGCATCCTCAATCATCGCGAGGGCTATGCGGTCCTTCACGCTGCCGGCAGGATTGAAGTATTCGAGTTTCGCTATTATCGAGGCCGGCAGCCCAAGGGCTGCATTGTATCGGGCAAGTTCAAGAAGAGGCGTGTTGCCAATGAGTTGAGTGAGGTTGTTTGCTATCTTTCCCATAGTTACTGATAATTAATATTTCTTTTGGCGCAAAGATATTCCGAAAATACATCTTGTGCAACATTAGATAGTAGTAAAATACTCTGATTACGTCAGCAAATTTAGCAATATTTTCGGCATCAGCGGCAATTATCCACATAGCTGTAGTAATTTTTTCCAGCCACCACTATGTGGTCAACCACCTCAATGCCAAGCAGTTTGCCACCCTCGCGCAATCGGTAGGTGAGTTCATCGTCCTGTCCGCTGGGATAGGTGGAACCGGAGGGGTGGTTGTGCACGGCGATGATGCCGTCGGCAAGATGCTCTATGGCCTTTTTCATCACCATCTTCACATCGACCACGGTGGCCGCCGTGCCGCCCTGGCTGATGCGGTACTTGCCGGTGACGCGCTTGGCGCGGTTGAGCGTGAGAATCCAGAACTCCTCGTGGGGCAGGTCGCCGAGCTTCGCCGGAAGGCAGTTGAACGCCGCCTTGCTGCTGGTCACTTGTGGCAGCTCCTCGAAGTTCTCGCTGTGGTAGCGGCGCGACAGCTCGAGGGCTGCAAGGATGATTAGTGCCTTGGCGTCGCCCACGCCACGATAGTTGTTCACCAGGTCGGGCACAGTGAGGCGTGCGAGGGTGCTGAGGCGGCCGTCGCAGTCGCCAAGGATGCGCTTGCACAGGTCAATCACGTTCTCGCCGCGCGAGCCGCTGCCAATGAGTATGGCCATCAGCTCGGGCACGGTGAGCACCTCAAAGCCATGCTTCAGAGCTTTCTCTCGCGGCATCTCTTCGGCTGCGAGGTCCTTCATGGCTCGAGAGTAGGCCACGGTGGGCTGCTGTTTCGGCTGTTCCATGGCTGCGACTATTTTCCTCGGCGTATCTCTATTTCCTCCTCAATGTTGCGGCCGTGGCCTAAGAGGATTTTCCACACAAAGGCCTTGATGAAGCCCGCGCCGTAGCCGCCAAGCTGTATCACGCTGGTGAGCACCGACAGGGTGCCTATCTTCAGGCTGCGCGTGGAGGCAATGGCAGTGAGCCACACCGCCACAAGGTAGGCGGCAAGCGGCAGTATTGCCCACCACTTCCACAGCAAGGCAAGTGCAATCATCGTTGCCGAGCCAAGCACGAAAGCTGCCGGCAGGCAGTGCACCAGCTTGAGCGAGTCGGGATAGAGCAGCTTGAGCGTGATGCGCGACATTCCAAACACATAAATCTGGCGGCAGAACTTGGCAATCGACGTGCGCCGCTTGTGATACACAAATGCCTCGCGGATGAGCCTTATCGAGAAGCCGGCCTTGCGCACGCGGGTGCTCATGTCGATGTCCTCGGAGAACATCTCGCGGAAACCACCTATCTTCTCCCACACGCGGCGCGAGTAGCCCATGTTGAAGGAGCGCGGCACGAATTTCTCGAGCTTCACCTTGCCGCCGCGAATGCCGCCGGTGGTGAGAAACGACGTCATGGAGTAGTTGATGGCCTTCTGCACGTCGGTGAAGCTGTCGTGAGCCGCATCGGGGCCGCCGAAGCAGTCGGTGTAGTCGGCGTCGAGAGCAGCCTTTAGGGTGGCAAAGTAGTCGGGCGGAATCACGCAGTCGGAGTCGAAAAACACGAAATAGTCGCCCCGGGCATGCTCCATGCCATAGTTTCGGGCTATGCTGCGCCCCTCGTTGCTCTTGTGGTAATACTGTATGGCGAGGCAGCCGGCATAGGCATCCACAGCCTCCTTGCAAGGCAGCGTGGAGCCATCCTCCACAATCACCACCTCAAAGTCGCCCTCACTCTGGGCTGCGAGGCTCGCGAGCAAGTCGCGCACCTCATCAATGCGGTTATACACCGGCACTATCACTGAGAAATATGGCATAGCTTTATCTCATTTTATTCAACATTTATCTCAAAAAAAAAATACGCCAACACAACTCATCCTCTCACCTCATTTTTTCAGAAGGGCGTGGGAGTGTCGTTGCTGTCCATCAGGAAGTCGGCGCCGTGAATCGGTATTTCGCCGGGCGGTGGCGGTGGCAGCGGCGACCCATCGGCAGTGGCAGGAGCATCGGCACCGTCGCCCGAGAGCTTCGACTCGTAGGTGCTCTGCACCAGATTGTAGTTCTCGTCCCAATTCTCGAAGCGGGCAAACTGGGCGCGGAATCGCATCTTCACGTCGCCCACCGAGCCGCTGCGGTGCTTGGCGATGATAAATTCCGCCAGGCCGCGAATGTCGTTGCCGCTGGCGTCCTCGCTCGACTTGGTGTAGTATTCCGGGCGGTGAATGAAGCACACAATGTCGGCATCCTGCTCAATCGCTCCCGACTCACGCAGATCGGAGAGCTGCGGTCGCTTGCCGTCGGTTCGGTTCTCCACACTACGGTTGAGCTGCGAGAGCGCAATCACCGGTATCGACAGCTCCTTGGCAAGCTGCTTGAGCGAGCGCGAAATGGTGCTCACCTCCTGCTCGCGGCTGCCAAACTTCATTCCGCTGGCATTCATAAGCTGGAGGTAGTCGATGATTATCATCTGTATGTTGTGCTCGCGCACCAGGCGGCGAGCCTTCGTGCGCAATTCAAACACCGAGAGCGAGGGTGTGTCGTCGATGTAGAGCGGCGCCGAGTAGAGCTGCTTTATTCGCCCCATGAGCTTGTCCCACTCTAAGCGCGAGAGCTGTCCGCTCTTGATTTTCTCGCCCTCAATCTCACACACGTTGCAGATGAGGCGGTTCACGAGCTGGAGGTTCGACATCTCGAGCGAGAACACCGCAATGGGAATGTTGTAGTTCACCGCCATGTTCTTGGCCATGGAGAGCACCAGTGCCGTCTTTCCCATCGCCGGACGCGCGGCAATGATGATGAGGTCGCTCGGCTGCCAGCCCGACGTCACTTTGTCGAGGTCGTGGAAGCCCGTCTCAAGTCCGCTGAGGCCGCTCTCGCGGTTCGATGCGTCCTCTATCTTCTTTATCGCCTCGCTAATCACGGGGTCGATTTGCGTCACGTCCTTCTTCACATTGTGCTGCGTGATTTCGAAAAGGCGGCCCTCGGCCTCTTGCAGCAGGTCATCCACGTCGTTCGACTCATCAAACGACTTCTCGAGCACCCCCGAGCAAAAGCTGATGAGCTCGCGCGCCAGATACTTCTGCGCCACGATGCGGGCATGATACTCCACATTGGCCGCCGACGACACTCGCCCCGTCAGTTCCGATATGCGCACAGCGCCGCCCACTTCCTGAAGCGTGCCATTGAGGCGAAGCTGCTCGGTGACGGTGAGCATGTCGATGGGACGCTGCATCGCGCCAAGCGCCTGCACAGCCTCATATATTTTCTGGTTACGCGCGTCGTAGAAGCTCTCAGGCTTCAGTATGTCGCAAATCACCGTGTAGGCGTCCTTCTCGAGCATCAGTGCCCCGAGCACAGCCTCCTCCAGCTCGGTGTCGTTGGGCGGCAGTTTCCCTGTCTCGCTCACAATCTGCGGCTGGTGCTGCGGCTTGGGCGTGAACCGGCGTGGCTCATCGCTGCGATAAGAATATGTAGTGCTATTGTCGTTTGCCATAATCAAAAAAAAACGAATTAATCTTTTTTGCTGTTTCCGCCAACAAAATTACTAAAACCACCTCTCAAAACCAAAACATTCTTTCCACATTCCCGAAAAAATTATGTGCAAACATCGTGAATAACCCAAAATTTTGCTTACCTTTACGCCGGAATTACCGACCGTGAGGCGAACTTTTGCCTCACCCGGTGCGTAATAAACAATAAAAAGACATTAATTTCAACAACATCAAAACACACGCAACTATGAAGAAGTATATTTGCAAGGTTTGTGGTTGGGTCTATGACCCCGAAGTGGGCGACCCCGAAGGTGGCATCGAGCCCGGAACAGCATTTGAGGACATCCCCGACGACTGGGTTTGCCCCCTTTGCAGCGTAGGCAAGGACGATTTTGAGGTAGTGGAGGAATAAACCTACCGCCCTTCACCTCACCAATGAAGGAAGGTGTGTCAAAATATTATCAAACCGAATTTTGACACACCCTCCTTCATTTATATGGAGCCTCAATAGTTCTCCACACCCACCTTTTGCACATTCTTTAAGAAAGAAATTGGCCCAAAGTTGCCTATGTTTTAGAAAATTGTTGTAAGTTTGCAACACACTACATTTTTTGCACACTCGATGAAACGAATATGGAAAATCTTGCTGGCTGTGGCTGTGGTGGCCGCACTGGCCCTGTGGGTGAGAAGCCGCTGGAGGGCGTGGTTTGGCAACGTGCCCGAGGTGGAGTTCTCCACTGCCTTGGCGCCCGGGCGCATCACCCTCACTCCCGGTGAGGACTTCCTCACACAGCGCACCGTGTCGTGGCGCTGTGGCTCCGACACTGCCTGCTCCTCACTCGAGCTCGCTCACTGTGCCGACACCGCCGTGATTGCCGCCACCGGCTGCGTGGTGCGGAGCCGCGCGGGCAGCGACGCTTTCTATCACGCCTGCCTCACCGGGCTGAAGCCCGGAGAGTCCTACTCCTACCGCGCCATCACCGCCGGACACGCCTCGCAGTGGCACTCTTTCTCCATGCCCGGACGCTCGGGAAGCAGGCGATTTCTCTACTTCGGCGACGTGCAGGACACCATTGGCGGCGAGTCGCGACAATGGCTCTCCAAGCTCTATGAGCGGTACCACGATGCCGACTTCTGGGCCTGCGCCGGCGATCTCGTGGAGGCTCCGGTGGATAAATACTGGAACTACTTCTTCTCCACCGCCCACGATGTGGCGGCAACCGTGCCTTTGGTCGTAGCCACTGGCAATCACGACTACATAAAGTCGCTCTACCCCACCATCGACCCCCGATGGACCCACACTTTTTCCTATCCGCCAAATGGTGCTCCCACCGCCCGTGGCAAAAGCTACTTCTTCGACACGCCCACAATGCGCTTCATCGTAATCGACACCAATGGCATCAGCGACGTGCTCACCGCCACAGGCACTCACACCTGGCTCGAGCGCACTCTCGCCGATGCCGGCAGCCGATGGAAAGTGGTGATGATGCACCACCCCATCCACTCCGTGCGCCGCGGCCGCAACAACGTGGTGATTCGCAACATTGTGCGACCGCTGCTCGAGCGATATGGCGCTCACCTGGTGCTGCAAGGGCACGAGCACGGATATATGCGCTCCTCGGGACGCAACGACGGGCTGCCTGTGTATGTGGTGAGCTTCATGTCGCCCAAGGCCTATCCCTCGCGCGAGCCGGAGGAGGGGCTGAAAATCATCGCCGGACGACGCACCTATCAGGTAATCGACTTCGACAACATCTCCCTCACCTACCGCGCCTTCGCCCTCGACGACGACTCTCTCCTCGACTCACTCACGATTAAGCGATAACTATAAATCTCAATATTATTATTAAATTAAAAAAACAATTTTTTCGCAGCTATGAAAAAAATCCTTTCATTCATCAGCGCTGCCGCCATGCTCGTGTCGTGCGGCAGCAACAGCTATGAGATTGTGGGCACCTGTGCCGACTCGAGCATGGACGGCACCACTCTCTACATCCGCAACTACGACAACGGCGACACCATCGACAGCATGACCGTGGCCAACAAGTGCTTCCACCTCGAGGGCGTAATCGACACCCCGGTGGTCGCCACAATCAAGTCGGGCGACATGCGCATCATGTTTGTCCTCGAGCCGGGCAAAATCGAAATCAACACCGAGAACGGCGCTATCACCGGCGGCGCTCCGCTCAACACCGTGATGGAGACTATGTTCAACAAAGCAAGCGAAGCTGCCCAAGCCAACGACATGGGAGCTGCCATCGCAGTGCTCAAAGAGGGATATGAGGCCAACCGGGACAACACTGTGGGCGTTTATGCCCTCTTCAACTACCTCCAGATGGCCGACCTCAGCGCCGACGAGTGTAAGAAAATAGTAGATGAGGCTTCGCCCGTAGTGAAAAACTCAAAGCGCATCAGGGGATTCATCGAAATGTACGACAAGCTCGAAACCACCGGCGAGGGCAAGCAATATGTGGACTTCGCTGTGAAGCAGCCCGACGGCACAGAGGCAAAGCTCAGCGACTATGTGGGCAAGGACGGTATCCTCGTGGTCGATTTCTGGGCAAGCTGGTGCGGCCCCTGCCGCCACGAAATCGAGACTTCGCTCAAGAACATCTATGGCAAGTACAATGGCAAAGGCCTCACTATGCTTAGCGTGGCTGTGTGGGACAAACTCGAGGACACTCAGCGCGTGGCTGCCGACCTCGGCATTGAGTGGAACCAGATTGTCGATGCCCAGCAAGTGCCCAGCGAAATCTACGGATTCAACGCCATCCCGCACATCATGATTATCGCAGCCGACGGCACAATCCTCTCCCGCGGTCTTCAGGGTGAAGAGCTGGAGAAGACAGTGGATGAGCTGATGGCCAAATAACCACATAGCCTCCTCCTTCAAAAAAATTCTTGGGGAAAACGCGCCACTGCAAGCGCAGTTCTCCCCAAGAATTTTTTTGCACCCTCTCCCCTACACAAACATTTTTTTCTCGCAAAATTGCACGCTCCAAAGCCCATTTTCACCCATTCAAAGGGCAAAAAATCCCATTTTTCGGAGAAAAATCAAAAAAAATCGCTTTTTTTGAAAAAAAAATTGCGAAAACGCTTGCCAATTCAAAAATAATGCGTACCTTTGCAACCGTAAAACGAAAACAACCTGACTCCGTAGCTCAGTTGGTAGAGCAAATGACTCTTAATCATTGGGTCGAGAGTTCGAGCCTCTCCGGGGTCACCAAGAAATCCTGAACAGCAAAACGCCGTTCAGGATTTTTTGCATCATCCCACCCACAGCGATGCCCCCGGCATCCGCGCCGGGGGGGGGGTGGAGCCACTGCCTCTCCACGATATCGAAATCCGGTAAGATAATTTTTTTTATGCAGCGACGCACCCCGGTGCGTCCACATTAGCACCACACAATCAGCCGATTACACAAGTGGCCGCGAGCAGACACATCAGGGTGCGTCACTGCAAGACAAGTCTTTTTTTTATTTTTTCCACCCCCGGGAGAAAGGAGTGCTATTCTTTAGGCACCGATGCAAGGGTCTCAGTGGCAACAAGCACCTCAATTCCCATCTCCTCAAGTCGCTGAGCCACCGAGTCGGGCAGATTGGCATCGGTGATAATCAGGTCCACCTCGTCCATGTCGGCAATCTTGCTGAAGCCCCTGCGGCCAAACTTGGTGGAGTCGGCAAGCACAATGGTCTTCTGTGCTGTGCGCATCATAGCCTGATTGAGATGCGCCTCGCGCATATCGGTGGTGGTGATGCCAAAGTCGAGGTCGATGCCGTCAACTCCAAGATAGAGCTTGCTGCAATAGAAATTCTGTAGAATCTGCTCGGAGTAGCTGCCCACCACCGATAGACTGCTGTGGCGCAACATTCCGCCAAGCTGGATGATATCCACATTCTCCATGCCTGCCAGGTGCTCCGACACCTGCAACGAGGCCGTAATCACCGTGAGTCGGTGGTCGGGCTGGATGCAGCGGGCAAGCGCGTGCACTGTGGTGCCCGATGCTATGAGAATGGAGTCGTCGCGGGCGATCATGCTTGCTGCCACCTTGCCAATGAGGCGTTTCTCATCGATGCACAGCTTCTCCTTCACGTTCACGTTGCGATTGTTGATATAAGGATTGATAAGGATGGCACGGCCGTGGCTGCGATAGAGCTTCTTAGCCCGCTCCAGCTCGGTCAGATCCTTGCGAATGGTTACCGACGACACTTGCAGACGGTCGCTAAGGTCGGTCACAAGAATAGAATTCTGCTTTATGAGCATGTCCATTATTAGGGCATGGCGTTCCTCTTTAGTCATAGCTTATTGTTTTTTTCGAGTTGTAATCCGATATGAATTATGGAAAATCATATCCTACGATATTGGCAAGCTCAAAGCTCTCGGCTCTTTGCTCATTGCAAAAGTAAGCATTTTTGTTACATTCCACAACAGCCTAATCGCATTTTTAAGCACCCAAATACACAAAAATTGCTAATTTTTATCGTTTTTTCTCCATAAATTTTGATATATGTAAAAAATAGCCTAACTTTGTTGCGCAACGAAAGTAGCACTGTTACGATTCCAAAAAGTTCTGATAGAATAATTACCACTATAATTAAGTAAGACAAATCGTTAGAAGTATCTGCGGCAGTGATGCCCCGGATACTTTTTTTTATTATCCAAGAAATCACGGCCCCGTCCAGGGGCCGAGCCTCCCCCCCCTTCAGCCTTGCCACAGCCACTTGTCGTTTTTTCCTGCCAAGTTGTGGGTTTTATCAGATAGTTTACTTAAATTTGCAGCACATTTGCAGCCGGGGGCAATGAAGCCTCCCGCCGCATCAAAAAAATTCTTTGGGCTATGAAATACTCTATCAAGGAAATTGCACAGATTCTCCACATCCAGCCGTCGGCCCTTGGCGACGACAAGGCCACTGTGAGCTACCTGCTCACCGACTCCCGCTCCCTCACTTTCCCCGAGGAAACACTCTTCTTCGCCATTCGCACCGGCAGCAACGACGGCCACCGCTACATCGCCTCGCTCTATGAGAGCGGCGTGCGCAACTTTGTGGTCGAGACTCTCGACCGCGTGCCGCAAGAGCTTGGCGACGCCAATTTCCTTGTCGTGCCCGACACGCTCTCGGCCCTCCACGCCATCGCCACCTATCACCGCCGCCGCTTCCGCATCCCCGTGATTGGAATCACCGGCAGCCGCGGCAAGACGTGGGTGAAGGAATGGCTCTACCAGCTGCTGAAGGACGACTACCGCATCGTGCGCAGCCCGCGCTCTTTCAACAGCAAGATTGGAGTGCCTCTCTCCCTCTGGGAAATCGACGAAAACACCTCACTCGCCATCATCGAGGCCGGTATCTCTCTGCCCGGCGAGATGGCTACGCTCCAGGACATGATTCGCCCAACCATAGGCGTTTTCACCTGCCTTGGACGCGAGCACAGCGAGGGGTTCCCCTCTAAGGCCGCAAAGGCGCAGGAGAAGGCTTCGCTCTTCACTGCCTGCGACTGCATCGTCTATAACCACGACGATGCCACAATCGCCGCCACCATGGAGCCTATCGCCTCCATTGCCCAGGACATCTCCTGGTCGCGCACCGACCCCGAAGCGCCGCTCTTCATCAGCGACGTGGACAAGCACGACCGGTGCACACACATCGCCTATACCTACATGGGAGTGCCTGCCGAGCTCGACCTGCCTTTTGTCGATGACTCCGACATTGGCAACGCTGTGTGCTGCCTCGCCGTGATTGCTTTCCTCGGACTAAGTCCCGAGGCTATCGCAGAGCGCATGGCTCGCCTCACCCGCGTGGGCACGCGCCTCAACGTGATTGAGGGCGTGAACGACTGCCTCGTCATTGCCGACAGCTACACCAGCGACTTCAATTCGCTTGCCCCGGCGCTCGACTTCGTTTCGCGCCGCTCCACACCCATGACCTCAACCACCGTAATTCTCTCCGATGTGATGCACGAGTCGATGCCCACCGATGCCGTCTATGAGCACGTGGCCGAGCTCCTCGCCCACAAGAATGTGAGCCGCATCATCGGCATTGGCAGCGAAATCACCGAGTATTCCTACCTCTTCGGCAACGATGCCCGGTTCTTCTCCTCGACCGATGATTTTCTCGCCGAGATGTCGCCCAGCGACTTCGAGAACGAGCTTATTCTCGTGAAG
Source organism: Bacteroidales bacterium (assembly GCA_029219425.1). Lineage (GTDB taxonomy): Bacteria > Bacteroidota > Bacteroidia > Bacteroidales > Muribaculaceae > CALZFJ01. Next base: position 18,366 of record JAQXTJ010000145.1, read on the forward strand.
GGCGCTCCTGAGTTCCGCTTCGCCCGAATCACCGATATGCTCGAGGCAAAGCAGCACCAGACGGTTCTCGAGGTGAACCTCGATGCCCTGGTGCACAACTACAACTTCTTCCGCTCGCGCATCACTCCGCCATGCCGCATCGTGTGCATGGTGAAGGCATCGGGCTATGGCGCCGGCTCCTACGAGCTGGCAAAGACGCTGCAAGACGCCGGTGCCGCCTATCTCGCCGTGGCCGTGCACGACGAGGGGGTGGACCTGCGCAAAGCCGGCATTTCAATGCCTATCATGGTGCTGAACCCCAGCGTGGTCAACTACAAGGCTATGTTCTCCTATCGCCTGGAGCCGGAGGTCTTCAGCATCGAGGCCTGCCGCCGGCTAATCCACGAGGCCGAGAAATATGGCATCACCAACTATCCCGTGCACATAAAGCTCGACACCGGTATGCACCGCCTGGGCTTCATCAAGGAGCAACTGACCGAGCTGGTGAAGCTCCTGCGCTCGCAGGAAGCGATAAAGCCGGTCACGGTGTTCTCACACCTCTGCGTGGCCGACGAGCCCGGTCAGGACGAATACACCCGCGGCCAGTTCAGCTACTTCGATGAGTGCTGCGAGATTCTGCAAAGCGGCTTCACACACCACATAAAGCGCCACATCCTCAACACCACCGGTATCGTGCGCTTCCCCGGGCAGCAGCACGACCTCGTGCGCCTCGGCATAGGCCTCTATGGCATCTCCACCACCACCGACGGCTCGGAGAATGCCCTCAAGCCCGTGTCGTCGCTCCACACGGTGATTATCTCCATCAAGGAATGGCCGGCTGGTACCACAATCGGCTACGGCCGCCACGGAGTGCTGCACCGCGACTCGCGCATCGCCACTATCCCCGTGGGATATGCCGACGGCATCGACCGCCACTTTGGCAACGGCGCAATCTCAATGTGGGTCAACGGCCACCGCTGCCCCACGGTGGGCAACATCTGCATGGACGTGTGCATGATCGACGTGACCGACGCTCCCTGCACCGTGGGCGACCAGGTGGAAATCTTCGGCAACAATATCCCCGTGGAAGAGCTTGCCGCCGTGCGCGGCACAATCCCCTACGAGATACTCACCTCCATCTCCTCCCGCGTGAAGCGAGTCTATTTCCGCGAATAACCCCCACCACCGCAGCATCCAAAAACAGCCCCCCTCTAACCTCTTACCCCTTACCTATGCAAGAAAAAATAATCCCCCGTAACGACGACGAGCGATTCATGCTCGCCGCTCTTCAGGAAGCTCAAGCTGCCGCCGAGCGCGATGAAGTGCCTATCGGAGCTGTGGTTGTGTGCAACGGACAGATAATCGCCCGCGCCCACAACCTCACCGAAACGCTCACCGACGTCACAGCCCACGCCGAGATGCAGGCCATCACCTCGGCAGCCGCCTACCTCGGCGGAAAATACCTCACAGGCTGCACGCTCTACGTCACCGTGGAGCCATGCCTCATGTGCGCCGGCGCACTCGCCTGGAGCCAGATTTCGCGCATAGTATATGGCGCAACCGACGACAAAAAAGGCTATCACACCTTCTGCGCCGCCCCATTCCACAAAAAAACCCGGGTCACCCCGGGTGTTCTCGAATCACAGTGCGCCGCCATCGTGACAGCCTTCTTCCGCAATAAGCGCTAATAAATTTCCCGCTCTCACCTCTTGCCTCCAATCTCCACTTCCACTATCGTGAGGGCGCTGGTGGCGCAGAGGCTGTGTGCAGTGCCGCGGGCAATGGCCACAGTCACTCCGCGGTGCATCGCCGTGGTGATGCCATTCATCTCAAGCTCTCCCTCGCCATCAACCACAGTCCACACCTTGTCGAAGTCGGCTTGCACGCTGTTCTTTATCTCCTTCCCGGCCTGAATGCGCAGCTGCTTGGTGAACGACTGGCTGCCATCGGCAAACTCACTGCTGCTCACAACCTTAAATTCGCCCCAGCGACGCTCTTCATACATGGGCATACGCAGCAGCCGGTCGGCATAGTGCTTTATGTTCTCGCTCTGCGATTTCTCCGACACGAGTATGCCGTCGCACGAGGCGGCTATCACCAAGTTCTTCACGCCTAAGCACATCACGGGTATCTCAAGCTCATTCACCACGTGGGTGTTCTCGGTCTTGTCGTCAATCACCACATTGCCCACGCCGTGGTCGCGCAGCTCATCGGTGAGCGTGTTCCAGGTGCCAAGGTCCTTCCACTCGCCGTCGTAGGGTATCACTGCCACCGACTGCGCCTTCTCGGCCACCTCATAGTCGAAACTTATCTTGGGAAGCTCCTCATAGCGGTTTCGCAGCTCTGCAAACGAGCCATAGCTCATGTAGCGGCGCACAATATCCACAAGATAGCCAAGGCGGAAGGCAAACACACCCCCGTTCCAGAACGCGCCTTGAGCGATAAACCGCTCGGCGGTGGGCACATCTGGCTTCTCGGTGAACCGCTCCACGCGGTAGATGCCGTCGGTCTCGTCACCCGGTATCACATAGCCATATTTTGCCGAAGGATAGGTGGGCTTCACGCCCATCAGCACCAGGTCGGCTGCATGAGCCTCCACGGCGCGTGCCATTTGTGCTATGGTGTGGAAGTAGCGGTCCTCGGTGTAGGGGTCACAGGGCATCACCACCACAGTTTCGTCCATAGGACACTTCGCCTCCATCTCAAGATAGGCTGTGGCGAGGCAAATGGCAGGGAACGTGTCGCGGCGGCATGGCTCGGTCACAACGTTCACCTCCTCGCCAAGCTGATTGATGATAGCATCCTTCTGCGAGGCGCTCGTAGCTATCGTCACAGGACACGCAAGCCCCGACTCATTTATCTGGCGCAGCACACGCTGCACCATCGACTCACGCCCACCATTGGCCGCCGGCAGCAGCTTCAGGAATTGCTTTGAGCGCGAATCATTCGACAGGGGCCACAGGCGCTTGCCCGAGCCTCCCGAAAGAAGTATGATTTGCATTATGTGTGCTATATCTTTGTTAGGTGATTGGTCGTTTTATCGCTCGGCACGCATGGGATTCGACAGGAAATCCGCATACGACAGGCGTATGCCGTCCTCAAGCTCGGTCTTGTAGGTCCAGCCCAGGGCTGTGGCCTTCGACACATCGAGCAGCTTGCGCGGCGTACCGTTGGGCTTCGAGGTGTCCCACTTAATCTCGCCCTCATAGCCCACCACCTTGGCCACAAGTTCGGTGAGAGCCTTGATAGTAAGCTCCTTGCCGGTTCCGGCATTCACAGTCTCGTTGCCGCTGTAATTGTTCATCAGGAACACACACAGGTTGGCAAGGTCATCAACATAGAGGAACTCGCGCAGCGGACTTCCGTCGCCCCAGCACGTCACCTCCTTCAGCCCGGCCTCCTTAGCCTCGTGGAAGCGGCGGATGAGCGCCGGCAGCACGTGGCTGTGAGTGGGATGGTAGTTGTCGTTTGGCCCATAGAGGTTGGTGGGCATCACGCTGATGTAGTCGGTGCCATACTGGCGGTTGAGAAACTCGCAATACTTCAGGCCCGAAATCTTCGCCAGCGCGTAAGCCTCGTTGGTCTTCTCAAGCTCCGACGTGAGAAGGCACGACTCGGGCATGGGCTGCGGCGCCATGCGCGGATAGATGCACGACGAGCCCAGAAACTCCAGCTTGCGGCAGCCATTCTGCCACGCCGAGTGAATCACATTCATCTCTAGTATCATGTTGTCGTACATGAAATCGGCAAGAGCCGACTGGTTGGCAACTATGCCACCCACCTTGGCTGCGGCAAGAAACACATATTCGGGCTTCTCCTCGGCAAAAAACCGCTCCACAGCCTCCTGACGGGTGAGGTCGAGCTCGGCGTGGGTGCGGGTTATAATATTATTGTAGCCTTGGCGCTTCAGTTCGCGCACAATAGCCGAGCCCACCATTCCGCGGTGTCCGGCCACATAAATCTTAGCATTCTTCTCCATAGTTCAAAGCACTTAAAGTCAAGAGGCTGTATCATATAGGTTTGATGACATTTAGAAGTAGGGACGCACCCCGGTGCGTCCGCGTTACAGCCTAATAATCAAACTATAATAAAAATGTCTGTGGGCGGACGCACCAGGGTGCGTCCCTACATAAGTGGATATTTCCTAATTTTGATACACCTCCAAATGTTTCACTTCACTATTCCTTTCTCCAGATACTCAGCAAGATTCGTGCGCACATGGTCGGAAGCACGCTCCACAGCCACCTTCGCCATGTCAGCCTCTACCATAATCTTCACAAGCTGCTCAAACGACGTCTTCTGCGGATTCCAGCCCAGCTCGCGGCGAGCCTTTGTCGGGTCGCCCCACAAGTTCACCACATCAGTCGGGCGGTAGAAGTCGGGCGACACCTCCACAAGTACACGGCCCGTGGCCTTGTCGATACCCTTCTCATTCTCACCCTCGCCCTGCCACTCAAGCTCAATGCCCACATAGCGGAAAGCCAGCGTGGCAAAC
>JAQXTJ010000146.1 GCA_029219425.1 Bacteroidales bacterium
ATGGCACCTACTATGTGGATGGCGGTGTGCTGCACAATCTGCCATCGGCAGTGATACGCGACCGATGCGACATACTTATTGGGGTGAACGTGAGCCCTTTCGTGCTCGAGGAAAAATTCCAGCCCTCGATCCTCGAAGTGGCTCAGCGCAGCTACAAGATGATATCGCGCAGCAACCTCAATGCCGACAAGGCTTTGTGCGACCTCGTGGTGGATATGGACAGCATCGCCCATCACAAGGTGTTCGGCATCAAAGCCATGTGGGAAATAGCAGAGAAAGGATATGAAGAAACAATCAAACAATTAAAACTGCATAAATTTTTATAACATATAGACAATGGCTCCGACTGAACCGAAAACGACCAAGCCGGTCATTTACCAGCTCTTCCCCCGTCTGTTCACCAACAAATGCGACTCATGCGTGCCCTTTGGCACCATAGCTCAGAATGGCGTGGGAAAGATGAACGACATCAATGAGTTTGTATTATCGAAAATAAAGGACCTGGGCGTGACACATGTGTGGTACACAGGCGTGATTGAGCACGCCACCACCACCGACTATTCGGCCTACGGCATACGCCCCGACAACCGATACATAGTGAAGGGCAACGCAGGCTCACCCTACGCCATCAAGGACTACTACGACGTGGATCCCGACATTGCCGTGGATGTGCCCAACCGAATGGGAGAATTTGAGGCTCTCGTGAAGCGCACACACGATGCCGGAATGAAGGTGATTATCGACTTCGTGCCCAACCATGTGGCGCGGCAATACTGCTCCGACGCCAAGCCGGCCGGCATTGAGGATCTTGGTGAGGGCGACGACACCACTTTCCATTTCTCTCCCGGCAACAACTTCTACTATATCCCCCGCCAGCAATTCGCTCCACACGACGTGTATCTCGGCGAGGGCGACACAGCCTACCGCGAGTTTCCGGCCAAGGCCACCGGAAACGACTGTTTCACCGCCTTCCCCGGACGCAACGACTGGTATGAGACCGCAAAGCTCAACTATGGCGTAGATTATGGCGACGGAACTCAGCACTTCTCCCCCACTCCCTCCACATGGTTCAAGATGCTCCACATCCTCCGCTACTGGTGCTCGAAGGGCATCGATGGCTTCCGCTGCGACATGGCTCACATGGTGCCCGTGCAATTCTGGAAGTGGGCTGTGCCTATGGTGAAGGAGAAATACCCACATGTGGTGTTTATCGCCGAAATCTACGACGTGAACCTCTATCGCGACTACATATATAATGGCGGATTCGACTACCTCTACGACAAGGTGAACCTCTACGACACTCTGCGTGGCATACAGTGCAACAACGTGTCGGCCGCAAGCCTCACCAATTGCTGGCAGACGGTGGATGGAATCGCCGGCCACATGCTCAATTTCCTCGAGAACCACGACGAGCAGCGCTTTGCCTCGTGGCAGTATGCCGGCGATGCCTCGCTTGTGCTTCCCTCGCTTGTGGTGAGCGCAACATTCTCCACAGGCCCCATGATGATTTATCACGGACAAGAGCTGGGCGAGCGTGCCATCGACTCCGAGGGATTCAGCGGACGCGACGGCCGAACAACCATCTTCGACTACTGGAGCATACCCACCGTACGCCGCTGGTACAATCGCGGCAAGTGCAACGATGAGCACCTGTCGAGATTCGAGACCAACCTGCGCCGAACCTACCAGAAAGTGATGCTGCTGTGCAACAACGAGCCTGCCATAGCGCAAGGAAGCTTCTTCGACCTGATGTATGTCAACTATGGCAACCTCAACCCTCACCGTCAGTTTGCCTATCTGCGCAGCTACAAGAATGAGACCTTGCTCATTGCAGTGAATTTCGACAGCGTGCCATGCAGCATCCACATCGACATTCCCACACATGCCTTCGAGTGCCTCGGAATAAAGCAGGGCGAAGTGACCGCCGTGGAGCTGCTTAGTGAGCGCAGCACCACCGCCATATTGCAGACCGAATCCCCATTCCACACCGATATTGAGGCTCATGGCGCAGTGGTGTGGAAGCTCACCCCGCTGCGCCTCTCTCGCTCAAAAGGCAAAAGTGGCAAGAGCGAGGCAAAATAACCGGATAAAATGGTATGGATTTCCATAAAAATTCGTAACTTTGCAAAAAATTTCAAAAGCCAATCTACATAAAAGCATTATGTGTGACTCAGTAACCCCATTCAAGGTTTTCTCAGGCACTAAATCTCAGTATTTAGCCGAGCAAATCTGCCAAGAACTTGGTGTTGAACTTGGCAAAATGAACATTCAGCATTTTGCCGATGGTGAATTCGAAGTATCATTCGAGGAATCAATCCGAGGATGTGAAGTCTATCTAATCCAGTCCACTTTCCCCAACTGCGACAATCTTATGGAGCTTCTCCTCATGATTGATGCAGCCAAGCGTGCATCGGCCAAGTCGATTATCGCCGTTGTGCCCTATTTTGGCTGGGCGCGTCAGGACCGCAAGGACAAGCCGCGTGTGTCAATCGCCGCTAAGCTCGTTGCCGACCTCCTGAGCACTGCCGGAATCGACCGCCTCATCACCATGGATCTTCATGCCGACCAGATTCAGGGATTCTTCAACGTGCCCGTCGATCACCTCTATGCCTCGTCGTGCTTCATCCCCTACATCCAGTCGCTCAAGCTCAAAGACCTGGTTATCGCATCGCCCGACGTGGGTGGAGCAAAGCGTGCCAACTCCTATGCCAAGTATCTCAACACTCCCCTCGTGCTCTGCCACAAGCAGCGTGCCAAGGCCAACGTGGTTGAGAACATGACAATCATTGGCGACGTGCAGGACAAGGACGTGATTCTCGTTGACGACATGGTGGATACAGCCGGAACAATCTGCAAGGCCGCCAACCTCATGATGGAGAATGGAGCCCGTTCGGTGCGTGCTCTCGCATCCCATCCGATTATGAGCGACCCGGCAGCACAGCGCATCGACGAGAGCGCCCTCACCGAGATGATTTTCTCCAACAGCATCCCGCTCAACAAGGACTGCAAGAAGGTGACAATCCTCAGCATCGCAGGCCTGTTTGCCGATACAATTCGCCGCGTGCATGAGAACCAGTCGATTAGCTCGCAATATCTCATCAAGTAAATAATCTTAATTACGCAAAATTTCAGCGTCCCTGAATGGCTCAACAGCCACTAAGGGACGCTTTTTTTCGTGTAGTCACACGAGAATCAGGCAGTCATATATTTTTTGAAAAACGTTATACAGATTTCAAAAAATATTGCTATCTTTGTGGCATGGAGAATGAAAAGCATAATCATGGCGGGCGGCGGCAGGGAGCCGGACGTCCGCGCGGCGACAGCAGGCTATATGCCTTCCGGGCCGGCGGCAGTGTGGCACAAGCCATCGACCAAAGTGCCAGCAAGACCGAGTTTATCACAGGCTGCATCGCCACGGCACTCAAGATGCGCACGGTTGGCACCGTGTATCACGCTGCCGAGGTGAAGCCGCTGCACCTGCCCTACTTCGACATAAGTGTGGTGGCAGGCTTCCCCGTCCCGCTCGACAACGACGAGCTGGCTCAGGACATTGAGCTGCTGCGAATGTTGTGCCCTAATCCCGAAGCCTCCTATCTGATACGCGTGGAAGGGAACTCAATGATCGACGCCGACATCCACTCTGGCGACCTCCTCATTGTCGATAAGAGCAACCGCAACCCATCGGAGCACGAAGTGGCGCTGTGTGAGCTGAATGGCGAATACACAATAAAATATGTGCACACACGCAACGGACGTGGATGGCTCGTGCCGGCCAACCCCGATTTCCCTGAGATTGAAATCACCCCCGGTGACAGCTTCAACGTGTGGGGAGTGGTCACCTACATCATTCATCGCCCCCGCGCATAGCCAGGCCACAACCTTCACCTGCAATGATTGCCCTCGTAGATTGCAACAGCTTCTTCTGCTCGGTGGAAAAAGTGTTCCATCCCGGGCTCAATGGCAAGCCGGTGTGCGTGCTGTCGAGCAACGACGGCTGCATAGTGGCACTCACCCCCGAGGCCAAGGCGCTTGGGCTTAGCCGTGGCACGCCAATCTTCAAGGTGCGTGGCATCATCGAAGCCAACCAAGTGCATATATTCTCGGGCAATATGCCTCTTTATGCCGCAATGTCGCGTCGCGTCACCTCTATCTTGCGCAAGAGTGTGGCACACGTTGAGAACTACAGCATCGATGAGAGCTTCTGCTACCTCGATGGATACAGCCGCATAGCCTCGCCCGAAGACTTCATGCGCGAGGTGGCAATGCGCGTGCGACTCTTCACCGACATTCCCGTGAGCGTGGGCGTTGCCCCATCAAAGACCCTCGCCAAAATAGGCAGCAAATTTGCAAAAAAATACAAGGGATACCGCTCGGTGTGTGTTATCGACAACGACACAAAACGCCGCAAGGCTCTCAGCCTGTCGAAGCTCGACGACGTCTGGGGCATAGGTCGCAGCACGCTCGCCCGGCTCGCCTATCTTGGAGTGCAGTCGCCACTCGAGTTTGCCGACAAGTCCGGGCAATGGGTGCGCAGCCACTTTCACCTGCCCGGCTACCGCACATGGCTGGAGCTTAACGGACATCCCTGCATCGACACATCCGAGATGCTGCGTCGCCAGACGATTCGCACCAGCCGGAGCTTCGGCAACATGATTGGCGACATCTCCACCCTGCGCGAGTCGGTGGCTCATTTCGCCGCAAGCTGTGCCTGCACCCTTCGCGGCCAGATGTCGCAGGCACGTCAACTCACGGTATTCATCATGAGCAACAGCTTCCGCGACGACCTGAGACAACATGTGGGCTTCGACACGGTGAGGCTCGGCGTGCCCACTGCCGACACCATGGAGATAACCGCCGCAGCACTCAAGATACTCGACCGTCTGTATCAGCCCGGCGTGCTCTACAAGAAAGCCGGTGTGGAATTGTCCGACATCACCACTGCATCGCCATGCCAGCTTCACATCTTCGACACCGTGGCTAATCGCCCCGAGCGCGCCGCACTGATGACTGCCATCGACTCCCTAAACCACCGCTACGGGCCGCGAAGCATGCGCCTTGCCATAGAGGGCGAGTCGCACAGCCCATGGCGCGTGAAGTGCGAGCACCGCAGCCAGAACTACCTCACCGACATCAACGAGATACTAAGAGTGAAGATTTAAGTAAATTTAACTTTGTCCGTTCCTGAAATAGCCATAACTTTGCATCCACAATTCACACAATGGGGGTGAATGGCTTTGACAGCGTGTAGAAGCGGTGTGTAAGCATGCAGAGCGATGATGGCAATGCTCTATAATCTCAGACATCAAAAATTTAACTGGCGAAAATAACTACGCTCTTGCTGCTTGATTGAAGTATAGTAGATCAGCTTAATCTCTGCCACAGTGGGCAGAGACAAGACATCACCCGATTGCCCCGTTCCGAGACGTTTCGACAAGGTGGTGCTAAGAAATTCGGAAATAGACCCGCATGCTCCTCGGTTGTGGGTTGAGATTTAGAGGATAAGTTTCAGGTTGGTAGTCGAGATCCTGCCTGTTGCCGACAATCAAGTCACGACTAAGCATGTAGAAAGCCCATTGGTTCCGCGTTTGGACGAGGGTTCAAACCCCTCCACCTCCACCAATGCCCTGTGGGGCAAAAAAAGGAAGGAAATCCACTGAGATTCCCTTCCTTTTTTTTGATGTGCTATGCCGCCTCATATCGAGGCACGCCGGTAGAGGTAGATGGCGATGAAGGTGTAAATCACGTTTGGAATCCACATCGCCACAAAGGGTGACGTGTAGCCCGACACGGCAAACGACGATGTGACCGTGGAGAACAGAATGTAGGAAAAACTGAGCAGCAGTCCTATTCCAATATTGATTCCCATTCCGCCCTTCACCTTGCGCGACGAGAGCGACATGCCTATCACGGTGAGTATGAATGCCGCGCCGGTCATGGCGTAGCGCTTTTCGAGTTCAATCTCAAAGTCCTTGATGTTGGCCACTCCACGTGCTTTCTGTCGGTCAATATAGGTCTTCAGTTGCTCATTGGTGAGAGTCTCCTGGTCGTTCTTCGAAATAAGGAAATCGCGCGGCTCCATTTCTATGATGGTGTCTTTCTTTGAGCCTCTGGTGATGGTCTCGCGAAGTCCCTTGAAGTCGCGAATCACATAGTCCTGCACCGTCCAGCGATACAAGGTGTCGTATTTTATCGACTGTGCCGTGAGTCGAGATTTCATCACCTTGTTCTCAAATTGCTCGAGCGAGAACTTAAAGCCCGTCTTCGACACATTGTCGTAGCGCGACATATAGGCAATCACCCCGGGCGCCACTTGCATCTGTATGTTGGTGCCATATTCCACCTTCTTGTTGCTCACCCACTTGTTGGTATAGGCAATTCGCTTCACATTCGATGGTGGAATCACATAGGCCGCAAGGACAAATGAGAACGAGGCTATTATCGCTGCCGACACAAGATAGGGCACCATGAGCCTGCGGAAGCTCACGCCGCTCGACAGGATGGCAATAATCTCGGAGTTGTCGGCAAGTTTTGAGGTGAAGAATATCACTGCGATGAATGTGAACAGAGGGCTGAACTGGTTGGCAAAATAGGGCAAGAAGTTCACGAAGTAGTCGAAAATTGTCTCTTTCAGCGGTGCGGTGAGCATTGCATCGAGTTTCTCGTTGATATCGAACATCACCACAATGGCAAGCAGCAGCAAGATGGAGAAGACATACGACCCGAGGAACTTGCGTATGATGTAGAGGTCGAGCGTCTTCACAAGTGGCTTGCGCGGCTTCTTGGGCGAAGCGGCGTCGGCAGTGTCGGCAGTATTCTTTTTCTTAAAGAATCTCATTATTCATTTTGAAAATAGAAGTAACAAATCAATTCACAGCTCAAAGCCGCCGGGTCACATTTACCACCATCTCATCTTTCCATGCCTTGAAGTCGCCGGCAATGATGTGCTTGCGAGCCTCGCGCACGAGCCACAAGTAGAACGCCAGGTTGTGAATGCTGGCAATCTGTAAGGCAAGCAGCTCCTGGCTCACGAAGAGGTGGCGCAGATAGGCTTTGGTGTACATGCGGTCCACCTCCGATGCGCCATCTTCCTCAATAGGTGAGAAATCGTCGGCCCATTTCTTGTTGCGCATGTTCATAATGCCGTGGCGGGTGAATAGCATACCGTTGCGGCCGTTGCGAGTGGGCATCACGCAGTCCATCATATCAACGCCTCGCTCTATCGCCTCAAGTATGTTGGCAGGAGTGCCCACACCCATCAGGTAGCGGGGCTTGTCGGTGGGCAGAATCTCATTCACCACCTCAATCATCTCATACATTTTCTCGGCAGGCTCGCCCACGGCAAGTCCGCCAATGGCATTTCCGTCGGCGCCAAGCGATGCCACAAACTCGGCTGACTGGCGGCGAAGGTCGGGATACACACAGCCCTGAACGATGGGAAAATATGCTTGTGAATAGCCATAATGCCCCTCAGTTTCCTTGTAGCGTTTCCAGCCGCGCTCAAGCCAGCGGTGAGTGAGCGCAAGCGAGCGGCGGGCATACTGATAGTCGCTCGTGCCGGGTGGGCACTCATCGAGTGCCATCATTATGTCGCTGCCAATGATGCGCTGAATATCTACAACGCCTTCAGGCGTAAACAGATGCTTTGATCCGTCGATGTGGCTGCGGAAATATGCACCCTCCTCCTTCAGTTTGCGGTTGGCCGAGAGGGAGAACACCTGAAAACCACCACTGTCAGTGAGAATAGGACGCTTCCAGCCATTGAACTTATGAAGTCCGCCGGCCTTGCCGATTATGTCCATTCCCGGACGCAGATAGAGGTGATATGTATTGCCCAAAATAATCTGAGCCTTTATGTCGTCTTCAAGTTCGTGAAAATGCACGCCCTTCACCGAGCCAACGGTGCCCACAGGCATAAAAATAGGTGTTTCTATTTCACCGTGAGCCGTTGTGATTAATCCGGCGCGTGCATTGCATGCCTTGTCGGTGGCTAATAACTTATAATCCATCAATTAGTGCTATCTAAGAATATATTTCTTGCAAAGTTACAACAAACGAGTGCAGAAACAAAAAGAAAAACGAAGTTTTTCATTTTTGGATATGCCGAGTGCAGTAAAAACTTATGAAAAGTTACAACAAACGAGTGCAGAAACACTGCCATACTGCCCGCATGATTGCTTTTTGCGAGCATTTACTACAAGCCTCTTCTGACGCTTTGCGCCATTGCATGCAAAACGTGTCGGGAAAAGACTCACGCCGTGTTGCGGAGAACCCATTTGTTCAGCGCAACACGGCGTGAGATATGCTTTATTAAAAGAAATTGTATGCTCTTCTTTTCTGTATTATTTGTTCACCTGGAAGCGGTTCCAGCCATCTTTTAGGTGAGCTACCACTTGCTCGGCAGCTGCTATGCCTGCCTTGATGTTGGCCTCGGCAGTTTGTGCTCCCATCTTCTTGGGTGTGTAGAAAATGCGGTCGCCATATTTCTCCTTCAGCTCCACAGCGTTGTCGGGCTTCACGTCGGCAATGTAGCGGAAATCGGCACGCTCGGCAAATGCTTCGGCAAGGCTATCCTCGTCGATTACCTCCTTGCGGGCGGTGTTGATAAGCACGCCATTCTTTGGCATGAGCTTGATAAGCTCATTTGTCACCGACTTCTTGGTTTGCGGAGTGGCAGGAATGTGGAGCGACACATATTGATTCTTCGAGTAGAGCTCCTCTACTGAGTGAACGGGAGTGATGCCGTCGGCAATCAT
>JAQXTJ010000147.1 GCA_029219425.1 Bacteroidales bacterium
AAGGAGAGCAAGCGCATTGAGGCTGCCGACGATGCAGCCATCGAGGAACTCATTCAGGACCTGATTGCCAACCACACTATCGGATAACCCTATATTCTCACACCAACACACTTTAACTCAACACATTAGAACACTATGGCAGATATAAATAATTTAATAGTATATTGCGAATATGAGGATGGTAAGGTTGCCGATGTGAGCCTTGAGCTCCTCACCAAAGGCCGCACTCTTGCCACTCGCCTTGGCGTGAAGCTGGAGGCTGTAGTTGCAGGCGACAAGCTCGAAGGCATTGAGACTCAGATTTTCCCCTACGGTGTAGATACAGTCTATAAGGTGGAAGACGCACGCCTCTATCCATATACCTCACTCCCCCACTCCTCAATCCTCATTAATCTCTTCAAGGAGATTAAGCCGCAGGTATGCCTCATGGGCGCCACTTGCATTGGCCGCGACCTTGGACCGCGCGTCTCGTCGTGCCTGCACAGCGGACTCACTGCCGACTGCACCTCGCTCGAGATTGGCGACCACAAGGACGTGCGCAGCGGTAAGGAGTACACCGACCTGCTCTACCAGATTCGCCCGGCATTCGGAGGCAACATCGTGGCAACAATCGTCAACCCCGACTGCCGTCCGCAGATGGCAACAGTGCGCGAGGGTGTGATGAAGAAGGAAATCTTCGACGCCAACTACAAGGGTGAGGTAGTCAATCTCGACTGCGACAAATATGTGGATCCGGCAAGCTATGTGGTGAAAATCATCGACCGCCACATCGAGAAGTCGGCAGTGAACATCAAGAACTCGCCCATCATCGTGGCAGGTGGCTACGGTGTGGGCAGCAAGGAAAACTTCGACCTGCTCTTTGAGCTTGCAAGCACTCTTGGAGGTGAGGTAGGCGCTTCGCGTGCCGCTGTGGATGCAGGATTTGTGGAGCATGACCGCCAGATTGGCCAGACGGGTGTGACCGTTCGCCCAAAGCTGTATATCGCTTGCGGTATCTCCGGACAGATTCAGCACATTGCCGGTATGCAGGAAAGCTCTATCATTATCTCTATCAACAACGACCCCAACGCTCCTATCAACACTATTGCCGACTATGTGATTACCGGCAATATTGAGGACGTGCTTCCCAAACTCATTAAGTATTACAAAAAGAACTCTAAGTAAATCTCACACACTGAAAATGGCTAATTTTTATAACGACAATAAAGCACTGAAGCATCATCTCACTCACCCATTGATGCGCCGAATCGTGGAGTTGAAAGAACGCAACTTCGCCGATTGTGAAAAATTCGACTATGCTCCAATCAATTTCGAGGACGCTATGGACTCCTATGAGAAAGTCCTTGAGATTGCAGGTGAGATTTCGGGTGAAATCGTAGCTCCCAATGCCGAGAGCGTTGACCACGAGGGCCCACATGTGATTGATGGCCGCGTGGAGTATGCCGAGGGCACAAAGCAGAATCTCGATGCTCTCGTAAAGGCCGGGCTGATGGGTATTTCGCTCCCACGCCGCTACAATGGCCTTAATTTCTCGCTCGTACCCTACATTATGGCTGCCGACATGGTGAGCCGTGCCGATGCCAGCTTTGTGAATATCTGGGGCCTTCAGGACTGTGCTGAGACCATCTATGAGTTTGCCGACGAAGACCAGCGTCAGCGCTTCTTGCCGCGTGTTTGCGCCGGCGAGACTATGGCCATGGACCTCACCGAGCCCGATGCCGGTAGCGACCTTCAGGCTGTGATGCTAAAGGCCACTTTCAATGAGGCCGATGGCACATGGCGACTCAATGGCGTGAAGCGCTTCATCACCAATGGCGACGGACACATTGCCCTCGTGCTTGCTCGCTCGGAGGAAGGCAGCCACGACGGCCGCGGCCTATCCATGTTCATCTACGACCGCAACGACGGAGGCGTCACCGTGCGCCGCATAGAGAACAAGATGGGTATCAAGGGCTCGCCCACTTGCGAGCTGGTGTTCAAGAATGCAAAGGCAGAGCTTTGCGGCTCGCGCAAGCTCGGCTTGATAAAATATGTGATGTCGCTCATGAATGGTGCTCGCCTTGGCATCGCCGCACAGTCGGTGGGAGTAAGCGAGGCCGCCTATCGCGAGGCATTTGCCTACGCACAGGAGCGCCGCCAGTTTGGCAAGGCAATCATTGAGTTCCCGGCAGTTGCTGAGATGCTTGCAGTGATGAAGGCCAAGCTCGACGCCTCGCGCTCTCTGCTCTATGAGACAACACGCTTCGTGGATATGTATAAGACATTTGAGGATATCGCCCGCGACCGCAAGCTCGAGCCGGAGGAACGCACCGAAATGAAATACTACAACCGCCTCGCCGATGCTTTCACTCCGCTTGCCAAGGGAATGGGCAGTGAGTTCTGCAACCAGAATGCCTACGACTCTGTGCAAGTGCACGGCGGTTCGGGCTTCATGAAGGACTACGCATGCGAGCGCATCTACCGCGACGCACGTATCACCTCCATCTATGAGGGAACCACACAGCTTCAGGTGGTAGCGGCAATCCGCCACGTCACCACAGGCACCTACTTGAGCCGCATCAACGAGTATGCTGCGATGGAGTATGCTGAAGAGTTTAAGCCGCTTCTTGAGAAGCTTGCCGGCATGACCGCACTTTATGCTGAGGCCGTGGAGAACGTCATTTCGCTGAAGAACACCGAGTACACCGACTTCCATGCACGCCGCCTTGTGGAAATGGCGGGACACATCATCATGGGCTACTTGCTCATTGGAGATGCCACTCGCTGTGGATGCTTCAGCAAGTCGGCCAATGTGTATGTCCGCTTCGGCGAGGCCGAGGTGACACGTCACCACAAGTTCATTACCGAGTTTACAGAGGAGGATTACGCAGCTAACTACAAAGCCTAATCTCTACTACTCGAGATACACAAAGCGACCCGCCTGACATGAAGCCCGGCGGGTCGCTTGCATTTTCATCTGTCTTGCACTCTTCCACTCGCGGAATTTATGGGAGTGTGTGCACAAAGACACTATATCACATGTTTTTTTGTGGATTCACTATATAAATGAGGTATAAGATGTGGCAGAAAGGTTGTAGAGTATCAGAAATTCACACCTAAAGTGCTACCCGATGTGAGGGTGTGTAGCTTTCGCGAGGTGTCGGTAATATATGATTTTGTCACGCAATAGTCGCAGAAGAAGCGGAAATTGAAGGCACGACTTGCCATTATCACTATCGAGATACCTGTGGTGAACACGCCTGTGTTGTTGCCGCCAATGGAGTAGTTATCGCCAATTGAGGAGCCTGAAAAGTGATTGAATCCACCCATCATCTTTGCACTGAGGTGCACCCACGAAGAGAATGGATAGGAAAGAAAGAGTCCGGCACTACCTGAGTTCATCTCCAGGTCGTGAGGTAGCACTTCGCGGTTCATTTCGAGAGGCATGTGGGCGAAGCTCATGCGGCCACCTACGCCAATATAAGGGTTGAAGTAGTAGGCGCCCTCGAGGCCGGCGTTGATACCGAGCTTTGTACCAATGCGTCCGTATGGAGTGTTAAACTTAGAGCCGGAAAGGTTGTAGCCAACTGATAGACCGAGGAAAGAAGGCTTATGCCATCGACCATATCGCTCAGGCAACTCGTGCTTGTGCAGCCCTGTTCCCTTGAATATGAGGTCGGCAAGGAAGTAGCCCATCTCGGTTGAAAGGATACCTATGCCGGCACCCGCCATCACGTCAGCAATCCAGTGCTTGTTGTTGAGTATGCGACTTACTCCTGTGGTGGTAGCCACGGCATAGCCTCCAATGCTTATCCATGGACTAATGTAACCATATTCCTTGTGAAGCATAGTAGCACACATAAATGCAGTGGCAGTGTGTCCAGATGGAAAAGACCGACGGTTGGAGCCGTCGGGGCGAAGTTCGCGCACGGTGTGCTTTGTGGTATTTACAATGCTTGCCATTAAAGCCACGGTGAAAGCATCGGAGACAAGCATGCGGCTCCACGAACTTCGGCCTTCAAGACCGAAGGCTTTCATGCCCAGCATCACCACGGCCGGCGAATATTGCAAGTAGTCATCGTAGTGGGTGTGATATTGCTTGGCATATTCATTGCGAAAACTCTTGAAGTTCTCATTCGATGAATGGAGTGCTATACCGGCTCCCACAAGAGGAACGCCGGCATATAGCATTTTGTAGAAGTCGCGGCGTGAGGTATTGTAAGAGTAGGATTTAGTAGGGTCAAATCCATTGTTTACAGCGCGAGCAATGCTGTCGAGAGCCAATCGAGTGCTGTCTTGAGCCTTTGCAACCGGAGTTGCCGAACAAAGCGAAGCAAATATTATTGTGCAAGATAAAAAATGTCGAAACATAAATTGTAATTTTTTTCAGATTCCATTGTGAAGCAAATGAACTATGTTCGGTCCATAGACTTCAATAGTTTTTTGTCATTTGTAGGCAAAAGTAATATAAAATATCGAAAGTAAGAAAACAATCCTCTAATTTTTCACTAATTTTGCAGGAAGAAAAAATGGAATTTTGTTATGACCGAAGAAAAGAATAATCTCACCACGTGGCAAGGCATTCTTGCGCTTTCGCCCATCGTGATATTTCTTGTGTTTTATCTTGGTGTGTCGCTGTGGGTTGGCGACTTCTACAAGGTGCCTGTGTCGGTTGCGTTCATACTTGCTGTGGTTTGGGCTGTACTCACCACTCGTGGCATGGGCTTGGCAGGGCGCGTCGACCTCTTTTCGCGCGGCGCCGCCAATGGCAGTGTACTCTATATGATTTGGATTTTCATATTGGCGGGAGCCTTTGCTGCGCTGGCCAAGGGCATTGGAGCTATTGATGCCACAGTGGCTTTTGCTTTGCAGACGCTGCCTGCCGAGCTTATTATTCCTGGTATATTTGTCTCAGCATGCTTCATCTCGGTGTCGATAGGTACGTCGGTGGGCACAGTAGTGGCTCTCACGCCCTTTGCCACCGAGATAGCCGGCAACATAGGCGTGGATACGGCATTCCCGGTGGCCGTGGTGATAGGCGGTGCATTTTTCGGTGATAACCTCTCTTTTATCTCCGACACCACAATCGCTGCCACGCGCAGTCAGGACTGCCGCATGAGCGATAAGTTTCGCGCCAACATACTCATTGCCTTGCCGGCAGCGTTACTCACACTGTTGGTGTATATAGTGATTAGCACAATGCCTGCCACAATTCAGATTCCCGAAGGTCACAACTATGCCCTCATCATTCCCTATCTTGTGGTTATTGTCACTGCTGCAATTGGAGTGAATGTGCTCATTGTGTTGATGCTCGGCATTGTCACCTCGGTTGCGATTGCGCTACCCTGCACCGACATAAGTGTAGTAGATATGCTTGCCGCAATGGGTACAGGCATTACAGGGATGGGCGACCTCATTGTGGTCACGCTACTGGCCTCTGGGTTACTGGGGCTAATTAAGCACAATGGCGGAATTCACTTTATTATTAACTGGCTCACGCGCCACATTAGCGGTCCGCGCGGAGCGCAAGGTAGCATTGCCCTGCTTGTAAGCGTGGTGAATGTGTGTACTGCCAATAACACTATCGCCATCATTACCGTGGGTGAACTGTCGAAGCGCATCGCTGATGGCTATGGCTTGCGCCCCCGCAAAGTAGCAAGCATTCTCGACACCTGTTCGTGCATAGTGCAGAGCATTCTTCCCTATGGCGCACAAGCACTTCTCGCAGCCGGACTCTCAGGCCTCTCCCCCATTGCGTTTGTTGAATATATGTACTATCCCGCTTGCCTTGCAATTATGGTGGCTCTCTCCATCATATTCCGCTTCCCCAGGCCGGTCACACACCGCCAAGCATAAAAAAAGAGGCCCGAAAGCCTCTTTTTTGTGTTTATCGTAGGTTGTAGCAATCACATCATGCCGCCCATGCCACCTATTCCGGGATTAGGCATTGCGGGAGCAGGATTCTCTTCCTTCTTCTCTGCGATTACACACTCGGTGGTGAGGAACATTCCGGCGATTGATGCGGCATTCTCAAGAGCCACACGAGTGACCTTGGCAGGATCGATTACGCCCGACTTGAAGAGGTTCTCGAATTGGTCGGTGCGTGCATTGTAGCCAAAGTCGCCCTCGCCTTCCTTCACTTTTTGCACAATCACTGCACCCTCAAGACCGGCATTTGCCACAATCTGGCGAAGCGGCTCCTCGATAGCGCGGCGAATGATTTCGATACCTGTGGTCTCGTCCTCGTTGTCGCCCTTGAAGCCGTCAAGGCTCTTGATTGCACGGATATATGCCACGCCACCACCAGGCACGATACCCTCGGCCACGGCTGCGCGTGTTGCGCTCAGTGCGTCGTCAACACGGTCTTTCTTCTCCTTCATCTCCACCTCCGATGGTGCGCCGATGTAGAGCACTGCCACGCCACCTGCGAGCTTGGCCAGACGCTCCTGGAGCTTCTCCTTGTCGTAGCTCGACTTGGTTGTCTCAATCTGAGCCTTAATCTGAGCCACACGCTCGGCGATGCACTCGCTCTCGCCCGCGCCATTCACGATGGTGGTGTTCTCCTTGTTCACAGTCACCTTCTCGGCGCTTCCGAGCAGGTCGATGGTGGCACTTTCGAGCTTCAGGCCCTTTTCCTCCGAGATTACCACACCTTGGGTGAGGATTGCGATGTCCTGAAGCATCTCCTTGCGGCGATCGCCAAAGCCGGGAGCCTTCACGGCACACACCTTGAGCGAGCCGCGCAGGCGGTTAACCACGAGAGTGGCAAGAGCCTCGCTATCCACGTCCTCGGCAATGATGAGCAATGGGCGTCCGCTCTGTGCGGTTGCCTCGAGGATGGGGAGCATATCCTTGAGCGAAGAAATCTTCTTGTCGTAGAGCAGGATGTAGGGATGGTCCATCTCACACTCCATGCGCTCGGAGTTGGTCACGAAGTAAGGCGAGATGTAGCCGCGGTCGAACTGCATACCCTCCACCACATCTACGCTGGTGTCGGTGCCCTTTGCTTCCTCCACTGTGATTACGCCCTCTTTCTTCACCTTCTTCATAGCCTCGGCGATGAGCTGGCCTATCTCAGAGTCGTTGTTGGCCGAGATGCGGGCCACGTTCTCAATCTTCTCGAAGTCGTCGCCCACTTCCTGAGCCTGAGCCTTGATGGCTTCCACCACCTTGGCAACAGCCTTGTCGATACCGCGCTTAATGTCGATGGGGTTGGCACCGGCAGCCACATTCTTCAGGCCTGTGTTCACGATGGCCTGAGCGAGCACGGTGGCAGTGGTTGTTCCGTCGCCGGCATCGTCGCCGGTCTTCGATGCCACTTCCTTCACAAGCTGTGCGCCCATGTTCTGGAACTGGTCCTCAAGCTCCACTTCCTTGGCCACTGTCACGCCATCCTTGGTGATGTGGGGAGCGCCAAACTTCTTCTCAATGATCACGTTGCGGCCTTTTGGGCCAAGTGTCACCTTGACGGCGTTGCTCAGTGCGTCAACGCCCTTCTTCAGCTCTTCGCGAGCCTTGATATCGAATTTAATTTCTTTAGCCATGATTCTTTGTGTTTTTTAAGATTGTGATTAAAACGTTGAAAAAAAAGTGATTATTCCACAACTGCCAGAATATCACTCTGGCGCATCATGAGATACTTCACGCCATCGAACTCCAGCTCGGTGCCGGCATATTTGCCATAGAGCACTGTGTCGCCCGGCTTCACTACCATAGCTTCGTCCTTGGTGCCATTGCCCACGGCCTTCACTGTGCCTTTAAGTGGTTTCTCCTTGGCCGAATCGGGGATGATGATGCCGCCGCTGGTAACTTCCTCGGCGGGAGCGGGTTCGATAAGAACTCTGTCGGATAACGGTTTAACGTTCATAGTTGTATAAGTTTAAGTTGTTAATTAAATTTCAAAAATTCTTCTTTGCGGGCCCTCATCGTTGAGTGCGGCTCACGCTACTCTTTATAGCACATAGTGTGCCAAGTGCCACAATTGTCACTGTCATTGCCAAAATGTCACCTTTTATTTGGCAAAACCGGCTAATGGCGCAATGTGTCTTTATTTGCCTTGCTCCACTTTCACTCCCATTTTTTCAAACATCGACAGGTCGTGCCGTCCCATTCCTGTTTCGCCAAGTGGGATTGCTTCGTTGTGGTCGGTGAGATAGTGGCGCTCACCGGCTCTGAAGTGTGGCGAAGCGAGCGAAAGCGAGTCGATGCGCAAGTTGGAGGCTATGCCGGCGAGTGTGAGCAATGTGTGAAACATCTCCTTGCTCCCCGATACAGCCTGCTCACGGTTGACCTCGATGGCTTTCCATTCGTTGCTGTGACGTTCAATATATTCGTTGGATGCCCAGAAGACAAGAGGCACATGCAGTTGGTAGTAGCTTGGTATGGGCGAGGCATGGAGAAACAAGCGGCGGTCGTCGTCGAACACGTCCTCGCCATGGTCGCTCGTGTAGGCTATGGCAGCCGAGCCGCCTTGTTGCCTGAGCATGGCTATGAGGTCGCCAAGAAAGCGGTCGGTGTAGCGAATGGAGTTGTCGTAGGCATTGAGCAGCATCTCGCGGTTCTTGAATTTTGCATCCATGGCCGTGTCGGGCTTGAAGAATGAATCCTCTTCGCGGTATCGCTCACGGTAGTTGAAGTGTGAGCCGTAGGTGTGGAGCACGGCAAAAATCTTTGGGTTGCTGCTTCTCTCAATCTGCTTGCGAAGCAGTGGCAGAAGCTCGGCATCGAGCACTATAGCTTTGGACGGCATGCTCTCCTTTATAAACTCCGAGTAATCGGCCTCTTCGCCAAAGAAGTCGATAAATGAATGATTGGGACGCTGGTTGGAGAGGAATATTGTGTGGAATCCGGCCTCTTTGAATGCCGTGATTAAGCTTTTCTGGTGGTATATGTCGTTGAAGTTCTCAGCCGATACTGCCGAGAGCAGCATAGGCACGCTCTTGTGGGTGGTGTTTGACTCTGTTACGGCATCGGTGTAAGCCACCACATTCGGGTCGGCCTCAAGGCACGGCGTTGTGGGGCGGTTGTAGCCATAGATGTGAAAGTTCATGGCTCGTGCCGTCTCGCCCACCACCATCACATAGATTTCCTTCTCGCCTGCATCGTGAGTGGATGTTGCATGGAAGGTGAAATTGCGAGAAGTGTCGAAGTAGTGCTTGTTGCTCATCTGTCGGTCGATAGCCTCAATCATGTTGTAGGTGACATTCACCGGGAAGATATGGTGATACACGCTGAATCCCCGTGTGAACAAGGCACAGCATGCCATAAGCAACAATCCGGCAACAATTCCCACCGATGAGTACCTGCGCTGGCGGCGGCGGAATTCCGTGCCCAGCGTCTTCTTGCTAAGCACCGACCTCACGGCAAAGAATATGGTGGCTCCATAAATGACAAACACGGTGGCAACACCCGGAATGAGGTTGCCGAGAAGCTCATTTATCTCGGATGAATTGGTGGTCACAACATTGAGAAACATATCCACCGCAATCACCGACTCACCAAAAAGATAGAGGAGAACTATCTGGAACGCGTCGAAGAAAATGAAGAGAAATAGAATCCAGAACATCTTGCCTGGCTTGCGTGTGAGCGTGAACAGGTGCCAGAACACCGAGAATGGCAGCACCACATTGCACACCTTTGTGATCACGGGCATTTGCTCGGTGAAAGCAAGCGCAAAATTAGGCAGGGCAATAGCTACAACAAATATCCAAAAGAATACTTGCTGACTATTGAGCCAGGAATATAGCTTACTATATCGTTTCATTGGACTTTCTATACAATTTGTTGAAGAAAAAAACTAATAATATTAAGGAAGTGTGTGTTTCTTTGTAAAAACGATGAATTTGTCTTAGAGCCGGAATCCTCGAAGGAACTCTTCGGTGCTCATTCGGCGCTTGCCGGCAATCTGGATAGATGATATCTCAATCCACAGTCCATCGCCGCACAGCACTTTCAGCCGCTTGCCATCGGTGCTAAGTGTGCCGGCTGGGGCATCATCGCCGGCAGCGATGATGCGTGGCAGCGCGTCGCCGCTTGGCAGCTCGGTTGCATAAATCTTGGCATGATGAAGCTTGCCACTGGCGTCGGCAATCTCGGTCCAGGCGGCCGGATAGGGCGATAGGCCGCGGATGAGGTTGTACACGCTCATAGCGTCGCGGTTCCAGTCGATGTGGCAGGTCTCGGTGAAAATCTTTGGAGCCGGCGTTGCCTCAAGGCCTTGGTTGCACAGCTCATCCTGGGGAATTGGCCGTACTTCATCGTGCAGAATCGCATCCACGGTCTCAATCACCATATCAGCTCCCATCATCATTAGCTTGTCATACACCGTGCCCACATTGTCGGTCACTGCAATGGGCAGGCTGCGCTGTTGAATCACGTCGCCGGTGTCGATTTCGTGCTTCAGGAAGAAGGTGGTCACGCCGGTCACAGTGTCGCCATTGATTACCGCCCAGTTGATGGGGGCTGCGCCACGGTATTTGGGCAGCAGAGATGCGTGGAGGTTGAAGGTGCCCATCGGCGGCATTGCCCACACCACCTCGGGCATCATGCGGAATGCTATCACAATTTGCAGGTCGGCACGCAGCTCGCGCAGTTGCTCCACAAAGGCAGGATCCTTGAGCTTCTCGGGCTGCATGAGGTTGAGTCCATGCTCCACGGCATAGAGTTTCACCGCCGATTGCACCACCTTGTTGCCACGGCCTCCCACCTTGTCGGGCATGGTCACCACGCCCACCACATTGTAGCCGCCCTTTACCAAGCGGTCGAGGCTTTCCACGGCAAACTCAGGGGTGCCGAAAAATACTATTCTTAAATCTTTCTTGTCGCGCATATCGTTTATTCTAAATCGTTGTAGTTCTCAAAATTGTAAATATATTCTCAAAAAAATAAGCGAATGTCTCAGCTCCAATGGCTGAGGACTAATCATCGGTGTAGTGCTTGAGCACGCGGCGATAGGAAT
>JAQXTJ010000148.1 GCA_029219425.1 Bacteroidales bacterium
TGGGAGAACTTCAGCGCCGTGTGGATAGCGGAGAGATGGCCATGGCACTGGCTCTCTATCCGGTGACTATGCAGCAAATCATCGACATAGCCGACTCGGGAAACATAATGCCTCCCAAGACCACTTGGTTTGAGCCTAAGCTC
Organism: Bacteroidales bacterium; assembly: GCA_029219425.1. Lineage (GTDB taxonomy): Bacteria > Bacteroidota > Bacteroidia > Bacteroidales > Muribaculaceae > CALZFJ01. The sequence continues at coordinate 144 of JAQXTJ010000148.1, forward strand.
CGCTCGGGGCTTGTGATACACAAACTTGATTAAGAGTGGAGTCCCGGAGATTCTCTCTCTATTGGGAGATGTCGCGTGGCGGCTTGCTGACGCTCTCGGGGGAGAGGACTGACTGTCGTTGCTGAGTTTTTTTTCAATGGCAAGGGTAGTTGTTCACTAAAGAAAGGGAAAAAATTGCTTAGGAAGAAAAGAAATTACATAGTGAGAACATGCTGGGCATTAGCGGGATCGCTAATGCTCACAGCATGCTTTACCGGAGTGGAAAGCACCAAGGCTATCACCCAGAAGGACGTGAAGCGAGCCTATGAGGGCAGCGCAGAGGCTGTTGACGCCGACCGCGGCAAGCTCTATGCAACCACGCCTGCACCATTTGTGGAGTGGCAACATGGCAAGCGATTCTTTGTGACCGACGACAATGTGAAGCTGCTCTTTGCCCCCACTGCGGCGATGGCCGGCAACACATCGTTGCAACAGCACTACCTTAGCTACCGAGGCTATGGCACCGACACCTCAATCGACGGGAAGGAATGCGTGACTATTGATTTTGCCGATGAATCGGGCAATGAGTATAAGTTGCCCACCGGAAAGACTCTCGACGAGCTGAAGAATCCATATACCATACCGTTTCTCATAGACATGGACGAGGTGCTGGAGTTGCGCTCCATGCTCACAGGCAAGGAGGTGTATGTGAAGACGCCGCTATGGTACGACTCTGAGGGAAATGCAATAAACGGCCGGCGCTATGTGAAGGTGAGAATACTCGATGTGCTTCCGGGCAACAAGGTGTTTGCCTACCGTCTGCGCTTCAGCGATGAGGAGAAGCAGGTGGAGGCATTCGTGTATATGTCGTCGGTGCAGTCGTCGGTGCAAAACCGCACCTACACCGACCTCTTCAGCGACACCGATGTGCGCCTGCGCTATCCCGAGATAAGCGATGAAAACTGGGCGTGCATTGTGCGTGGCGATGTGGCTATAGGCATGACCAAGGACGAGTGCCGGCTGTCGCTGGGCTCTCCAAAGACCCTGAACCGCCGTCCCACCTACGATGGAGTGGTGGAATACTGGAGCTACGATAATGGCGTGTATCTCATCTTTGAGGATGGCCTGCTGGCGAGATACAGGAAATAGGGAATAGGATGTAGGAAATAGGGTGTAGGGAATAGGGTGTAGGAAATAGGGTGTAGGAAATAGGGCTTAGGGGGTGGAGAGGAGCTATTGAGGCTCATGGCTGATGGCTGAGAGCTCATGGCTCGTGGCTCAATAAAAACTATGTGATTATGGAGATTTTGTTTTTAGGGACAGGGACCTCGACGGGGGTGCCGCAGATTGGGTGCCACTGTAGGGTGTGCACGAGTAGTGATTCGCGCGACAAGCGCTACCGTGCCTCGGCACTGGTGACTGTGCAGGGAAAGAACCTGCTCATCGACTGTGGCCCCGATTTCCGCTCGCAGATGCTCACGGTGGAGAATCCGCATATTGATGCCGTGCTGGTGACGCACAGCCACTACGACCACGTTGGAGGCTTCGACGACTTGCGGCCATTCTGCTTCGACAAGCCTCTGCCTGTGTATGCCCGCGGCGACGTGCTCACTGACCTGCGCAACCGCATTCCTTATTGCTTCCGCGAGCACCGTTATCCCGGTGTGCCCACTTTCGACCTTCGCGAGATACACAGCGAGCCTTTCACACACGAGGGAATAGAGATTGAGCCGCTGCCAGTGTGGCACTACAAGCTTCCCATTGTGGGCTACCGCATTGGCAACATGGCATATATCACCGATGCAAAGACCATCGACGACGCTACGATAGACCGAATAAAAGGCATCGACACACTCATTCTCAATTCTCTGCGTCTGGAGCCTCACATGTCGCACATGTCGCTCAGTGAGTCGCTTGCTGTGGTGGAGCGAGTGAAGCCGAGGCGCACTTTTTTCACTCACATGAATCATCGCATGGGGCTTCACAGTGAGTCGCCACGCCTGCTGCCAGAAGGGGTGAAGCTCGCCTATGATGGACTCCGCCTCACGGTGTAGCTGCCCGCTCGCGGATAAACTTCGACTGACAAGCCCGTTTTTGGCGTAATTTTTATGCAACGATGGGTGATATGTGGATTATGTGGTGGGAGTGTGTTTTGTATTTGTTGAATTTTTTTGTAATTTTGCAGTCTGGAAACTACGAAATATAGAGACAACACATGGATAAAATAAGAAATTTCTGCATAATAGCGCATATCGACCATGGCAAGAGTACGCTTGCCGACCGTCTTCTTGAAACTACCAGCACTGTGGTGGGCAAGGACATGCAGGCGCAGGTGCTCGACGACATGGACCTGGAGCGCGAGCGCGGTATCACTATCAAGAGCCACGCCATACAGATGCAGTATGTTCACAATGGTGAGACTTACACGCTCAACCTCATAGACACACCGGGACATGTGGACTTCTCCTACGAAGTGTCGCGCTCGATTGCGGCGTGCGAGGGGGCTCTGCTCATTGTGGATGCGTCGCAGGGCATACAGGCACAGACCATATCGAACCTCTACATGGCTATCGACAACAACCTTGAGATTATCCCTGTGATAAACAAGGTGGACCTCGACAGCGCGAAGCCCGATGAGGTGGAGGACCAGATTGTGGATTTGCTCGGCTGTGGCCGCGATGAGATTATCCGTGCGAGCGGCAAGACCGGAATTGGCGTACACGATATCCTTGAGGCTATAGTGGAGCGTATTCCTGCTCCCAAGGGCGACAAGGATGCGCCGTTGCAGGCGCTAATCTTCGACTCGGTGTTCAATCCCTTCCGTGGTATCATTGCCTACTTCAAGATTCTTAACGGCACTATCCGCAAGGATGATTTTGTGAAATTTGTGAACACCGACAAGGAGTATCACGCCGATGAGATAGGTGTGCTGAAGTTGCAGATGTCGCCTCGGCAGGAGCTCTCGGCGGGCAATGTGGGATATATAATTTCGGGCATCAAGACGTCGAAGGAAGTGCGTGTGGGCGACACCATAACGCATGTGGATGCGCCTTGCAAGAATGCGATTGAGGGATTTGAGGAGGTGAAGCCAATGGTTTTTGCCGGCGTGTATCCCATTGAGACCGAGGACTTTGAGAATCTGCGCTCGTCGCTTGAGAAATTGCAGCTAAATGATGCGTCGCTCACGTTCCAGCCAGAGTCGTCGGTGGCACTGGGATTCGGTTTCCGCTGTGGCTTTCTTGGACTGCTCCACATGGAGATTGTGCAGGAGCGACTTAGCCGTGAGTTTAACATGGAGGTTATCACCACTGTGCCCAATGTGTCGTATCGAATCTATGACAAGAAGGGAGGAATGACTGAGGTGCACAACCCGGCAGGACTGCCCGACTTAACGCTCATCGACCATATAGAGGAGCCTTATATCCGCTCATCGATTATCACGCAGACCGACTACATTGGACCCATCATGACGCTGTGCCTCGGAAAGCGTGGCGAGCTGGTGAAGCAGGAGTATATTTCGGGCAACCGCATGGAGCTGATTTTCGACTTGCCGCTTGGTGAGATAGTGATTGACTTCTACGACAAGCTGAAGAGCATCTCGAAGGGCTATGCCTCATTCGACTACCATCTTCACGATTTCCGCGAGTCGAAGCTGGTGAAGCTCGACATTCTGCTCAATGGCGACCCTGTGGATGCACTGAGCACGCTCACACACTTCGACAACGCAGCATCATTTGGCCGCCGCATGTGCGAGAAGCTGAAGGAGCTTATTCCGCGTCAGCAGTTCGACATTGCCATTCAGGCTGCTATCGGGGCGAAGATTATTGCCCGAGAGACAATAAAGGCAGTGCGCAAGGATGTGACGGCGAAGTGCTATGGAGGTGATGTGAGCCGCAAGCGCAAGCTTCTCGAGAAGCAGAAGGCCGGAAAGAAGCGCATGAAGCAGATAGGCTCGGTTGAAGTGCCTCAGAAGGCGTTTCTCGCGGTGCTGAAGCTGGATTGATGCAGGAGTATAGAGGGAGTGGCGGCAGATGCCACTATGGCTGAGATAGCTAATAATGTTGGGGGAGGGAGGGAAGATAATTTTTTGGGAAAAATAGATGTTTTAGGATATGTCGATATTTTATTCAACACGGAAAGCTCTGCGCAACCACGCAAGTAGTGGAAATGTGCTTATCGTGGCTACGGTGTTGGCACTTGTTGTGGCCAATATACCTGCAATAAGCCACTACTATAATTCGCTCTGGAACTATCATGTGTCGCTACAGATAGGCGATTTCAATCTTTTCAGTCATCATGGAGAGCCGATGACGCTGATGCAATTCATCAACGATGCTCTAATGGCCGTGTTCTTCTTTGCCATTGGCCTTGAGATAAAGCGCGAGGTGCTTGTGGGCGAGCTTGCCTCGGTGAAGCAGGCACTGCTGCCTATTGTTGCCGCCTGTGGCGGAATGATAGTGCCTGTGCTCATCTTCAGCCACCTTGCGGCAGGCAGCCACTACATTGGCGGCTCAGCTATACCTATGGCCACCGACATCGCCTTCTCGCTTGGCGTTCTAACCATGCTGGGCAAGCGAGTGCCTATCTCGCTAAAGGTGTTTCTCACCACGCTTGCCGTGGTCGATGACATAGGCGGCATTATAGTGATTGCGCTGTTCTATACCACCACCATTGAGTTTGTGCTGCTGCTCGGAGCCTTTGGCCTGCTCGTGCTGCTTGCGCTGGGAGCAGCCATGCGCATAAAGAGCAAGCTCTACTACATAAGCATAGGCATAGCGGTTTGGTTCTTGTTCCTTAACTCGGGCATTCATCCCACCATTGCCGGAGTGCTTGTGGCATTCTGCATACCGGCGACTCCGGTGACCAACATTAAGGTGTTCATTCGCGATATGCGCCGCTGCCTCATTCGCGTGGCAATGCCCAGCGACGCACAGCTCGAAAACTCCAGGTTCATGCTCAGCAAGGAGCAGATGAACTGGTTCAAGCAGATAGAATCGGCGTCGGACAAGGCAATCTCGCCGCTACAGGACCTTGAGGACACACTGCACCCCATAGTGGATTATGTGATAGTGCCACTTTTTGCCTTTGCCAATGCAGGGATTTGCTTCGGAGGCATGGAGCTATCGGCACTCTATAGCGGCGTGAGCCTGGCGATAATATGTGGCCTGGTGCTGGGAAAGTTTCTGGGAATATTCCTTTTCTCGTGGGTGACCATAAAGCTGAAGCTGGCGCCGATGCCTGAGTTCAGCAACTGGAAGATGCTGGCATCGGTGTCGATGCTTGGAGGGATAGGCTTCACGGTGTCGCTCTTCATAGCCAACCTTTCGTTTGGCTCGATGGGAGCCGAGGGCGTGGACTTGCTCAACGATTCCAAACTTGGCATTCTCGTTGGCTCGCTGCTCTCGGGCATACTGGGCTATTGCTTCCTTTCGATGAGCTTGCCAAAGAAGCGGTGAGGCTCACTCGAAGCGCACCGACTTGGAAGGCTCAATTGAAGATATAATCATTGAGGGGGCAAGCAGTGTGATATAGGACACCACGATGACGCCGATATTGAGAGCGAGGATGAAGAGCCAGTTGATTTCGATGGGGACGTAGGGAATGTAGTAGGACTCGGCGTCGAGCTTAATGAAGTGGAAATGCTGCTGGAGCAGGGCGAAAGAGATGCCGAGGGCGTTGCCATAGATTAGCGACTTGAATATCAGCTTCTGGGTGAGATAGATGAAGATGCGTCGGGTGGAGCCATTGGTGGCGCCAAGCGTCTTGAGGATTCCAATCATATTGATGCGCTCGAGCACAATCATGAGCAGGCCTGCGATTAGCGTAAACGCCGACACGAGTGTCATGAGCACGATTATTATTATCACATTCATGTCGAGAAGGCTTAGCCATGAGAAATAGGCAACATTGTTGTGCCTGGTGTCGGTCACGGAGTAGAGGATGGGTGAATCCTTTTCGACGGCAGCTTTGGAAAGGAGACGGTAGATGTCGTAGGAACACTCTTGAATCTGCTCCAGGTTGCGAGTGTCGATGCCCACATAGGTGCCTGTGTGCTTGTCCCAGCCATTCACGCCCTGAATGGCAGCGATGTTTCCAAGGATATAGGCATTGTCGAACTCGTCGAAATCGGTGGAGAATATTCCTACCACCGATGGCCGGCGCACACGCACGCGCTCGTCGATGAAATAGGTGAGTATCCTGTCGCCCACGGCAAGACGCAGTTGTGAGGCCACCTTCTGCGAAATGATAACTTCGCCGGCAGCAGCCGAGTCGGCAATAGCCGGCACGCGTCCGTCGGTCAGGCACTGCTCAAAATAGTGCCATGAAAAACAGCTGTCAACACCACGATACACAATGCCCTTGAAGTCGTCAGAAGTCTTGAGTATGGCTGGCTTTTCGGCAATAAGGCTCACCGATTGAAGCTTGTGGGCAAGAGGACTCCCTGCGAGCAGAGGCGCCACATCACGCGAATCAACGGTGGAATAGTTTGAGCCACTTACCGTCACAGCCGAGTTGGTCACCTTTATGTGAGAATCGAGGTTATAGATTTTGGTGGAAATTTCGCTCTTAAACCCGCATACGATAGTGATGGAAAGAATCATCACTACAATGGCAAGCACCATGCCAACAACGGCGATAGTGAGATTGGGTGCAGCCGATGGGTTATCATCGGAGCCACCGAGCTTCAGGCGGCGGGCTATAAATATTTCGAATTGCATAAACGTCAGAAATTAAGTTATGCAAAGGTAGTGCAAATCGAGCGCAAAACAATCAAGCTTGCTTGAATTTTTTGCCGAGATGCCGCCTACATTATCAAAAGGTAGTGCAAATCGAGCGCAAAACAATCAAGCTTGCTTGAATTTTTTGCCGAGATGCCGCCTGTGTTGTCGAAAAAACGGAAGAGAGGCTGTGCCAAAAATTCTCTCCGCTGATATTTTGATGTAGGGATGCACTCTGATACGTCGGTGTTATCACCTTATAATCAGGCGATTACAAACGCTGCTGTGGGTGTACGCATCGGGGTGCGTCCCTACATAAGTGGATTTATCACATTTCGATACAGCCCGAAATGTGAATATGTTCACACTCTTGTGTCAGAAGAAGAACGGTTGTGGTGTGGAATAGAGGAGCATACCCTCGGCCACATTGCGCGAGGCATCCTCACCCTTGCTCTTGGTCACAATTGCCAGACCGAAGGCCATTGCGGCGGCAGGACCGTTGGCTGTGATTACGTTGCCATCAACTGCCACTGGCTTCTCACAGAGCTTGGAGCTGCTGAGAGCCTTCTCAAAGCCGGGATAGCAAGTGGCCGTCTTTCCATCGAGAATGCCAAGTGGAGCAAGAACCACGGCAGGAGAGGCGCATATAGCGGCAATATTTCCGCCTTTGGCGTTCTGAGCTTTCAAAAGGTCGCAAAGCTCCGTCTTAGCGGCAAGATTGGTGGCACCTGGCATACCGCCGGGTAGAATGAGCCACTCGGCAGCCGAGAAATCGACATCGGCAAAAGTAGTGTCGGTTTCTACGGGAACGCCGTGAGCGCCGCAAACAAGCTTGCGGTCGGTAATCGACACTGTGACGACTTTCATCTCAGCTCTACGCATTATATCTACCACTGATAAAGCCTCAATTTCCTCGAAACCGTCGGCAAGAAAAACATAAGATGTGTTCATAGCTCAAAATGTTATTAAATAGTTAGTTGGGTTAAAAAAATAGTCTGTTTTTTTGCTAATTGTCCGACAAATTATCAAACAACGATGCAAATATAGTGCAAGGCGAGTGCAATGGCAAGAAAAATACGAAGTTTTTTTCGGGACATAGCCGAGCCGCTGCCATATTCTTGAAATATAGTGCAAGGCGAGCGCAATGGCAAGAAAAATACGAAGTTTTTCTTATGTTGTGGAATTTTTGTAACTTTGCGTATCAATATATGCTTTTTAAGAAGGCGAGAATATGAAGATTGAGAGGAGATATGTGATGGTGGTGGTTGCGGCTGTGGCAGTGGCCTGGATGATGCTGATGCGTTGCCACCGCGGCGAAGTGCGCAGTTGCGCAGGTGTGGTGTGGACCACGGAGTACCATATTACATACGAGAGCAGGAAGCCACTTGACGACTCGGTGCAGGCAGTGCTCCGCCGTGTGGATGAGAGTGCCTCAAAGTACAACCCCGCTTCGGTGATTTCGAGGATTAATGCCGGCAGCGACTCGGTGGCCGATGCCATAGTGCAGCGGCTCTATGAGAAATCGCGTGAGGTGTGGGAGGCGTCGCAGGGGGCTTTCGACCCCACTGTGTCGCCTCTTGCCAATGTGTGGGGTTATGGGCTGAAAACGGGTGAGAAGCCCGACAGTGCCACCATCGACAGCATTCGCACCTTTGTGGGCATGGGACGCACTGAGCTGGTGAATGGGGTGATTAGGAAGCACGACAGTCGCACCACATTCGACTTCAATTCTATTGCCAAAGGGCTTGCCTGCGATGAGGTGGGGCGAATGCTGAAGCGCAATGGCGTGGATAGCTACATCGTGGAGATTGGTGGTGAGATTGCGTGCGCCGGGACTAATCCGCGTGGTGATAGGTGGAGGGTTTCGGTTGATGCGCCAGTGGAGAGTGCCGACTCGGTGATTCATGAATCGGCATTGGTGATTTCGCTTGATGGGGGCGGTATTGCCACATCGGGCAACTATCGCAACTACAAGATTGTGGATGGCCGCAAGACGGCTCACACCATTAATCCTGCCACCGGATATCCTGAGCTCACCAACCTGCTTAGTGCCACAATTGTGGCGCGCGACTGCATCACGGCCGATGCATACGCCACGGCGTGCATGGTGATGGGCGTGGAGCGCACCAAGCAGCTGCTTGATGGAAATGATGAGGTGGCGGTGATGATAATGTATGGTGGCGGGGATGCCTGCAATGGCGATGACAAAAAAATAGCGACATGGTGCAATGCCGCTTTTTCTGCTTTGATACAAAAGTGATTTAGGGGGACTAATCCTCCTTTGCATTCTTGGAGCGCGACTCCTTCTTGCTGCTTGAGTTGCCAGTGTCCTTCTCTTCCTTGAGGTCGATTTCGTTCTTGTTCTTGTCGAACACCCTATACTCGAGGTAGGCGAGCGACTGGTCGGCTACAATCTTGAATTTGAAGCCATATTCCATGCGCCAGCGGTTGTACTCAGAGATGATGCCTTTCTTGAGGTAGGCATCGACGAATGGGTGCACATACATTGTGAATTGTGTGACCTTGAGAGAGTGGAAGAGGTAGTCGATTTTGTCCTTGAGCACATCGGTGAAGAGGAGCGACGGCTGCACTTCGCCCTTGCCATGGCAAGAGGGGCACGACTCGGCAGTGACAATGTCGAGAGCCGGGCGCACGCGCTGGCGGGTGATTTGCATCAGTCCGAACTTGCTAAGAGGCAAGATGTTGTGGCGGGCGCGGTCGTTGGCCATCACTTCTCGCATGTGGTCGTAGAGGGCCTGTCGGTGCTCGGCTTGGGCCATGTCGATGTAGTCGATTACGATGATGCCGCCCATGTCGCGCAGGCGAAGCTGGCGTGCAATCTCGTCGGCGGCACGCAGGTTCACGTCGAGGGCATTGTTTTCCTGACTTGTGGAGCTCTTGGAGCGGTTGCCCGAATTGACATCAATCACATGCAGTGCCTCGGTGCTCTCAATGATGAGATAGGCACCTGACTTGAATGAAACGGTTTTTCCAAACGAGGTCTTAATCTGCTTTGTGATGTTGAAGTGGTCGAAGATAGGCGTGTCGGCAGTGTAGAGCTTCACTATGTCCTTACGGTCGTTGGCAATGAGGCTCACATAGTGCGAAATCTGGTCGAATACTTCGGCGTCGTTCACATAGATATTCTCGAACGACGGGCTGAAGATGTCGCGAATCACGCTCACGGCGCGGCTGTCTTCCTCATAGATGAGCGCTGGCACATCGGCACGTTGAGCCTTTGCCACGCTGTCCTCCCAGCACTTGAGCAGGGTGCGCAGCTCGTTGTTGAGCTCGGCCACGCGCTTGTTCTCGGCTGAGGTGCGGATAATGACGCCAAAATTGGCAGGTTTCACACTCTCGATAAGGCGGCGCAGGCGCACCTTTTCCTCCGACGACTTTATCTTCTGCGAAACAGAGATTTTGTCGTTGAATGGAATGAGGATGAGGAAGCGGCCGGTGAAAGATATCTCGGTGGTGAGTCTCGGGCCCTTGGATGATATGGGCTCTTTTGCGATTTGCACAATAAGCTCCTGACCCTGACGAAGTGTGTCGCTCACGGTGCCGTGCTTGTCGATGTCGGGTTTGGGAGTGATTTTGGAGATATTGGGCACATGCAGGCGGTCGGAGAGGACTTCCTCCATGAAGGCTGAATAAGTGTTGAATTGCGAGCCGAGGTCGAGATAGTGCAGGAAGGCATCTTTCTCGAAACCCACGTTGACGAAAGCTGCGTTGAGGCCGGGCATGAGCTTCTTCACCTTGGCAATATAGAGATTGCCAACGGCATAGGAAGCGTCGCGCGACTCCTTCTGGAGCGACACGAGGCGGCCATCCTCAAGCAATGCTGTGGATATTTCGTTGGGTCGGACATCGACTACAAGATCGCTGCTCATTCAGTGTAGATAATAATAGAGTGTGATATTGTTGGTAATAATAATCATTCAGATGATAGATTGCCGCGTCTGTTTCCCGTGCTTGCTGTGATGCGAATAAAAAGCTTAACCTCCAGGCTAAAGAAGAATGCGTGAAGATTAAGCTTAATATCTCACACATCGGTAGAGAAAATGCGACTGAAGGGTGCTTGAACGCCCCTTTGGCAATCTGATTCTCTCATAGAACAAAGAACAAACATGCGAGAGGCTTATAGCAGAGCTTTTTGATGCGAATCACAGAGTTTGTTCTTGTTATGTGACTTAATCAGAAGAGAAGATTATTTCTTCTTGTGACGATTCTTTCTAAGTCTTTTCTTGCGCTTGTGGGTGGACATCTTGTGTCTCTTGTGTTTCTTTCCGTTAGGCATATCAGCTTAGTTTTTAATTGTTAGTAATAAAGATGTATTTTAATTTTGTCTTGATTCTTATGAGAAACTTATTATTTCACCTGGTCCATAAACACCTTAGCAGGCTTGAATGCCGGGATGTTGTGCTCGGGGATTATGATAGTGGTGCTTTTAGAAATGTTGCGGGCAGTCTTCTGCGAGCGAGTCTTGATTATGAAAGAGCCAAAACCACGGAGATAGACGTTCTCGCCATTGGCAAGAGAGTCCTTGACTGTTTCCATAAACTTCTCTACAGTTTCGAGCACCTTAGCTTTGTCGATGCCGCTTGATTTTGAAATCTCGTTTACGATGTCTGCTTTAGTCATTGCGTTTTTATATTTATTTTTATATTTTGTAGTATTGCCGAATAACAATAAAGCGCAAAGTGAAAAGGATTAATTTCGGTGAAAAAATAATGCTCTATCACATAATTTCTTATGAAATTAACCCTGCTCGGATTTTGCAAGTGCAAATATCGCAATTATTTTTGAAATAGTAGGCATATTCGGAGAATTTTTTGTGAGAAATCTTGATTTTGTGTGCTTTTAGGCAGCGACGGGGCTGAAAATTGGCATAAAAAGAGGGAAGTGACGCAGAAATGTGCTAATTTTGCAGCCGTGAGCTGTGGGCGGTGAGCTGCGGGCTTTTCAGAGGCTTTTTGACATTTTGCCCCACAGCTGAAAGCAAAAAAATATATGTTTATGGAAAGACAAAAACAGAAAGTGTCGATATTGTTTATGATGTTTGCGGTGGCATTCTGCACTTTTCTTATTCTGGCAAACATCATGGAGGTGAAGGTGGTGAATGTGTGTGGCTTCACGGCTACTGCCGGGCTGCTTGTGTTTCCGGTTTCTTATATTATCAACGACTGCGTGGTGGAGGTGTATGGCTTCAGCCGTGCGCGGCTTGTGGTGTGGCTTGGCTTTGCAATGAACCTGCTTGTGGTGCTCTTCTTGCAGCTCGCCGTGGCAATGCCCTGCGATGCGAGCTTCGACGGGCAAGAAGCCGTGGCGCGGGTGTTTGGCAGCACTCCCCGCATACTCGCCGGCAGCTTTATTGCCTTTATTTGTGGCTCGCTGGTGAATGCCTACGTTATGAGCCGCATGAAGGTGCTCACGCGTGGCCGCGGCTTCTCGCTGCGTGCCATTCTCTCCACGCTATTTGGCGAGAGTGTGGATTCGGTTATCTTCTTCCCCATAGCCTTTGGCGGAGTGCTGCCTGTGGGCACAATAGTGAGCCTTGTGTGGACGCAGGCAGTGCTTAAGACTCTCTACGAGGTGGTGATACTGCCTGTGACTATAGTGGTGGTGAAGTGGGTGAAAAGGCATGAAAAAATCGATGTCTTCGACAGTAAAGACATCGATTATAGTTGGTGGAAAATTCTGAAGCTCGATTAAAGTGGCAGAATTTCGCCGGCATTGTTGTCGCCGCCCTCATCGGAAATCTCGGTGAGGCGCATCTCGCGATATTCATTCCACTCGGGGTCTTTCTCGGCATAGAGCGTGATGGGCAGGAGTGGGAATGGCTCGAGAATCTCATTGAACTTGCGTCCGAAGATGTGGAGGCTGCGTGTGTAGAACACCCAGTTGCGCTCTCCGGCACCGGTATATACGCCTGTGAGTATTGCCACCGGGTCTTTCTTGAACTCGGCAGCGAGAGCCTCGTGCACCTGCTCCATGAGCCGTGCCGTGTCGTCGTCGGGCATGCCCTTTTCTGCCGGAGTGTAGCGCCATGTGGCTTCGATGCGGTCGCCAAATAGACCTGACTCTATGATGTCGTCGGTGATGCGCCGGCCTGTGACGAGGATGAGCTCGCCATTGTCGCTCTCGGCTGGAGCGGTCCACCATTCATCGGGGATTTTCAGTTTAGCCATATACGTCGGTTGAGTTACCTAATTATCATACGGGTGGAGTGGTTCACACCCTTGCCTTCTATTTTCACAACATAGATGCCGGGCAGCAGCTTGCCGCTTAGGTCGATATCGACGGCTTGAGACGCGGCACTGATTGGCATGGAGAGTATTATGGCACCCGAGGTGCTGAATACGCTCAGAGAGGCTCCATCGTACTCACCCTGTGTGAACACCTTAAATTCTCCGCCATTGGGGTTGGGATAGATAAGCACCTGATTCTGCTTCACTGCCACCTCGGCTACTCCCGACTCCATCACGGCTTGCAGGCCTGCGTAGGCATCGATTT
>JAQXTJ010000149.1 GCA_029219425.1 Bacteroidales bacterium
GAATAAGATATGATAAAAATTGCTTGAGATATGCTTTATTATCTGTTTAACTATTTGAGTGAGTTTGATATTCCCGGAGCGCGACTGATGAGCTACATCACATTCCGCTCCGGCGTGGCGCTGATGCTGTCCCTTTTCATCGCCACCATCATTGGCCGGAAGATTATCGACCGCCTGCAACTCATGCAGGTGGGTGAGATTGTGCGCAACCTGGGACTCGAAGGCCAGATGAGCAAGAAAGGCACACCCACCATGGGCGGCGTGATTATAATCATCGCCACTCTCATCCCGTGCCTCCTCCTCGGCGTGCTGCACAACATCTACATGATTCTCATGATTGTGTCCACCCTGTGGCTCGGCACTTTAGGCTTCGCCGACGACTACATCAAGGTCGCTCACCACGACAAGGAGGGACTGAAAGGCAAGTTCAAGATTGTGGGTCAGGTGGGTCTCGGCCTCATCGTGGGCCTCACCATGTACCTCAGCCCTGCCATAGTGATGAATGAGAATGTGGAAATAGAGAACCGTGCCAGCCACGAGGTCACTGTGATTCACAAGAGCCAGCCCGTGAAGGCTCCGCAAACCACAATCCCCTTTGTGAAGAACAACAATTTCGACTACACCTCGCTCACGCGATGGATGGGCGACAACGCCGCCACCGGCGGCTGGATTGTGTTCATCCTTGTCACCATCTTCGTGGTGGCGGCTGTGAGCAACGGCGCCAATCTCACCGACGGCCTCGACGGCCTCGCCACAGGCACCTCGGCAATTATCGGCGTGGCGCTGGCGATAATGTGCTACCTCGGCAGCCACATCGTGTATTCGAGCTACCTCAACATCATGTATATCCCCGGCAGCGAGGAGCTGGTGGTGTTTGCCGCCGCGTTCATCGGAGCACTCATCGGATTCCTGTGGTACAACAGCTATCCGGCACAGGTGTTCATGGGCGACACCGGCTCGCTCACCATTGGCGGCATCATCGCCGTGTTTGCCATCCTCATACGCAAGGAGCTGCTCATTCCCATTCTGTGTGCCATCTTCCTGGTGGAGAACCTCTCGGTGATGCTACAGGTGGGCTACTTCAAATACACCAAGCGCCGCACCGGCACCGGCCGACGCATCTTCAAGATGACCCCTCTGCACCACCACTTCCAGGTGCAGGGCAACTCGGGCATCGACGCAATCATTCAGCGACCGCTCAGGGCCATCCCCGAGTCGAAAATCGTGATGCGCTTCTTCATTGTGGCAATTTTCCTTGCCGCTATCACTTTTGTAACTCTAAAAATAAGATAACAAACAAGCCATTAAATATTAGCAACAATGGAACAGAAAAGAATAGCAGTGCTGGGTGGAGGCGAGAGCGGCGCAGGAGCCGCAGTGCTCGCCAAGGTGAAAGGCTTCGATGTGTGGCTCTCCGATATGGGCACCATTGCCCCGCGCTACAAAGCCCTGCTCGCCGAGCACGGAATCCCATTCGAGGAGGGCAAGCACACTGAGGAGCGCATCCTCGCTGCCGATGAGGTGATAAAGAGCCCCGGCATCTCCGACACCGCGCCTATCATCACCCGCGTCAAGGCCAAGAATATTCCCGTTATCTCCGAGATTGAATTTGCCGGCCGCTACACCGATGCCAAGATGGTGTGCATCACCGGCAGCAATGGCAAGACAACCACCACACTGCTCACCTATCACATTCTCAAAGAGGCAGGGCTCAATGTGGGCCTCGCCGGCAACGTGGGCAAGAGCCTCGCACTGCAAGTGGCCACCGAGAAGCACGATGTGTATGTGATTGAGCTGAGCAGCTTCCAGCTCGACAACATGTATGAGTTCAAGGCCAATATCGCCGTGCTCATGAATATCACCCCCGACCACCTCGACCGCTACGACCACAAGATGGAGAATTATGTAGCAGCCAAGTTCCGCATCTTGCAGAACCAGACGGGCGACGACTCCTTCATCTTCTGGGAGAACGACCCCATTATCGCCGCTCAGCTCAAGAACATAAAGATTGAGGCAAAAATGTATCCTTTCTCGGAGCAGGACGAGACCAGCGCCTCGGCCTATCTCGAGGACGGAAAGGTGATTTTCCACACCGGCGAGGAGCTTATAGAGATTCCGCGCGAGGAACTGGCCCTAAAGGGGCTGCACAACCTCTACAACTCCATGGCCGCCGGCCTGTCGGCTTCTATCCTCAACATTAAGAAAGACGTGATTCGCCGCGCCCTCGAGGACTTCGAGGCAGTGGAGCACCGCCTCGAATATGTGGCCACCATCGATGGCGTGCGCTATGTGAACGACTCCAAGGCCACCAACGTGAACTCCTGCTGGTATGCACTCGAGAGCATGACCACCCCCGTGGTGCTCATTCTTGGCGGCAAGGACAAGGGCAACGACTACACCGAGATTGAGGCATTTGTGAAGCAAAAAGTGAAGGCTATTGTGTGCATGGGCGTTGACAATGCCAAGCTGCACGCTTTCTTCGACTCCAAGGTGCCTGCCATCGCCGATGCCTCGAGCATGGCCGAGGCGGTGGAGAAGTGCCGCAACTTCGCCTCGGCAGGCGACACCGTGCTTCTCTCGCCCTGCTGCGCCAGCTTCGACCTCTTCAAGAGCTACGAGGACCGCGGAAGGCAATTCAAGGCCTGCGTGGCCGCTCTGAAACAATAATCAACTCCACAATATTAGCAAAAAACATTTAGTCTATGCCCAGCAACACCGAAATCGAAGCTCCACGCCCGGGTGCCCCGCAGCGGCCCGCCGACAAGTGGATTTGGGGATTCTACATTATCCTCTGCCTCATCTCCTTGGTGGAGTCCTACAGCGCATCGAGCCAGGACATCGCCAAGTTTGGCCTCATCATGCCCATCCTGAAGCACGCTTTGCTGCTGCTTGGCGGCATTGCAATAGCCTTTGGCATGCAGCATGTGCACTACAATAAGATGAAGTTTTTCATCCCCATCTTCGCCCTGCTCACTCTCGCCATGGTGCTCTATGTGATGAAGTATGGCGAAGTGCTCAATGGCGCACGCCGCTCCTTCCGCATTATTGGCATCTCCATTCAGCCATCGGAAATGGCAAAGCTGTCGCTCGTTACGATTATAGCCTGGGTGATGTCGAAGGTGCAGATTCCCGGTGGAGGCGTGAAGTGGGGCGGCATTGCCGTGTGTGCCACGGTGGTGCTCATATTTGGTGCCCTGCTCTATCCGCAGGGATTCACCAACACGGTGATTCTCATGGGCATCAGCCTCGCTATGATGCTTATCAGCGGCATTCAGTTCAAGCGACTGGCAATTGTGCTGGCAGTGTATGGCCTGTGCTTCGTGGCTTATAAGAGCTACGACCGCCACAACGATGAGCGCGAGGCTCTCACAGCACAAGTCACTCAGGTTGACCCCGCTCAGGAGGCCAAGGCTTCCCCCGACCGTACCGACACGCGCAAAAACCGGCTCAAGTCGTTCGACTTCAGCGAGGACTCCTGCCTCGCCCACCCCATGACGAGCGAGTATCACCAGGAGCAATATGGCTACATGGCCCGCGCTCATGGTGGCGTGATTGGTGTGGGGCCGGGCAACTCCCGCGAGTGCAGCCGTCTGCCACTCGCTTTCTCCGACTATGTGTTCTCCATCATCGTCGAGGAGCTCGGACTGGTGGGCGCACTGATCATCATGGTGCTCTATATGTCGCTCCTCGGGCGTGCCGGCTACATTGCCCAGCGGTGCAAGCGTGCCTTTCCGGCCCTGCTCGTAATGGGTATGGCGGTGATGATTTCAGTGCAGGCCCTGTCCCACATGGCCATCAACTGCGGACTGGTGCCTGTCACTGGTCAGCCGCTGCCTTTCATCTCCAAGGGCGGATCGGCAATTATCATCATGAGCATTGCCATGGGCATAATGCTGAGTGTGAGCCGGTATGCCGAGTACAACACCGGAAAGAAGCCTCTGCCTGCCTCGCCCGACAAGAAAGCCGACGACGACAAGGAGGAGGCCATTAATCCGGCTCAGATGGCTTGAATGTAACAACGTGTTTTTTCCCTATAAAGAACCGATTATGAACGAAGTGAAGCGTTTTTTGATTAGCGGTGGTGGCACAGGTGGCCACATTTTCCCTGCCGTGGCCATTGCCAACGAGATTCGCCGCCGATACCCCGAGGCGAAGATTCTTTTCGTGGGCGCCGAAAACCGAATGGAGATGGAAAAGGTGCCTGCCGCCGGCTACGACATTAAGGGACTGCCCGTGTGTGGCTTCGACCGCAAGAACCTGCT
>JAQXTJ010000150.1 GCA_029219425.1 Bacteroidales bacterium
CGCGGGCGGTGCCGGGGTCGGGCTTTGCAAGCCTTATTGGGTGTGTGCTGTGGAGGACAATCCAACTGGCTACGCTATCCATCCATAGCTCGGCCGAGCGGCGTGTGGGGTGTGCGCCGTCCTTGGTGCGGTCGAAGTGCATGCTGTCGCTCCGGAAGAAAGAGCCGGGTCCGGTCTTAGAGGCTATGAGCTGGTTGATGCCGGTGTCCTGCTTCCAGTTTGGCGGTCCAATCCACACGAATGGGATTGAGCCGATTTGGCTTAGGATGTTATCGACATACTTTGTGCGCTTTGCGATGATGTCGCGCACGAAAAGTTCGTTAGCTCCAAGGCATACCACTATGAATGATGGGTGGTGTTTGGCGATGAAACCGGCGAGCTTGTCGCAACTGCCCCACACCTCGGTGGTGGAGCTGTACCAAATCACGGAGTTGAGCTTGTGGCCGTTGAATTGGGCGTAGGCTGCGAGGCGAGGCGAGAGCCCCTCGAGCATTGAGTCGCCAATGAAGAGAATGGACTGCGGCATGGTGTCGGACTCGGCATGCTTCGCCACCACCGGCTTTTCGGTATCGGCGTGTTTCTCGGCGACATCAACAGGCAGGCTGCAAGTGGCGGCCGAATCGACACTGAGCACATTGGTGAAAGAGGATTTCTGCACTTCGATACCGAAGATTTCGAAAGGGCTGAAAAATTCCTTGGCCACCATCACCGCCAGAGCGGAGGCGAGCAGCAGCCAGAGGCTGAGATATGGTCGGAGTTTCATGTGGTAGTCGTTTTTGATAGGGAAAAAATGGTTTATGCAGCAGCCGGGCAATTTGGGTGGCAGCGAATGCGAAATTACACAAATTCTGCAAGACCGCCAAATTTTTGAGGCACAGGCAAGGAGAAATGATTATTTAGTGAGGGAAAATTGGCAAAAATGTAATAACTTTGCGAAAACATAAAGCCAAAGAGAATAAAAGATCAAACTAACCAAGCTAAAAAACAACGATAAGAAGATGAAACGAGTGATTCTTGCAGCAATAGCAACAGTGGCAACACTTGGAGCCGCCGCCGAGCGGCTGACCGACTATGTGAATCCCTTTGTGGGCACTGATGGATATGGCAACGTGTATCCCGGTGCGCAAACGCCCTTTGGCGGCATACAGATAAGTCCAGACACTGATGAGAACTTCTACGACTGCGCGTCGGGCTACAAGTGGAACCGGCAGTCGATACAGGGCTTCTCGCTGACGCACCTGAGCGGCACCGGCATACCCGACATGGGCGACTTTCTCTTTATGCCCGGAGTGGGCGAGGCGAAGCTCGCGCCCGGCACCGACGAGAACCCCGACGCGGGCTACCGCAGCCGCTTCGTCCACGAGCAGGAGCAGGCAAAGCCCGGGTACTATCAGGTGCGACTCACCGACTATGGCGTGAACGCCGAGATGACTGCCGGAGTGCGCAGCGGCATACTGCGATTCACCTATCCGCAGGCCGACTCGGCATTTATTCTGCTCGACATGAACCATACCCTGCTCTTTGAGTGCGTGTGGGCCAACCTGCGAGTGGAGAACGACAGCACCATCACCGGCTATAAGCTGGTGAAAGGCTGGGGACCCGAGCGACACATCTATTTCACCGCCACCTTCTCGAAGCCAATAAAGGACTTCATGATTTACCGCGAGGGCAAGCCGGTGATTTACAACACCAACCGCTTTCGCAGCACGCTCGAGGCGTGGGGCAAGGAGCTGAAGATGGTGGTGCGCTTTGCCACCACAGAGGGCGAGGCTGTGAGCGTGCGCACGGCAATCTCGGCCACGAGCACGGCAGCCGCCCGCATGAACATGGAGGAGCTGCGCGGTAAGAGCTTTGAGCAGGTGCGCAGCGAGGCCGAGGCTGCGTGGGAGGAGGAACTCTCGAAATACACCATCACCGGCACGCGCGAGCAGAAAGAGACTTTCTACACTTCGGCATATCACGCAGCACTTGCCCCCTTCATCTATAACGATGCCGACGGCCGCTTTCTCGGGCTCGACAAGAACATAGAGGAGGGACGAGGCTTCACCAACCGCACCGTGCTGTCGCTGTGGGACACCTACCGGGCCTTCCACCCGCTGCTCAA
>JAQXTJ010000151.1 GCA_029219425.1 Bacteroidales bacterium
GTCTGTTGAAGTGGTAGCATATCGGCCTGTTTTATACCTATAAAAGTACAAAAAAATCGGCACATATCCAAGATTTTCTCTTGATATGTGCCGATTAATTCAGACCGATGTCTTATTGAAGGACTTTTTCAGTGCCCTCCCGAAAGGTGGGGCGCTTTTTTTAGTTAGGAGTTTTTAGTTAGGAGTTTTTTGCAATGCCTGAAGGGGGAATGTGAGGGGATTGGTGGACTTTTTGAAGAAAAAGTGATTTTTTTTGAAAAAAGTTGTCGAAAAATTTGCAGGAACGAAAAATTGTCCTTACCTTTGCAGTGCAAAAACGAAAAAGAATGGCGATTTCGTCTAGCGGCTAGGACACATGCCTCTCACGCATGGAACACGGGTTCGATTCCCGTAGTCGCTACCAACAGGAAAGGGAAGCTTTAATGAGTTTCCCTTTTTTGCATTTCAGGGGTGGCGCGGCGCGCTGTAGCTGGGTGGCTGCCTCAGCAACCGCAGGTGTTTTAATGGATTCTTAATACAGAAAGATTATGGCTGACACAAAGGAGCAATTTGAGAAAGTGATAGGGATTTGTCGCGATCTCTTTGTGAAGAAACTTCACGACTACGGGGCATCGTGGCGCATTATGCGCCCGGCGTCGATCACCGACCAGATTTTTATCAAGGCCAAGCGCATACGCACTCTCGAGATTACCAAGGAATCGAAGGTGGGCGAGGGCATTTACCCTGAATTTGTGGGGATAGTGAACTATGGCGTGATAGGGCTGATACAGCTTGAGCGAGGCTTTGCCGACAAGGTGGATATTGCCGCCGACGAGGCCATTGCTCTCTACGACCGCTACATCACTGCCACCAAGCAACTGATGTATGCCAAGAATGCCGACTATGGCGAGGCTTGGCGCGACATGCGCATAGCCTCCTACACCGACCTTATCCTCACAAAGATTCAGCGCACTAAGCAGATAGAGAACCTTGGAGGCGCCACGCTGGTGTCGGAGGGCATCGACGCAAACTATATGGATATGATCAACTATTCGCTCTTTGCGCTCATAAAGCTTGAATATGGCGACAACTGATGCTGCACCCACCGATGGCACACTGCCTGAGAAGCCCGGTGGCGCTGTGGTGCCGCAGACGCGCTTGTTCCGGGGTGCAGCCGGCATAGCGGCTGTGCTTGTGCTGAGGCTGGTGGTGGGTGGCGTGTTTGCCTTCTCGGGCTTTGTGAAGGCCATCGACCCGTGGGGCAGTGTGCTGAAGTTTGGCGAGTATCTCACCGCTCTGGGGCTTGCCGGCATGGAGTGGTCGCTGCTGTTTCTTGCCGTGGCTGTGGCCACGGTGGAGCTTATGCTTGGCACATTCATGATACTCGGAATCTACCGGCGCTTCACGCCGGTGATGATGCTGCTTGCTATGGTGGTGATGCTTCCGCTCACCGGCTATGTTGCCGTGAGCGATGCCGTGGTTGGGTGTGGCTGCTTTGGCGATGCCGTGCCCATGAGCAACTGGGCCACCTTTGCCAAGAACCTTTTGCTCACGCCTATGATACTCTACCAGTGTGCCTACAACCGCTGGGTGAAGAATGTGTATGGCTTTGCGGTGCAGTGGATAGTGGCTATGCTCACCATTGCCTATGCACTGGTTATAGCATTTATTGGCTACTACATACAGCCCCTCATCGACTTCCGTCCCTATCCAGAGGGCACGGAGCTGGTGAGCCGCTATGAGCCAAGCGAGGAGTCGGAGTTTGATTTCGTGTATGAAAAAGACGGCAAGCGGCAGGCCTTTGCCATCGACAGTCTGCCCGACGACACTTGGACCTTCGTTGACCGCCACGAACGCCCCGGGATGAGGGTGAGCCATGCAGCCGATGCGGTGGCCATCACCACGCTCGACGGAGAGCCTGCCGACAGCGTGCTGCTGCGCAGCGGCGAGCAGATAATGTTTCTCTTCCCCGACCTTGGCACGGTGAGCATTGCCTACACCTACCTAATCAACGAGTTGCGCGACTATGCGCGAGTGCGAGGCATCGACGTGGTGGGGCTCACATCGGGCACAGCCGATGAGGTGGCCGAGTGGAACGACCTCTCGATGGCCTCCTATCCGCTCTTTGCCATTGATGGCA
This sequence comes from Bacteroidales bacterium, assembly GCA_029219425.1. Classification (GTDB taxonomy): domain Bacteria; phylum Bacteroidota; class Bacteroidia; order Bacteroidales; family Muribaculaceae; genus CALZFJ01. The sequence goes on from JAQXTJ010000151.1 coordinate 2,120, forward strand.
GCACGTTGCAGATGATAGCGCGAGGCAATCCGGCAGTGGTGTATCTGCGCGACGGCCGCGTGGTGTGGAAGCGCACCTTGCAGTCGATTTCGATGGACTACATCACCCGCGAGCGCGACCTCGAGGGAATAGGCTCCGACTTCGACCGCAGCCGTTGGCTCAAGGCTCTCACGCTTGGCTACTTGATGCTTATGGCGGTGCTGCTTGTGCTCAACCGCACGCATCTGCTTGTGATGTTCAGCTGGAGGCAAATCCTCGGACGGCGCAAGAACGCCAGGGCAACGCGGCACACATAGGCGAGCGCCTCGGGCACGCCGCTCGCGGGCTCGTTCTCACTGGACTTTTGGCAGGCAGCAGGGCTTGCGCATGAGCGCGAAAGGATGGGCGGCGCGGAGAAAGTGGAAGAAATAATTGAAAAAAAGCGGTGAAAGCTACGCAAATAACAAAATAAAAGCGTAAATTTGCAAAACGAAAATTCAAGAATAAAAAATTCACACATATAACGACAAACAAAATATCTATTTTTTTTGAATATGAGAAAGAACATTGTAGCAGGCAACTGGAAGATGAATACTACAGTGCCCGAAGGCGTGAAGCTGGCAAGCGAAGTGAATGAGGCCCTCAAGGGGGTAACTCCCAAGTGCGACGTAGTGATTGGCGTTCCTTTCACACACCTCACAGCAGTGAAGGCAGTGATTGACAGCGAGAAGCTCGGCCTTAGCGCAGAGAACTGCGCCGACAAGGTGAAGGGAGCCTACACGGGCGAGGTTTCGGCCGCTATGGTAGCATCGACAGGTGCCAACTATGTGATACTTGGCCACTCAGAGCGTCGTGCCTACTATCACGAGACAGTGGAGATTCTTGCCGAGAAGGTGAAGCTCGCACTCGAGAACGGACTGAAGGTGATCTTCTGCATCGGCGAGGTGCTTGAGGAGCGCGAGGCCAACAAGCAGAACGAGGTGGTTGCAGCACAGCTTGCATCGGTATTCGGACTGACAGCCGAGGAGTTTGCCAACATCATTCTCGCCTACGAGCCTGTATGGGCAATCGGAACAGGCAAGACTGCTACCGACGACCAGGCCGAGGAGATTCACGCATTTATCCGCAGCCTCATCGCCGAGAAGTATGGCGAGCAGGTAGCCGACGACACCACCATCCTCTATGGCGGAAGCTGCAAGCCCTCTAATGCCAAGGCTCTTTTTGCAAAGCCCAACGTTGACGGAGGCCTTATCGGTGGCGCATCGCTCGACGCTGAGTCGTTTATGGGCATCGTGACTGCATTCTAAGCCCTGCGCCGGGAATGACATCCGGTGTGGGCCACACATGCCCGCCAACGAGAGAAACATAACTTTTTTGTGAGGACGCGATGCCACCGTGCGACACACGGCAGCATTGTGTCCTTGCAAAATTTTCACTTTTATCAGCAGCCGACTTTTCTGCCAGGCAGCAATCACTCCAATCACTCACACATCCGGCTATATGAACCGACTATCGCAACTCACAATAATGACGCTTATTGCCGTAGCGGCAATGGCGCAATCGCAAGGCAACATAGTGCAGCACATAGAGAGCACGTCGCAAGGCCGCGTGACGGTGACGCAGCCCTCGCGCCTGGGCGAACGCCTCGACCCGGCCAACGGAAACCCCGACAACGGGTATAAGGCCACTGTGCGCAACCGTGTGGGCTTCCGCATACAGGTGTATGCCGACAAGAACCAGCGCACTGCAAAGAGCGAGGCAATGACGCGCGAGCGCATGGTGCAGGAGCAATTCCCGGAGCTGGGATGCTATGTCACCTACAACGCCCCCACATGGAGGCTTAGGGTGGGCGACTTCATCACCCGCGAGGAAGCCATGGAAGTGATGCAGCAGCTCAAGAAGGAGCTGCCCTCGCTGGCGCGAGAGATGATAGTGGTGAAGGACAGAATTAACGTTACATTATGATTCTACATAACTACGACGAAGCTTTAGTAGCAGAGATTGCACAGCACTACAAGAAAATCATAGAGCTAATAGGCGAGGATCCCGAGCGCGAGGGACTGGTGAAAACCCCCGTGAGGGCTGCCAAGGCACTTCTCGATGTGACCCGTGGATACCGCGAGGATCCGGAGCGCATCATCAAGTCGGCGGTTTTCAGCCACGAAGGCTCGAGCATGGTGGTGGTGAAGGACATAGAGTTCTACTCGCTCTGCGAGCATCACATATTGCCATTTTTCGGAAAAGTGTCGATAGGCTACATCCCCGACGGGGGGATGATAGGGCTGAGCAAGCTCGCCCGGCTGGTCGATACATTTGCTCACCGCCTTCAGGTGCAGGAGCGGCTCACCGGCGAGGTGTGCCATGCGCTGATGCGCGAATTGCAGCCCAAGGGCGTGATAGTGGTGTGCGAGGCCGGACACTTGTGCATGAAGATGCGCGGAGTGGAAAAGCAGGACAGCGTGACAACCACCATCGACTATTGCGGCGCATTTGCCACCGATGTGGCACTACGCGAAGAATTTATGCGTATGCTCTGAAGCATCAGCGCATAGCAGCCCCGCTGTGGCTTCTGCGCACAGGCGCAGAAACGCACCGTGGTGCGCCTTGCCCTTTGTCGCCTAAGATTATGGCGGTGGAAGGATGCAAGGCGCACCACGGTGCGTTTATTCAAGCCACACACGGGGGTGCACGAATGAGCGGAGTGGGGCATGGTGGCTTCTTGGCAATGGATGAGAGAGGATTCAAGTGTGTGTGCAAGAGCCCCGTTGTGGGATGATTTTTTTGTGTGATTTCTTGGGGGAAGATTTCGGGGCTTCGGGCAAAAGGAGTGGCGAATAAAAAAACGGGATTCTCGCAGAAAAAAAGTGACAGATGCTAAGGCTTTATAATGAGGGAGTTAGGTGGATATTACAGAAACAGGGAAAATTTTTTTGAAAAATTCTTGTCGAAAAATTTGCAAGAATGGAAAAAACTATATAACTTTGCACTCGCAAAAACGAAACAACGGCACACGATTTTGCAAGCGCGAAGCCAATGCGAAAATAGCTCAGTTGGTAGAGCACGACCTTGCCAAGGTCGGGGTCGCGGGTTCGAGTCCCGTTTTTCGCTC
>JAQXTJ010000152.1 GCA_029219425.1 Bacteroidales bacterium
TGCCGAGAACCTGAAGCAGCTCTATGCCGAGGGAAAGACACCGCAGCTCAATATACTCACCGATAGAATGATGCTCACGGCGATGAACAACTGCAATGCCGGATGGGAATCGCTCACGCTTGCCCCCGATGGCAAATTCTATGTGTGCCCGGCATTCTACTTGGAAGCCGACGGCTACAGCGTAGGTGATTTGGAAAATGGGCTTGACATCAAGAATCCACAGCTCTACCAGCTCGACCACGCGCCTATTTGCCGCAAGTGCGATGCCTTCCACTGCCGCCGCTGTGTATGGCTCAACCGCAAGACCACACTCGAAGTGAACACCCCGAGCCACGAGCAGTGTGTGGTGGCGCACTTGGAGCGGAATGCCTCGCGCGAGCTTCTTGCCTCAATCCGCACCCTCGGCGATTTTCTCCCCGGCAACGAAATTCCTGAAATTGACTATTTGGACCCATTTGACAAGATTGGAAAATGAACTAACAATGCGCTCGTAGGGACGCACCCCGGTGCGTCCGCCCACAGCCACTTTTGCTATTGCTTGATTATGAGGCAGTAACGCTGACGCACCAGGGTGCGTCCCTACATCAAAATAGCATCAAACCCGAATTTTTGATACACCCTCCTACCGGGGGATGGAGCCGGGGGCAGTGACTTGTGGTGACAATGTAAATATACTAATTTAATGCAGAATATATTCATTTATGACAAAGAAAGTAGTTGGTCAAGTGACCGAAGAAGAGAAGAATGAGATTCAGGCACTCTTTGAGCGCCGCAACGGGCTGAATGAGCTTGCCAAAATCCTCACATCCGACAATGCCGAGCTTTATGAGCGATTGGTGAAGGATATGGGCGAAACAGGCACTAAATTCCAGAACTGGTGGGACACGATGGCTCAGAAATACCAGTGGGAAAGTGCCGAAGATGGAAACTGGGAGATTAACTTCAGCACTTGCGAGATTCTGCTCGTGACTGCTTAATTGAAAAAAGATAGCTTATGACACTGCTATTTATCGGAACTACCGAGCTGCTACTCATTGGTGGCGTGGCTCTGCTCTTTTTCGGCGGCAAGAAGCTGCCTGAGATGATGCGCGGACTGGGTCAGGGCGTGAAGCAATTCAAGGAAGGAATGAACGAAATAACCAATCCCGACGAGAAGAAGCCCGACGGTGAGGCCGAGCAGCCGGCTTCCGAGGAATCCACCGAAAAGAAGCCTGCTGAAAAGAAACCTGCCGACAATGGAGGAAAGCAATAGTGGCTCAATGCTCACCTTTGGCGGACACCTGGAGGTGCTGCGACGGCTGCTTATGCGCATTCTCGCCGTCGCAGCCGCCATTGCCGTGGTGGTGTTCTGCCTCAAGGACCTTACTTTCTCGATGCTCCTCGCACCGAGCGAGTGCGACTTTGTGACCTATCGCCTTGTGGAGCGTGCCCTGCATTGCTTCGTGCCGGGCTTCCACTTCGAGCAATTCAGCGTGGATCTCATTGCCACCGACCTTTCGAGCCAGTTCATGACCCACATCACCACATCTATTTACCTCGGGCTGCTCGGTGCGTCGCCCTACATCCTTTTCGAGCTTTTCCGCTTCATCTCTCCGGCTCTCTACGACAACGAGCGCCGCTACTCGGTGCGTGTGGCGGTGGCCATCTACGCGCTCTTCATCGTTGGGGTGCTGATGACTTATTATGTTCTGTTTCCTATCTCTTTCCGCTTCCTTGGCACCTACAGCGTGGCCAAGCGCATTCACAGCACCATCACGCTCGACAGCTACATCACCACTTTCACCACTCTCACGCTGCTTATGGGCGTGGTGTTCCAGTTGCCGGTGATAGCATTCTTCCTCGCTAAGATGGGACTTGTCACTGCTCCGATGCTCGCACACTACCGCAAGCACTCTTTCCTGATCATCATGATTGTGGCTGCAATCATCACGCCGCCCGACCTCATGACACTGGTGCTCGTCAGCGTGCCGCTCTACCTGCTCTATGAGGTGAGCATCAGGGTGGTGGGCTTCGTGGCCTCAGGATGCGACAGTTAGCTCTTATTCATCGGCACCAGACAAGCACACATTAATCGATGATTACAATTTAAGACGATTGATGCAGAGCTAATTGTGAAAATTGGCTCGAGTGCAACTGCTGATATTCCCGTGTGTGGTGGATGGAATAAAATGGGGGGATTGTGGGGGATATTCGGTTTTTTGTAGTAATTTTGCAGTGCATTTGCAAATGAACTTTTTTTGATCGATCGATATGATACCGAAAATTCTTAATGAACTCTACAGAAAACATACGGGGGGCGATGCGGCTGAGATTGTGGAGCTGCCATCGTCGGGGTCGAACCGCCGCTATTTCCGACTCACGGGGGAGCCTACGCTGATTGGCGTGGTGGGCACCTCGGTGGAGGAGAATGATGCGTTTATGTATATGTCGCAGCACTTCAAGAGCAAGGGGCTGCCGGTTCCGGAGGTGAAAGTGTGCTCCGACGACCACATAGCCTACTTGCAGGAAGACCTTGGCGACACTATATTATATAATGAGATTGAGAAGGGACGGCTTACGAGGGTCTTCGGCGAGGAGGAGAAGAAACTGCTGGTGAAGACTATACGCAAGCTGCCCGACGTGCAGTTTGCCGGAGCCGATGGCATGGACTTCGGCCACTGCTATCCTGCGCCCGAATTTAATGCCCGCTCGATAATGTGGGATCTCAACTACTTCAAATACTGCTTCCTGAAGGCCACGGGGCTCGACTTTGTGGAGGGGAAGCTGGAGGACGACTTCCAGCGCATGACCGATGTGCTGCTGCGCAGCTCGTCGGCCACATTTATGTACCGCGATTTCCAGTCGCGCAACGTGATGATAAAGGACGGGGAGCCGTGGTTTATTGATTTTCAGGGCGGACGCAAGGGCCCGGTGTATTACGACGTGGCATCGTTCTTGTGGCAGGCAAAGGCCAATTTCCCCGACAGCCTGCGGCGCGAGCTGCTGAAGGAGTATATCGACGCGCTGCGCAAATACAAGCCTGTGGATGAGGAATACTTCTACTCGCAGCTGCACCACTTCGTGCTCTTCCGCACGCTGCAAGTGCTGGGTGCCTACGGCTTCCGTGGCTACTTCGAGAAGAAGCCTCACTTCATGCAGAGCGTGCCTTTTGCGATAGCCAACCTGCGCGAGCTGCTCAAGGTGCCCTACCCCGAATACCCCTACCTGAGCAAGATTCTCACCGACCTGGTGAACATGAAGCAATTCAGCGACGTGCTGCAAAAACGCGCGCTCACGGTGCGCGTGATGAGCTTTGCCTACAAGAAGGGCATTCCCAATGACCCCTCGGGCAACGGCGGCGGATATGTGTTTGACTGCCGCGCGGTGAACAATCCGGGCAAGTATGACCGCTACAAGTCCTTCACCGGACTCGACCAGCCTGTGATAAAGTTCCTTGAGGACGATGGTGAGATTTTCCCATTCCTAGAGAATGCCTATCAGCTTGTGGATGCTCATGTGAAGCGCTTCATGGAGCGTGGCTTCACCAACATGATGGTGTGCTTTGGTTGCACGGGCGGACAGCACCGGTCGGTCTATAGCGCACAGAAGATGGCGCAGCACATCAATGAGAAATTCAACGTGAAGGTGGAGCTTGTGCACCGCGAGCAGAACATAGAGCAGACGCTCAACGTGAAGTGACGAGAGGAAAACAAGATGAAGGCAATGATATTTGCGGCGGGACTTGGCACCCGCCTGCGGCCGCTCACCAACGACCGCCCCAAGGCACTTGTGGAGGTGGCAGGGAAGCCGATGCTTGGCCGGGTGATAGAGCGCCTTGTGGGCTACGGCTTCGACGACATTGTGATTAATGTGCATCACTTCGGCGAGCAGATTATCGACTTTGTGGCTGCCCACAACAATTTTGGAGTGACAATCCACATAAGCGACGAGCGCGGAATGCTGCTCGACACCGGCGGCGGAATACTGAAGGCCCGCCAGTGGCTCGATGGCGATGAGCCTTTCCTGGTGCACAACGCCGACATACTCACCGACCTCGACGTGAGTGCGATGCGCGACTTCCACCTGAGCCACGACGCCGACGCCACACTGCTCACCAAAAGCCGCGTGACGAAGCGCTACCTGCTCTGCGATGACGGCGACAGGCTGCAAGGATGGATAAACAAGGACACCGGTGAGGTGCTTCCAAAGGGGCTGGAATATGTGCCCGGTGGGCTGCGCGAGATGGCGTTTGGCGGCGTACATGTGATTTCGCCAAGAGTATTCCCCGCCTTGGAGGAATATGCAAGGAGTATCTCGCCCGAGGGAGAGGTGAAGTTCTCCATAATCCCATTCTATGTGGCAATGTGCCAAAAGCTGAAGATAATGAGCTACGCTCCGGGCAACTACCACTGGATGGACATAGGCAAGCCCGAGACACTCGCCCAAGCCGAAAAAGACCAAAACCTGATAAAATAACCTCACAGAACACCAAACAACACCTAAACTAATGAAAATGAACTACGATTTTGAAAAAATAACAGAGCGCCGAGGCACAGGATGCGTGAAGCACGATGCTCTGGCCGAACACTTCGGGCGCGACGACATCGACGCGCTGTGGGTTGCCGACATGGACTTTGAGGTGCTTCCCGAGATTACCGAGGCACTGCGCAAGCGCATAGACCACCGCGTGTATGGCTACTCGTGTGCGCCCGACAGCTACTGGCAGTCGATTATTAGCTGGCAGAGCACCATGCACGGCTTTCACTTCACCCGCAACGAGGTGTGCTATGTGCCTGGCGTGGTGAAGGGAATCGCGCTCGCCATCAATCACTTCACCGAGAAAGGCGACAAGGTGGTGATACAGGAACCCGTGTATCACCCATTCCGCAATGTAACCGAGGGCAACGGCAGGGTGATAGTGAACAACAGACTGGTGCGCGAGGGCGACTCCTACCGCATGAACCTCGAGGAGCTGGAGCAGATATTTGCCACGCAGCACCCACGCATGATGATTCTGTGCAATCCGCACAACCCTATCGGCATTACCTGGGACCGTGCCTCGCTGCGCAGTGTGGCATCGCTCGCCAAGCGCCATGGCGTGATTGTGGTGAGCGATGAGATTCACGGCGACTTGGGGCTGTGGGGTCACGAGCATGTGCCATTTGCCACGGTGAGCGAAGAGGCGGCCGAGGTGTCGGTCACCTTTGGCGCACCATCGAAGACCTTCAATATACCGGGGATGGTGAGCTCGTGGTGTGTGGTGAAGAACGAGGCCTTGCGCAAGCACTTCTTCCACTGGCTCGAGGTGAACGAATTCAGCGACCCCACAGCAATGGCAATGGTTGCCACCGAGGCTGCCTACACGCATGGAAGCCAATGGCTTGCCCAGTGCAAGGCCTACATCGAGGCCAACATACTTGCCGTGGAAGATCTGTGCGCGAAGCAGTTGCCCGGCATAAAGCCCATAAGGCCCCAGGCATCGTTCCTGGTGTGGCTCGACTGCTCCGCTATGGGAATGACCCACGAAGAGCTTATCGACCATTTCGTGAACAAAGCACGGCTCGGAATGAACGACGGAGCCACCTTTGGCGCAGCCGGCTCGGGCTTTATGCGCCTCAATGTGGCCACACAGCGTGCCAGGCTGCTTGAATCACTGGCAAGGATTTAACATTGTTTTCCGCCAAATGTTAATTCACCGAGCGAAAGTGGGGGATTTACTGAAGATTAGAACACTTTTTCGGAAATATAGGCATAGTTAATAATCTATAAGTAATATTAAGGGATTAGGCAGCTATGCCTTTGTCGTCGTAACTTTGCACCACGAAAATTCACAAACATTTACAATAGAAGCGAATATGAAGAAATTCTCTTTGATGCTTGGCGCACTGGTGGTGGCAGCATCGGCACACGCCGAAGGCTACCAGGTGAACACGCTGAGCGCACGCCAGCTCGGCATGGGACATGTGGGCGTGGCAATGAAACTTGGTGCAGAAAGCGGATATTTCAATCCGGCCGGTATGGCATTTATGGAAAAGACAGTGGATGTGAGTGCAGGAGTGACTGCCACCATGCCCACCTGCACCGCCACCTTGCCCGATGGCTCAAAATGGGAAACCGACAACAAGGTGAGCACACCATTCTATGTATATACGGGCTTCCGCGTATATGACAACCTGAAAGTGGGAGTATCGATCAACAACCCCTACGGAAGCTCAATCAACTGGACCCGCAACTGGGCCGGAGCGGAGCTGTCGCAGCGAGTGTCGCTCAAGACATTCTCCTTGCAGCCCACCGTGGCTTGGCGCATCACCGACCGAATCGCCGTGGGTGCCGGACTGATGATAGCCTGGGGCTCGGTTGACCTCGACAAAGGGCTGGTGAGCGGCTCATCGGTTGACATGCTGCTACAGGCAAGCGGTGCACAGCCAATGTTTGGCACCATCACACCGGCATCGGTGAACCTGAAAGGAACAGCCGAGGTGGCAGTGGGCTACAACGTGGGCGTGATGGTGGATGTGACCAAGAACCTCACTCTCGGAGCATCGTTCCGCTCTAAAATGACGGCTAAGGTGAAGGCCGGCGAAGCCAGCGTGAGCTATGCCAACGAAGTGGCAGAGAACTTGCTCGAGAGCAAGATAGGGCTTATCAACGCAGCCAACTTCAAGGCCGAAATGCCCATGCCCTACACGCTCACCATTGGTGCAAGCTACAAGGTGAACCCACGACTGCAACTCGCCTTCGACGCACAGCTCACCGGCTGGAAGGCATACAAGGAGCTAAACATCGCGTTCCTCGACGACAAGCTGGCCGGCTTCAACCAGAACCTCGAGAAGAACTACCACAATGCGTGGGCCTTCCGACTTGGAGCACAATACGGCCTGACCAACCGCCTCGACCTGCGTGCCGGCGTGGCCTACGACCGCACCCCGGTTGACGACAACTACTATAATCCCGAGACTCCGGGCAAGGACAAGGTGTCGCCTTCGCTGGGACTCTCGTTCCGCCCCATAAAGAGCCTGAGCATCGACGTGGCGTGTGCCTACATAGCCAATGTGGGCAGCGGCGACAAGAGCTACACCTACGACGACCTTATACTGAAGCAGATGGCGGCTCAAGGAATGCCGGTGAACTACAAGAAGACTTTCACCGCAAGCTACAGCCCCATAGCATGGTGTCCATCAATAGGCATTGGCTACTCGTTCTAAGCACACGCTCACAGCCAACGCCAGAAACGCAATAGCTACACAGCGAGAAGAGGCTGCGCCGGAGTGGAGGAAAGGAATTTCCCTGTACCACACTCTGAGCGCAGCCTCTTCTCGCATCATCCCTGAAAATAATGCGCATTTTTTCCTGCTACAGTGTGAATGCCCGCCTATTGTGGCGGCACAAGGCCCAGCGGCTGTAGGAGCGGAGAGCGCGACATTGCACCGGGATTGGTTCCCGGCACTCCCTCGGGTATGGGGCGGCCAAGCTCCTCGAAGTAGCTCACCCACAGTGGCGACGTCTCGCCCGTGTCCTTGTCCTTGAAGGTCATGGGCTGAGCCTCGAAAATGGGCTTGCCATTGATGAGGAAAGTAGCCTCTATCAGTTCGCTGCAATAATAGGCATCGTTGCCGGGCAGAAACTCGCGGTCGTATGGCTTGCCCACAAGCCCGGCAATGCGCTCAAGTGCCGGCTTTATCGCCTTGCGAAAAGGCTTGCGCAGCCGCGCAGCCATCACCACCGGCTGACGGTCCTTGTGGCGCGCTGTGAGCAGGAAGGAGTCGAGCGGTGTCACCTTCACGCCGCTGAACACAGCCTCGGCAACCACAAGCCGCCCATCCCGCTCCATAAGCACGCCAACGTGGGAGAATCGGTATTGGTCGAGGCTGTGCGTGGCAGCCACCACGGCATCGGTGAAAGCAGAGTCGGCAGGATATTCCTTAAACAGCAAGTCGCCTGAGCGCAGCTTAATGCCCTTGCCCCAGGCGGCAACAGCAGCAAGACAAATGAGCCATGCCACCGCAAGAGTTCTCATTTTCATACTAAGTTTTTTTCTCAATTTTTTAATGCTCAAAGGTAGTCATTTTTCCGAAAATTCCCTGTCTCCCGCGCTTGCAATTTAGTTTTATTTCACTAACTTTACGGCAAATATAAAAAAAACTAATAAACTAAGTGCGTATGGCAAAATCAGGATTTCTCAAGAAAATGTGGGATGGCGTAAGCGTTGCCTTCGGCGACATTAAAGAGTTTGTGCCTTTCCTGGGCTTCGATGTGCCCGAGATGTCGCGCTTCAATGGCTGGGCGGTGGGTCTGCTCGCCACAATAGTGCTGATTCCCTATCTGCTGTTCTCAGGCTCGGCACGGAGCGTGTATGTCGGCGACTACAAGCCCACCGTGGTGGCAGCTTTGCAGTCCGGAACTATCTACGACACTCCCGTCGCTTACAAAATCAACGACGGAAAGGCCGCCAAGATTGCCGACGTGCGCCGCGGCGACTCGCTGCGCGTGCTCGCCTATAGTCATGGCAATTTTGCCTTTCAGGTTGAGACTATGAGCGGCGAGCGCGGATTCATTCGCGCCAACCTCATCGCCGACTCCATGATTGTGGAAAAGCGCATCAACGTGGACAACGACTATCTCGAAAAGGGCGAGCGCGTGCTGCTCACCGGCCTGCAAAAGCCCAACAAGAAGAAAAAAGAATACTCCGAGAGCTACACCGTGCGCCGCGGCTCCGAGTCGTTCTCGTTCTCCTCGGGAAATTTATTCCCAATAATGGCCTTCGGGATGCCCCTCTATCACTCCGAGGAAATGGCAACCGTAACCCCCTCGTGGATTCGCAGCCATTTCACTGTGGATAAGACCACAAAGTCCGAAATCGACAAGGAATGGTATGGCTACGCCACTACAGTGAAGCGCGATGGCAACGATGTGCTTGCCCTCTACAGCTTCACAGTGAACGACGAAGTGCGCGACAAGGAACACACCGGCCTGCTCGTAACCTACCGCGACGGCCTGGTTCACCACTACGACTATGCCTCCTCGGAGTCGATGGGCTGGATTCTCTCGATCATGCCTTTTGCCAACGACATCCAGTCGCTGTCGCTCACCGCACGAATGACCACCAACCCCGTCACCACCAAGGCCAAGTATGACACCGTGGCCGACATCATCGACGAGGAAAGCGGCATCGGCAAGTGGATTCACGAGAATTTCTTCAACTGGAAGCTCCCCACCTGGCTCAGCGTGATAATCGCAATCGTTGTGGCCATCGTGTTCTTCCTCATAGCTGTGTTCTATTTCCACTGCGTGCTCATGCTCGTGCCGGCCATAGCTCAATTTGTGGGCTACATCTACTTCTTGCCCAATATCATCTACCGCATCATCATCACCTGTGCCCTGCTCATTGGTGCCGAGCTGTTCTATTTCTTCGCCGGAGGCCTACACTGGTTCTGGGTGATTATCATCGGAGCCTACCTGTGGTTCCAGTGGAAAAATTGGATGAAGTGGGTGACATTCAACCGCTGCCCCGAGTGCAAGCACATGTACACCTTCACCACCGACGACTACCGCGATGGCGGAACCAGCTACTACGACAAAGTGAACTACCGCGTCACCACCCGTGGCGGCAAGGAAATCGACCGCTCCGAAACGTCGCGCGAGCACCGCAAGATTGTCACCGTGCACGAGGACATGCACTGCACCCACTGCGGCGCCGCCTACTCCTACGCCCACGTGAGCGACCGGCAAGCCTGACCGTGCCTCAATTACGGCCACACGCAGTGAGCGGCAAGAGCCTGTGCACACAATATGGATTCAGAGTGTGTGTCAAAATTGGAAAATAACCACTTATGTATGGACGCACCGGGGTGTCCCTACATCAAAATATTATCAAACCGAATTTTGATACACCCTCGAATTAACTTTGTGTAATAGTAATGTTATTTTTCGATGAGGACGGTGGCGTAGGCGGCAATGCCCTCGCCGCGGCCGGTGAAGCCGAGTTTCTCGGTGGTGGTGGCCTTTATCGACACGCAGCCGGGGTCGCAGCCCATGCAAGTGGCTATGGCTTGCTGCATGGCCGGAATGTGGGGATTGAGCTTAGGCTGCTCGGCGCAAATGGTGATGTCGGCATTGCCAAAGCGGTAGCCCTTCTCGGCCACGAGGCGCATAGTTTCCACAAGGAGCTTCTTGCTGTCGATGCCTTTGAAGCGCGGGTCGGTGTCGGGGAAATGGAAGCCTATGTCGCGCAGGGCGGCGGCACCAAGGAGTGCGTCGCACAGGGCGTGAAGCACCACATCGGCATCGCTGTGTCCCAGCAAGCCGAGGTGATAGGGAATGTTCACACCGCCCATCCAAAGTTCGCGACCATCGACGAGACGGTGAACGTCGAAGCCCATACCTACACGTATTGACATGCTCTTTCAGTTATTAGTTAGTAGTGAGGAGTGAGGAGTTGTATTCTGTGAGAAAGTGAAAAAACTATCTTTTGCCTCCCAGAAGGTCGCGGATGCCGTTCATATCGAAAGACAGGGTGAAGCGCAGTGTCTGGTCGAGTGGGCTGCTCTGTGCGGTTGCAATCATGTAGGCCGCATCGAGCTTTATCACATTGAGCGTGAATCCTGCGCCAATGCCAAAATACTGTCGGTTGCCCTTATACTCATTCTCGTGATAGTATCCTGCACGGAGGAAGAATTGCTGGTTGTAGTTGTATTCGGCTCCAATCGAATAGTTGATTTCGCGCAACTCCTCCTTTGCGCCACCGGGAGCGTCGGTAAACGACTTGAAGATTCCCGATATTGGCGATGTGTCCTTCCACTGCTGCAAAGCGTCCTCGTAGGCCTGCGTATCGTTCTCTCCGGTTTCGGTGAGATAGTCGGCCTGTCGCGGACGTGCCGGCACAAGCAGCTTGTTCACATCGAGCGACAAGGCGAGGTTGTGGTAGTCGGCCAGCGGAAAAGTGAAAGTGGTTCCGAGCTTGAGGTTGGTGGGAAGGAAGGCCGGGTCGTTGCCTCCGTTGTAGGACACCTTCGAGCCTATATTGGAGATATTCCAGCCAAACGACCACTGGCACTCGTTGCGTCCTATGATGGGATATGTGGTGAGGAAGCCCGAAATGTGGGCGGCAAAAGCCGACGCGCCCTTGGTGGTCTCGCTCGACGAGGCATCGCCAAAGCCCAGGTTGGAGTAGATGTAGCGCAGTGCCACACCCATCGAGTAGCTCTCCGAGAGCTTGCGAGAGTAGCCCAGGTCGAAAGCCATTTCGTAGGGGTTGATAGTGTTGGTCACATTACCCTCGCCATCGTTCATGTTCACCTCTCCAAGCGAGAAGTAGCGCAGCGAGAAGCTCACCGCCTGATTGTCGCCACCGCCCAGCTTCCAGTAGCCGGCAGCATTGAGCAAGGCAATGTCGTTCACGAGCTTGCGAAGCCACGGGGTGTAGCTAAGCGAGATTCCGGCCTGACTGTAGGCAAAAGCATACTTCGAGGGATTCCAGTATTGCGAGTTCTCATCGGGCTCAGTGGCCGCGCCGATGTCGCCCATCGAGGCGCCACGGGCATCGGGAGCTATTCCCAGCGAAGTCACGCCGGTGGTGATGGGATTAAACTCATTCTTCTGGGCCATTGCTCCGGCAGTGCTGCACAGTGCCACTACGGCCACTAATATTGCGCTAAGAATACGTTTCATCACGACTAATAAAAATTTACAACATTACAATAATTATAACTCACAGCGAGCCATTTTATTGTATTGTCCGGCTAAAAAAAGCCCCAGCGGCACTTGCGTCACTTGGCAAGCACCACGATGTGAGATGGAGCTGATGCCGCATAGCCTGTGGCCGAGCGCACCTGGCAGTAGTAGGTGTAGCGTCCGGGTGCAACACGCCTGCCCTCGCCATCGGTGAGCTGCCACTCACATTCGCCTGCCGTGGTGACACACGACCACACCGTGCGGTGCATTGCGTCGGTCACCACCACAAGCACCTCGGCATCGTCGCCAAGGGTGTGGCTTATTGCAAAAGTCGCATCATCGCGAGCCTCCTTGGTTCCGGCCGATATTTCGGCCACATTGGCTGCATTCTCCACCACGAAGTCGATGCTGCGGGTGGTGCGGTTGCCTGCAAGGTCGCTCACGGCGAGAGTCATGGTGTGGAAGCCATAATTGAGGTTAGCTACAGGAAGGTGGAGCACTGCGGTGCATCCCTCATCGGCGATAGTTGCCACACAGCGGGCCGAGGCGTAGGTCACAGCTCCGCCATCGAGTGCCACCTCAATGGCATCGCCAAACGACAATGAGCGCACACACACGGCCACATCGTCGGTGATGGTGGCGTGCAGGGTGGTCGATGTGCCCACAATGGCCACATCGCCGTTGCCGCCTTCGTCGCCGAGATACATTTTTTCCACCACCGGGGCCTCAGTGTCGGTGATAGCCACCGATGCATCGTAGGGGGCAAGCACTACGTTCTCGCAACTGCCATTCACCACTGTCAGTGCGTCGCTGCTCACGGCAAATGCGCCGAGCTTCACACCTTCGTTCTGGGCGAGGCACTCCCGCGGAACCACAATGGTAGCCTCGAAGATGCCGGCAGTGGCGTCGCAGTCGGTCTTGGCGAGCACTTCGCGATGGAAGTAGCTCTCAAGCACTGGCTTGCTGTTGCCCATTGCCACCGAACGGTTTAAGCGGCTCTTGTCGTAGAGCGTGAGCGTCACCTTGCCATTAAATGCGGTGTTGGTGGCCGAGGCGTCGGCAGCAAGGATTCGTCCCGACACCTTCACTTTTGTGAGAGGGCTGATGGTGGCAGCCTCAGTGGCCACATCCACGCCGTTCACCCTGGTTATCTCTATGGCATTGTGAGGCATGTGCAGTCGCAGTGCAGGATCGCCAAGGAGGGCAAAATTGAGCTTGTTGATGTTCTCATAGCTTCCGTAGGAGTTCTTGGCAAGGCGGATTGCCTCGCCTATGGTGCGCTGCTGCCCGTTCTCGTCGAGCGATAATAGCGCAGTGACCATTGCGCGGTTCAGCTCATCGTTCTCGGCTGCAAACACGGTGCGGGTGGAAACCATGCCGGCTATCATGCCGCCTTGTGGATTGTGGAATAGCTCCTCCCCCACTCCGCGCAGGTCGCTGTCGAATGGAGCTGCATTGCAGGTGGCGAGCGACATGAATGGCAGGTGGGCGTTCTCCATGTTCTTCGAGTCCTGTATCACCCACAGAGTGGCCTCCTTTCCGAAGCTGTTGGAGCCGCCATGGCCTATGAAGGCCATGAACACCTGTCCTTCCTTAATCATCTTCACCCACTTGTTGCGGAAGTCGGTGGCAAAGGTGCCCTGGTTGGGATATGAGTCGGCAATTAGCTTGCTCACATTCAGCTTTATGTCGGTGTCCTTCATGATTTCACACACGCCCTCGGCCTGATACACATGCATGTCGTTGTCGCCCTGGTCGCTCACGATGAGAGCCTTGCCACGCCAGTCGCCAAAGTCGTCGGCAACGTAGCGCAACAGCTTATCAACACACTGCCTGGCCTCATCCACATTCTTCACCGGCATGCGACCCACGGCGATGCTCATCGGTGCCGAGGCTATGGCATATCCGGTGCCGTCGGAGAGCATGGCGAAATAGTCGTCGGTGGTGTAGCTCTTTGTCTCAATGTTGCTGTTGCTCGATTGGTAAGTAATCACAAGGTCGTCGCTCTTGTTGCCAAGCATGTGGCGGTTGTCGAAAGTGCCACCGCCGAAAATGAGCAGATACTTCAGCTTCTCGGGGTTGCGCTGGTGAAGCATCTTCATGAACATGCGCAGTGCGGTGGCATCGGCCGCACCCGAGGAGAACTCATTGAATATCATCTCCTGCTCCACCACTGCCACATCCATGCCATCGGCTGTGGCGTGGTAGTCGGCAATGCGCTGAGCCTGCCCGCGCAGCCCGGGAGTGGTCACAATCACCATGTGTGGAGTGGCGAGGGCATGGAGGTTCTGGTTGCCCACGGTGGCAAATCCGCTCACCTTGTGCAGAGTGCGAGTGGGGTCGAACACCACAAAGTGCTCACAGGGGGTTCTGAGTGCCGACTTGAAGGTGTGGCCATCTGTGGCAGCAGTGAGCGTACACCTCTCGGGGGCAAGATGAGAAGTTACGTTCCACACCTGAGCCTCGGCCGACAGTCCGGCAACAGCGATAGTGGAGCTTTGCTGAGCAAAATAGAACATGTGCATCTGCGATGAGTGTGCAGGCAGGTTGTTGTGCTGCTCATAGGTGATGGTGAAATTGTCGAGGAGCGCAGTGGTGATTTCGCCGCTGGAGCTGAGCCGCATGGAATAGGTGAGCTCATCGCTGCCGGCACTCACCGAATCCACTGTGCCACGAGCCTGAGCGATGTTGTAGAACGTGTAGTCGCTGGTGGCGGCACTCACGCGGTTGGAATTTGCAGCAAAAGTAAGCATCTGCTCTCCGAGCGAGGCCTCCATGGTGGTGCGCTCGGTGGAGTGCACGCCAATGGTGGTATATACAGCCACCTTGCCTCCCGGGGCAAGCCCCGGGAGCCTCACCGGAATATGCAGGGAGTAGTCGGAGCCGAAACTCTCGCCGAGCAAGTTCTTGCCACTGTTGCTTGGCGTGGTGATGTCGAGCTCGTGGTGCAGCGCATTGAAGCTGGTGGACACACTCATGCTCGTGGTGGCCGGCTGCGTCGCCTCTACAGGCAGCATGGCCTCATAGGCTGCATCGTCGGTGAGAAAATAGTAGGCGTGAGATGAATAAGTGTTGGTAGTGTAGCGCAGGAAATTGTGCGTAGAAGAAAAATAGGGGTCGCACTTCAGCACTCCCATGGCATAGAAGCACACTTTTCCGGCAGCATAGATTGCCGGCACCTGTGCTATGTCGTCAACAGTCACATCCTCGAGCGACTCAGGAAGAATGTTTCCGCCGTAGCCGAACACCCTCACCTTCGATGGGTCGGAGAATCCCATCGCGGCAAGTTCGCTCGCCGTAATTTCATACATACCCTCATCCTCCACACTCACTTTCACCCAGTGTCCGGCTGAGAGCTTGGAATACGTGGCAAAATGCCCCGCCTCGAGTGCACACACAGAAGGCACGGCAGCAAGCAACGCCGCTAACAGTGTGATTACATTTCTGAGTCTCATGCGATAATACGATTTATTTGTTGGAAGTTATTTCTTCTGATGTCAGAGCGATTGGACAATTATCAATCTTGTGTCCATTGTCACAATCTCACGCCAACGGTCATTTCACCTTGAAGTGAAGCAGTTCGGCGCCATTGAAGGTGGCATGAACCACCGTCTCCGGAATGAGCTGCCGCGATGGGCCAATGTAGCTCACAAAAATCATGTCGCCCATCTTGAGCATGAAATAGCGGCTCACATATTCAATAGCCGCATCGGTCACCGCCAAGGCATCGGCAAGCGGGCACTCGAGCACGGTGTCGCCACACACCTCCACCGTGAGGCTGTCGCCCAGCCCGGCTGGAGCAACGAAGTCGCCCACAATAGCCGCACCATCGAAGGCATTGGCAATGGCACCGGCACGGCCACCGGCAAAGCACTCACGCAGACCCTGAGCCTCCACCGCCATGCCCGGCGCAAAGGCATCGTAGTAGCGCGGGGCAAATCGCCGTGCCACGTTCTTTCCAAGGCGGCCAATCCTCGCCACCAGGCACGGGCGAGCCACAAATTGCCCGGCAAAATCGGGCACGAAGAATGGCTTGCGGGCCGTGAGCAGCGACGAGTCGGTGGTGAGCACCACCTCGGGCAGCTCATTGCCCATAGGGCCAAAGTCTTGTTTTATTCCTAATATCTTCATATAAAGCTATGTATCGTTATTTATTTGCGCTCCTCCATGCGGTTGTACATCACCGCCAGATGCGCATAAATCGAAGTGTTCTGTATCACAATCTCGTTGCTTGCCTTCAGCCGCGAGGGCGTGAAGTTCCATATAGCCTGTATGCCGCAGGCTATCATCGTGTCGGTGGCGTCCTGTGCATGCTCGGCCGGCACGGCAAGAATGCCTATCTCAGTGTCGAGTTCCTTCTGCTTGTCGTCGAGCTCATCCATGCTGTAGATGGGCACATCGCCTATGCAAGAGCCAATGAGCTTGGGGTCAACGTCGAAGCCCGCTACTATATTCAGGCCAAACTGCATCAGTCCTAAATCCTGTATCAGAGCCTTGCCCAGACTTCCCACGCCTATCATGAAGGCATTATGCTGCTTCTTGAAGCCAAGAAAATCGACCAGCTCATTCACCAGTGTGTTCACCTCATAGCCTATGCGCGTCTTTCCCTTGATGTTGAGAAACGACAAGTCCTTCGCTATCTGCGACGCATCCACATTGATATCCTTCGCTATCTGCGTGCTCGACACATACTCCACATTGCGCCGCTGCTGCATTGTGAGATACGACAAGTACCACGGCAACCGGCTTATTGTAGGCTCGGGCAGTATTATTTTCGCAATATTCTTATTGTCAATCATCGTAAGTCGATAAAACGTTTTCGTTACCACAGAAAACCATTGGTTACTGCAAAGTTAATGAATATTTTGAAAATGAAGCCAAAAAATTCTATTTGTCATGTGACGGCACAGAATTTTTTTGTACCACCAACGGCAGAAAAAATTCACTTTTTTCCCATATCTTTTAGTTGATGGCTCGCTTGAGCGTCAAAAAACTTTTCAGCAATTAGGGATGAGCATAATGTGGCAACAAATGTAACTAAAATAGTGAGAAATATAGGCGATTCAAAAGAAAAATAATGGCAAAAACGAGCGTATGCGGCAATAACAAGTGTGTGAAGCATATAGAATTGGAAACTTATCCTACCCATTATTTGCCAACATTTCTCCCATATAGTTTCATTGAGATATCGTGTGGCGTTTATATCTCGTTGTGCTGTTACAAAAATATTTACCGCCCAAATAGGCCACCAATACGATGCTAAAGAATAACGCTCAGGCACATAGCAGTAGAGTAGGATCATAGCAGCAATTATAATAATACATAGCTTCTGCATAATCCTCATGTTTTGAATTTTGGCCGAACCATATTTCATGAATATATCCCATAATATCATTCCAATCAAAAATGCAAGGAACTGCATAACAGGGGAAATATATATTATTGGCGTTGCCAACTTATCAGGGATAAGCTGTAGAACGCTAATATAAGAAACATATAGAATTGCTGACAAAATCACAAATGCTCGGTGGTGCAGCTTCATCAGTCGGAACATTGGAATAAAGATAAAGTAACAAAACATAAGTGAACTGACAAACCACGAAACGCTGTTCCCCGAGAAATATATATCGGGATTTGGAATCCAGCTCTGAAGCATTGCTGCGTTAAGCAGCAGCCCCTTTATGCTATGATGCTGCTCTTTCACAATCAGTGCCAAAATGAGACACAACAAATACAATGGATATATTTTCTGTATTTTTCGCATCATAAATGGCACTAAATGTTCAAATTTTTGTGCTTTTTCATTGTATCGTTTGTCAGCAGAGGCAGTAGATAAGAATCCACTTAATATGAAAAAAAATGATACAAAACAATCCCCAAAAGAAGTAATTATATAACCATTTATCCTACTATGGTGCAGAAAAATAAAGATGGCAGCAATGCCTCTTAGTTTGTTCAATCCCATGAATTGTACTGGCATATTCTTTTCAATTGCGTAGTTTTTGTTCATCGCCGTCATTGAATAAATCTAATTTTCTCAAAAAATATCCCATATATGCTGCTCCGCGGTAGTCTTGCCGCGATTATCAGAGATTTCCTGCTCCCTCCCAACTAATTTCTGCATAATCTTTCCTCCTGTTTTGTTTTCTGCAAATTTACTGTTTTTTTCAAAAAAACACCTACTTTCCCTGCCTTATGTGCTAAAAAAAAACGAGATAAAGCAAGAAAAGTACCCTTTTTCCCCATCTATTTACCACGAGCTTAATGCCACTCATTATTCAAGCCAAGTGTAAAACCTAATCTGCATAATCTGCATCTTCTCAATGTTCCACGAGATTGGACAAATGAGGGGCAATAAATTGTGGTGGTGGGGCGTTATTTATTGAGGGTACTGTGTGCCTCTCGAATCTTTTGATTTTTGCAGCTTTATGAAACACTTCAATCATGCGATATGGATGCTCCTGGTGGCACTTTGTGTGGCCTCCACGGCTTGCATCGAGGACGACTTCACCACATCGAGCAGCGACGTGCTCACATTTTCTACCGACACTCTGGCTTTCGACACCGTGCTCACCGATGTGGGTACGCCCACGCGTCAGTTTGTGGTCTATAACCGCCACAAGAAGATGATTAACATCTCTTCCATAAAGCTCACCGGCGAGAGCTCGGGACGCTTCTACCTGAATGTGGATGGCGTAACCGGCGAGGAGTTCCACGATGTGGAAATCCGTGGCAACGACAGTATCTTCGTATTCGTGGAGGCTTTTATCGACCCCTCTGGCGACAACGACCCCGTGGCTTTCGAGGATAAAATCAATTTTGTGACCAATGGCGTGACGCAGCAGGTGGTGGTCACTGCCTGGGGACAGAATGTGGAGCGGCTCTACTCCCGCACTATCGCTGCCGACACCACACTGAATGCCCTGCGCCCCTACGTCGTTTTCGACACTCTGCGCGTGGCCGAGGGCGCCACTCTCACTCTCGACGCCGGCACGCGCCTATATTTCCACGACAAGGCAGCCCTGGTGGTCGATGGCACCCTGATTGCCCGCGGCACCGCCGAGCGGCCTATCGACTTGCGGGGCGACCGTCTCGACAAGGTGGTGGGCGGTATTGGCTACGACATAATGGCAAGCCAGTGGGATGGCGTGCGCTTCACCGCATCGAGCTATGGCAACGAGCTGCAACATGTGTATATGCGCGGCACAAAGACGGGACTCATTGCCGACTCGGCAAGCACCGAGCAGCGCAAGCTCCTAATCCTCAACTCCGTGCTGCACAACTCGGCCGGCTCTGTACTCACAGCTTCACACGTGTGGATCGACGCCTGGGGCAGCGAGCTGAGCGACTCCCACCACGCCGTGGCCTCGCTCACCGGAGGCCGCTACGGATTCGTGAATTGCACGCTTGGCAACTACTACCTCTTCAGCTACATCGATGAGCCTATCCTCTCGCTCTACTATCTATTGGGTGAGGAAAGCGACGGCAGCACTCCGCTCATGACGGCCAGCTTCGACAACTGCATCTTCTATGGACTCACCTCGGGCATCAACGTGGGCGACCTCACCGGCTCAAATGTGCTGCTCCGCAACTGCCTGCTTGCGTCGTCGGGCTTCGACGACGACAATTTCATCTCCTGCGTGTGGGAGGGCGACCCTAAGTTCTATGTGGTCCGCGAGGAATACGTCTTCGACTACCGCCTACACGACGAGAGCCACGCCATAGGAAAAGGCAACCCCGCTTTCTGCCCGGCCGAGATAGCCCTCGACCGCTACGGAATACCGCGCCTTCAGCCCGACGGAACAATCGACCTCGGCGCATATACCTGGGTTCCCGAGCCTCCCGAAGAAGAACAATAGCCTCTCCATTATCATTCCAGCTATGACCACCAGCATCACCCTCAACCGCCTACGCTTCCACGCCTTTCACGGCGTGATGGAGCAGGAACGTCGCGTGGGAAACACCTTCGAGGTGTCGCTCACAGTGAGATATCCATTCGAGAAGGCAATGACAACCGACTGCCTCGACCACACACTCAACTACGCACTCCTCTACGACGTGATTGCCACCGAAATGCAACAGCCCTCACAGCTTCTTGAGCATGTGGCAGGCCGCATCATCAAGGCCGCAAAGGCCCGGTTTCCCCTCATCGAAGGCGGCACAATAAAGGTGGCAAAACTCTGCCCGCCCATAAAGGCCCAGATGCAGAGCGTGGAAGTGCAAGTGGATTTCTGAGAAAAATTGTGGCTATGATTACGCGCGACTGCCTAAGAGGCTCCTACAGCGAGGGCGAGGCTCTCGCCATCTACCACGAAATGCGCCGGCAAGGCGACTTTGCCGCTGTGTGCCGCACATTCCTGCACGACGCCGACTATCAGGTGGCGCGCAATATGCTATGGGCTCTCACCAAGGCAAGCCGCAACGAGATTGCACAGCTCCAGCCCATGCTCCACGAGCTAATCGACCTCGCCATGACCACCACCAACCCCTCGGTGCGACGCCTCGCCCTCAATGTGGTGGAGCGTCTCGCCATGCCCATATCCGATGTGCGCGGCGACTTCCTCGACTTCTGCCTCAGCCACGCCACCGACATGGCCGAATATCCCGGCATCCAGTCGCTAAGCCTTAAGCTCGCCCACCGCATGAGCCTCCACTATCCCGACCTCCTCGAAGAGCTGTGCCGCATTCTCCTCTCCCTCCCCACCGAGTCCTACAGCCCTGCCCTCCTCAGCGTCCGCCGCCGCATCATCCACTCCCCCCAAAAAAGCATATCATAAATTTTTTTATCGTTCTACGACAACAAACCACTTCAGCATAGAACGACTAATCAGGAGGGTGTATCAAAATTGGAAAACAATCACTTATGTCATCGCCTGATTGTGAGGCGGTAACGCGGACGCACCAGGGTGCGTCCCTACATGAGATTATTATCAAACCGAATTTTGACACACCGCCCCTGATGATTCGATATGTCGCCACCCCACAGAAAAAAACGCTTAGCTGACGCAACGGGCGAAAAAAATAAAATCCGGCTACACATCACGCGCCACCGGATTCCTTAACCTATGATTCACTTATTTGTTGTTGCTTATATCAATATTGACTTGTCACAGAAAAAGTCAATGTAAATTTCTGTATGGTTATATACTTGCCTTGTTGATTCTTCATTTATCATAGTGTATTAAATGATTTGTTGAATAAATGAAGTGTATTTAATGAATGGGATGATATTCCACGAATGCCTCAATTGCCTCATAGGCTGCAAGACCCAGGCCTTTGTAGAGCTCGGCGGTTGCACGGTTGCGGTCTTCGGCGCGCTGCCAGAAGAGGCGGTCGTCGTTGCCAAGGAATGGAGCGTTCTCCATTTGCGACTGGTGCTTGAGGATTGAGTTGCGCTTGAAGCGCAGCTCCTCGGGGCTGATGGGCACTGCCATCTCGATGTGGTCGATTTCCCACTCGGCCCAGGCTCCGCGATACATCCAGATGCGGCAGTCCTTCATCCAAGGCTCATCGAGCAATTCATCGACGGCAGCAAGCACGGCATCGGTGCACACGCGGTGTGTGCCATGCGGGTCGGCGAGGTCGCCTGCCACGAAAATCTGATGTGGCTTCACGTCGGAGATTAGTTTCTTCACAATATCCACATCGCGACGCCCCAGGTCGCCCTTCTTTATTGTGCCTGTCTCATAGAATGGGAGCTCGCAGAAGTGAATGTTCTCGGGCTTCACGCCTATGTAGTAGCACGCTGTTGTGGCCTCGCACTGGCGAATTTTTCCCTTGAGGTAGCGCACTGCCTCAATGTCGATGTCGCCGGGGTGCTTCTGGTTGATGAATCCGTGAATCTCGTTGCTCAGGCGGCGATATTCCTCGGTGTTGATTCCGAAGCGGTCGCCGATGCGGTCCATGAGCATCACATAGCGCATCATGTCCTCATCGCCCACAGCGATGTTGCCCGAAGTCTCGTAGGCCACATGCACGTCGTGGTGCTGGTCCACGAGGCGCTTCAGTGTGCCTCCCATTGAGATTACGTCGTCGTCGGGGTGCGGGCTGAACACAATCACGCGCTTGGGATAGGGATTGGCGCGCTCCGGACGGTTGGAGTCGTCGGCATTAGGCTTTCCGCCGGGCCATCCGGTGATTGTGTGCTGAAGGTCGTTGAAGATGCGAATGTTCACGTTGTATGCCGAGCCATAGAGGGCGAGCAGCTCGCTGAGTCCATGGTCGTTGTAGTCCTTGTTGGTGAGCTTGAGGATTGGCTTGCCCGTCTGCTCACAGAGCCACACTATTGCACGGCGAATGAGCTTGTCGGTCCACTCACACGAGGTCACTTTCCATGGGTGACTGATGCGTGTGAGCCGCTCGGCGGCAGGCAGGTCGATGTTCATAGTCACATGGCGGTGCAACTGGAGGAAGGAGGCCGGAGTCTGGTCGTTGATTTTTCCCTCCACGGTGTTGAGCACCATTGCCGAGTTGTTCTCGCCCCAGGCAAGGCAGATTACCTGCTTTGCGGCGAGGATATTGGAGATGCCAAGGGTGACGGCAGTGGTTGGCACGGTGTCGCAGTGATAGGACGATGCAATCATCTGCCTGTTCTCGGGGCTCAGCAGCATAAGGCGGCACGATGAGCTGGCATTGGAGCCTTGCTCGTTGAAGGCCAGGGTTCCGAGCTTGCCCAGCTCGCAGATGAGCAGGTCGATGCCACCGGCGGCCTCTATCTCGGCCTCATAGTCCTTGCAATATTGGTGAATGTCCTCGAAGTTGTCCTTGTCGCCAAAGGTGTGGATGTTGCCGGCCGGCACATTCACCTTGTCGAGCAGCACGCTCTTGAGGCGTGCCATTGTGCTCGGCGACTGCGACGCGTCGATGGGGAAGAAGTCGCCCAGGTTGAACACCACCACGTTCTCAAAGTCAACGAGGCCTTTTTTGTAGAGTTCAACCAGCTCGGCATACACGCGCAGTGTGTTGTCGCCCGCGCCAAGGCCCAGTGTGCACTGTCCTTTAAGCGTCACCGCCTTCTTAATGGAATCGGCAATTCCCTTTGCCACTGCGGCAGCTCCCTCCACACCCGACTCAAAGATGCGGGTGTAGATTTTCTCGTTACGCGACAATGAGGCATGCTCTATCTCGCTCAATGGAGCGTAATAGCGCTGTGGTATTCTCACCAACTTTATCTGGCTACTGAGATTTGTTTTCATCTTCTTAGTTGTTAATTGCGCTGCAAACGTACTACTTTTAATTTATATTACAAAACACTCTTAACTAAAATTAAACATTAATAATACAAATTTAGAATAACGTACATTCGCCTATTAGTAAGCACAAAGATAGGAAACTTTTTTGGATTCATTGCTAAAAAAGCGCTACATTTTTTTGGATTTTTTGCCTACCGAACTAAATTCACTGCCACAATGGCATAACGAGCTTCACGAGTGCCTGCAACCGGCGGCACCGAAGCACACGAATCGCCTCGCCGCACCTCGCCGCCATGTCGCCACAAAATATTTT
Organism: Bacteroidales bacterium; assembly: GCA_029219425.1. Classification (GTDB taxonomy): domain Bacteria; phylum Bacteroidota; class Bacteroidia; order Bacteroidales; family Muribaculaceae; genus CALZFJ01. The sequence continues at coordinate 23,155 of JAQXTJ010000152.1, forward strand.
TTTGCTCTCTGCTTCCGATTTACGCAAATTATGCTTATCTTTGCTCACACTAATAATCAAAAAAAACTAAAACAACTTTTTTTATCATGAGATTAATCATTGAACCCAATTATGAGCAGGTATCGCTCTGGGCAGCCAATTATGTAGCCTCTCGCATCAATGCCGCCAACCCAACTCCTGAAAAGCCATTCGTGCTCGGATGCCCCACCGGCAGCTCTCCCCTTGGCATGTATCGCCACCTCATCGAGCTCAACAAGGCCGGCAAAGTGTCGTTCCAGAATGTGGTGACATTCAACATGGATGAGTATTGCGGTCTTCCGGAGAGCCATCCCGAGAGCTACCACTCTTTCATGTGGAACAATTTCTTCGGCCACATCGACATCAAGCCAGAGAATGTGAACATCCTCAACGGCAACGCCGAGGACCTGGAGAAAGAGTGCGCCGACTACGAGGCTCGCATCGCTTCCTACGGCGGAATCGACCTCTTTATGGGTGGCGTGGGTCCCGACGGACACATCGCCTTCAATGAGCCGGGCTCGTCGCTCACATCGCTCACTCGCCAGAAGACTCTCACTCAGGACACCATCATCGCCAACTCGCGCTTCTTCGACCACGACGTGAACAAGGTGCCCAAGACTGCTCTCACAGTGGGTGTGGGCACCATTATGAACGCCCGCAGCGTGATGCTCATCGTGAATGGCTACAACAAGGCCCGGGCATTGCAGCATGGCGTGGAAGGTGCTGTGTCGCAAATGTGGACCATCAGCGCACTGCAACTGCACCGCAAGGCTATCATCGTAGCCGATGAGGATGCCGCAATGGAGCTGAAGGTGAGCACCTACCGCTACTTCAAGGACATTGAGGCCAAGAACCTCGACCCCAACTCGCTCCTCTAATCGTCGTCGCACCCGGCAACAACCGGGAGGCACACATTTTTTTGGGGCAAACGACAGCACAGACCGGAAAACTCATAGGCGTTTTCCGGCCTCGTTTCTTTTTGCCGCCGGCCACTTGCACCGCACTGGCAGCAAAAGGCAGCGAAAGGCTGCGCCTGAACAATACATTCACGGCACAGCCTCTCGCTCTTGTGTGTGTATGGGCGGGACAGAGGGTGTGTCAAAATGGGAAAAACAATCACTTATGTAGGGACGCACCCTCCATCGCACACGTTTAGTCGATTTGCACAATCAGGAAGTTCGACATCTCCCAGAATCGAGTGCCATCGGAAATCTTCAGCGTCTTCATACCCTCGGCATCGGCATCGATGGTATAAGAGCCAGCCGGGTGCTTGCTGAGCACCTTTGCCTTCTTGGAACGAAGCGGAATCGTCTGGAGGGAGCGCTTGTCGGCCTTGGTGAAATAGGACTTCTCATAGTCGCTCTCCATAATCTTGGTCTTGCGCAGGAATCCGCTTTCTATAATCTTGTTCTCCTTCAGCTCCTTCTTCGAGCCGATGGCATAGTAGCATGCGTTAAGCTCATTGGCAAGGCGTGTGGCCTCGTTCTGTGCCAGCTCTTTCTCGCTGCGCTCAGCTGCCGACAGGCGCGAAAGCGAATCAACGCGGCCGTTGAGTCCCTCAATCTGGATGTTGGCGTTGCGCAACTCAACCTGGAGTCCGGCAATCTCGGTTTCCTGGCTCTCAATCTGTGCCTTCAGCGCATCGATAGTCTTCTCGAGCGAGGCACTGTAGGCCGACGATTTCTTCAGGCGGGCCTCAAGAGCCTCAAGTTTCTTGCGGCGCGACTCAAGAGCCTGCTGAATGGCAACCATATTGTCGCGCACCTCAGCCTTCTTGTCGGCAGTCTCATTGGTGAGGTTGCCGGTGGAGAGAATCTTCTCCATATCCCTAATCTGGAGCATACCCTCGCTGATTTCGGTCATGAAAGCCAGCAGACTGTCCTTCTCAGCGAGCACCGTCTGCAACGAGTCGTTTAGTTCTACCATCTGGGGATTCCCCTCAGTCGATTCATTCTTACTTCCATTGCAAGCAACAAGAGCGCACAGCCCAAGGCAAGCAATCGTAAAACAAATTTTCTTCATAATCAAAACAAATTATCCTAAAAAATAAAACATCTCAAATCCAACAACTCCTAACTCCTAACTCCTGACTTATTCTTAAACTCTGCATACTTATCCACCTTCTCCTGCGCCTCGGCAGCCTTTCCTGCCACCACTATCACTATCTCGCCGCGCGGAGCCGAAGCCTTAAACTCCTCCACCAGATTGGCAAGCGTGCCATGATGTGTGGAATTGTGCATCTTGGAGATTTCGCGGCACACCGAAGCCTCGCGGTCGGCGCCAAAGGCAGCTGCAAGCTGCTCGAGTGTCTTCACCAGCCTAAGAGGCGACTCATAGAATATCATGGTGCGCTGCTCCTCGGCAAGTGCGGCAAGGCGAGTGGCACGTCCCTTCTTCTGCGGCAGGAACCCCTCGAAGCAGAAGCGGTCGCACGGCAGCCCCGAATTGACGACAGCCGGCACAAACGCCGTAGCACCCGGCAGACACTCCACCTCAATGCCATGGCGGCGGCACTCACGCGAGAGCAGAAAGCCGGGATCGGAGATAGCCGGTGTTCCGGCATCGCTCACCAGGGCAATCACCTCTCCCCCCTCGAGCCGCTCAATGATAGCCGGCAGGGTGTCGTGCTCATTGAATTTATGGTGGCTCTGCATGCGCGTGGTGATGCCAAAGTGCTTCATCAGCACCCCGCTCGTGCGTGTGTCCTCGGCAAGAATGCAGTGGGCATCGCGCAGCACAGCTATGGCACGCACCGTCATGTCGTCGAGATTTCCCACCGGCGTGGGCACAATGAAAAGTTTTCCGCTCATAGAAATTCCATTATTAATTAATTTCCCCCTAATATCTAAAAAAACTCCTAACTCCTAACTCCTAACTCCTAACTGATAGAAAGTGGTTCTTAATCACCTCCATGAAGTCCTTCACTTCGGGCGACTCGCGGTCCCACTCCTTGTCGCCATAGAAAAACTCCTCGGCCTCGGCGAGCGAGCCCATTGTTTCCACAAGATTAAGAGCCTCGGTCATCTCCACATCGCTGTTGCCGAAAAGTTCGCGGCGAAAGCGGAAACGGTCGTTAAGCGAGAACGCCTTTCGCAAGTCGCGGCTCATGCTGCGCTGCAAAGCCTCATCGAGAGTGAGGGCGCCTTCCTCGTCCTCAAGAAGTTCCTCATCGGCGTCATCGTCGTCGTCCTCCTCGTCGGCATATTCCTCATCGAGCAGGGCATCCTCCTCATCGGGATAATCCTCCCTGATTTCCTCCTCCGGCTCAGGCTCGGGTTCATTCTCAGGCTCTGGTATGGGCTGAAAAACAGGCTCGGGCATCTCCACAGGCTCGGGGACAGCGTCTTCGGCAAAAAAGTCGGTGGCAGCCTCATGGGTGGCAGATGCTGCGAAACATTCATTAACGAGCCCCGACACCTCGGCCTGCTTATCGAGAATGAGGCAACGGAGCGCAGCATCGACACCGCTCTGCTGTCGGCTCTGCGCCAGCAGCAGAAGCCCCTCCAGCTCCATTGTCTTATTGATTAATGTCTTTAAGCCGTCGTTCATAACGATTAAATATTTTTTATACTGGTGCAAACGTAGTTATTTATTTCCAATCTTTGTGCATATTCACGCTAAAAAACGCTAAAGGAGGTGCAAAAAACACCTATTCGGCAGCAAAAAGCTCCACAAAGAGCTTCTCGATGTTGCTTAGCAGCTCGGAGCGGGGGCACACGAAGTTGTTCACCAGCACCGCCACGGCGTATTCAGGATTCTCGGCAGGATAGTATCCGGCAAAGCACTGCACGTCGCTCATGCTGCCCGACTTCAGTGCCACGCGGCCCTTGAGGGGAGTCTTGCCGAGCAGCGACTGGAGCGTGCCGCTCACACCACCCACCGGTAGCAGTTGCGCGAAGTCGCAGCCCAGAGCCGCGCTGTCGGCCTCCACGCTGCGGAGCAAGTGGCACAGGAATCGCGCCGAGGCCTTGTTGTTGCGCGAGAGGCCACTGCCATCGCGCATGAACAGGGGCGTGCAGTCAACTCCTTTGGCAGTCCACAGCTCGTGCACGCGTGCAACTCCATTCTTTATTGTGGCCGGCTTGCCATCCAGTGCAGCGATGGCGCGCAGCGTCATTTCGGTGTACATATTGTCGCTTCGGTAGAGCAGCGAGCTAAGCACCTCGGGCAGAGCGGGCGAGCGGAAGTCGAGGAGCAGCAGGGTGTCGGGCACCGCCTTGTCGCGGCCGGGCTCCTTTTTGTGGTTGCGCACCTTTATCTCTGCTCTGTGCAGTGCACGGAGCAAGCTGTCCTCGAAGGTGTGGTAAGGGGCAGGATTGGCAAATGTCATCTCAAGAGGCTTGTCGCTGCGCAGTGCACCGCCCCACAGAGTCAGGGCCGGGGTGTCGTAGTCGGGCACGGCCTCCACATGGCTCACCTCCATATCCTCCTTGTTGTCGTAGAGCTGAATGCGGTTCTTGATGACCATTTGCATCGACGGTGGAGTCACCGAGAAGTCGGTGACCTCAGAACCCGAGCGTCCGGCAGTCACTTGCAGCACATTGTCGGCGAAGCACAGGCCGAAGCATCCCGCGCCGTAGTCATAGCCCAGGTCGTCGTGCATCCAGCAGTTGCCCACAGGCGGATAAGGGATGGCCGAGTTGTCGATTACCACGCGGCCATCGATGCGCCCGATGCCGTGGCTGTGCAGCGACGCTACAATGCTGTCGATAATCGCGCCGCGGCCGGCGAAATAGCGTGAGCCAAGCGTAGGGTCGCCACCGCCACGCACCACCAGGTCGCCCTTGAGCGTGCCATGGTGGTCGATATGCCCAATGGCAACAGCCTGAGTGCCAAAAGTGAAGTCGCGCCCGAGCAGCTCGAGCGCCGTTGCCGAGGTTACGGTCTTCATGGTAGATGCCGTGATGCACGCCTCGTCGATGGCATGGCCCGCCACCACATCGCCCTCACCAAGCCTCATCACGCACACGCTCACCGAGCCATGCCGCAGCGAGGGGTGGGAGGCAAAGCGGTCAACGGCAGCCTGCATCGCCACGTCGGAAGTCACACCCTCGGCACAAACCGGGAAACTTGCCAGCAACAGGCACAGCACCGCCGCACAAAGCAGTCGCATACAGACAATTCTGCACAATTTCATATCATTCTTCAATAATTAATGCGTGCCAAAGCCGGCACACGGGGTTTCAATAGCTCAAAATTACATCATTTCATCGTCATTCACAAGAAAAACAAAAAATATATTGCAAAAAATTTGCACAAGTCGCAACAAATGCCTACCTTTGCACTCGCAATGAGAAAATCAGCGCACACCAATACGGAAAGGTGGGTGAGTGGCTGAAACCAGCAGTTTGCTAAACTGCCGTAGGAGTAATCCTACCACGAGTTCGAATCTCGTCCTTTCCGCGCAAAGCCCGGCTCACCACAGCCGGGCTTCTTATTTATCCCCCCTGCCACAACCTGCTCTATCGCGGGCACACACATGGCGACCATCGAAAAAAATTCATTTCCTGAGCGGGCAGCGACAAACGCAGGCTTCGCCCACAGCACCTCGAGAGAGATTTAGTGCATTGCAGGCAAAATTTTGGTGGATTGTGATTTTTTTTATATCTTTGTGGCCGTTGTGGGCAGTAGCGCAATGGCGCTGCCTCGGCCCGGGAGCATATCACTCGAGAGTGGTGTGCGCCTGCATTATTGTTTAACTAATTTACATCGTTTTGGACCCTGACCCTCTTTCTTGCTGCATACACCTGATTATCACCGCAATAGAAGCGGCGAAGCCCCTAATATCTATTAGTAGCCCGAGCATTGGCGCACTGGTGGCTGTCACTGTTGCCACCTTGCTGCTCTTCGTTTCGGCATTCATCTCGGGCTCCGAGATTGCCTATTTCTCAATCACGAAGGACGACTGCGAGCAAATCGACGACGAGAACACGCGCCACCGCGTGGAGCGACTGCTTGCCATGCCCGAGCGACTTCTCGCCACCATCCTCATATCGAACAACCTGGTGAATGTGGCAATAGTGATTCTGCTCAACTTCTTCATGACGCAATTCCTTGTGATTGAGAGCGCTGTGCTCGACTTCATCGTGCAGTCGGTAATCCTCACTTTCCTCATCCTGCTTTTTGGCGAGATTATCCCCAAGCTCTATGCCAGCGACAACTCGGTGAAGTTTGCCACTTTCGCCTCGGGCGGACTGTCGGCGCTCTCGCACCTGCTCGCGCCGCTATCGGGCCTTATGGTGCGCAGCTCCACTTTCCTCAACAAGCTGGTGACCAAGCACAGCGATGAAATCTCGATGGAAGACCTCTCGCAAGCACTGGAAATTTCGGAAGTGAAATCGGGCGACGAGCGCGAGCTGCTTCAGGGAATCCTGGAGTTTGGCGGCAAGACGGTGGCCGAGATTATGCGCCCGCGCGTGGATGTGTGCGACATCGACTACAACAGCGACTTCAACGAGGTGGTGAACATAGTGGTGACAAACGGCTACTCACGAATGCCCGTCTTTGCCGACACCCCCGACAACATACGCGGAATCCTCTACTCCAAGGACCTGCTACCCTACATGGGCAAGAGCGACGCCAACTTCAACTGGCAGCAACTGCTGCGCGAGGCCTATTTCGTGCCCGAAACGCGCATGATCGACGACCTGCTCGAAGACTTCC
>JAQXTJ010000153.1 GCA_029219425.1 Bacteroidales bacterium
TTCACCGACTTCCCCATCATCTTTGGCTCGGCGCTCACCAAGCAGCGCATTCTCAAGGTGCTCGAGATGGCTGCCAAGGTGTATGAGAACCGCCAGCGCATGGTGCCCACCTCGAAGCTCAACAATGTGATGCAGGAGGCTATCGCCGCCTATCCGCCGCCAGCCAACAAGGGCAAGTATGTGAAGATAAAGTATATCACCATGCTCAAGGGTGCGGCTGTGCCCACATTCATCTTCTTCTGCAACCTGCCGCAGTGGGTGAAGGAGCCTTACCGCCGCTATCTGGAGAACAAGATTCGCGAGAACTGGGAGTTCTCGGGCACGCCAATCAACGTGTTCATGCGTGAGAAATAGCCTCACCGTGTGGGCGTGTCGTATTATCCGTTGAATCCACACTCGCGCAGGGGGGAGGACGCATCTGAGTGCGTCCCCCCCCCTGCGCGAGTGCTTATTCCTTTTTTGGGCTCACAGGCTGTTGTTGATGTCGAGCACGCGGGAGCGTGCAAGCATGCAGGCGCCTATCATTCCGGCTCGCTCCCGCAGTGATGATATTTTCACCAAGGTGTCCTTGTTGACCATATTGAGCGAGTGGCGCTTTATTGCAGTCTTTATTGGCAGTGTTAGGTAGTCCTCTACGCTCGACAGCACGCCGCCAATAATCACCATCTCGGGGTTGAAGAGGTTCATGAGGCCTGCGATGTGCTTTCCCAGCTCGTAGCCGGCTTCTTCGAGGAGCTCGATGCAGAGGGCGTCCTCGCGGTTAATGGCGTCGATAATCATTTCGAGGGTGATGTACTCATTGTTCTCAATCCGCTCCGACAGGATTGACTTCTCGCCGGCTTTCACGCGCTCCACGAGGTGCCTGTAGATGGCGCACCCCGAGGCTTCTGTTTCGAGGCATCCTTTCTTGCCGCAGTGGCAAATCACGCCGTTGTCGAACACGGGTATGTGGCCGAACTCACCGGCAAAGCCCGACATGCCGGAGTAGATTTTGCCATTTATGATAATTCCCACGCCTAATCCCCAGCTCACGTTGATGAAGAGCAGGTCCTTCTTGTCGCTCAGGTTCCCGCGCAGGTATTCGCCGTAGGTCATGGCACGAGTGTCGTTGTCGATTGATACGGGGAATCCCACTTTGTCGGTCATGAGCTGCGAGAGTGGGATTTCGCCGAAATTGAACCAGCTGTAGCTGTAGCCCGACTCCGGGTTCACTCGTCCCGACACGTTGACGCATATATTCAGTATTTTGCTCTTGTCCACGATAAGGGAGTCGATGAAGGTGCGTATTTTGTCGCAAAGGCGGTCGAGTCCCGGCATTGTGTTCTCGAATGCAAAGTCGTTGAACGACTGTTTCTCTATCAGCTCTCCGGTGAAGTTGATAAGGCCGATATTGAGGGCGTAGCGGCGAATGTCAACGCCGATGAAGTAGCATGCGTCGGGGTTGAGTCCATAGAGCAGAGGGTGTCTTCCGCCGCTGGTCTCGAGCTTGCCATAGGAGTTCACGAGTCCCATCTGGCACATCTCCTCCACGAGTTTGGTCACGGTGGGAATGCTGAGGTCGAGCACCTTGGCGAGCTCGGTGATGGTGGAGTTCCCGTTGTAGATGTAGAACGTGATGATACGTTTCTTCAGGAGCGAACTTTTGTTGCCCTTGGCGAGTTCATTTAGCAGTTCGGCAGTCATAGAGTTTCGAGTAAAAAAATGAAATGATATAGAAGCAGGTGAAAACCAAGCAAAATTAGGAATTATCTTTGATAAAAGCAAGCATTTCCTTTTATTTCCGTTCAAATGGGATTCAAAAATGAGTGTTGAATAATCCTGCCATCATCTCGATGAGCAAAAAGGACTGGCTTGCTCATCGCGTCAGTGGTGAGGAGGTGGGGTTCACTTTGGCTGCGATGGCTGCGATGGGGAGGTGGGAGCAGTCGGTCTCGGCGAGGCGGCGCGTGGGTGGGGTGGCGGCGAGTGCGTCGGGGTTGAAGTGCTCGCCGAATGAGAGCCACACTTGTGGGTGGCGCAGGAGCTGGCGTGCCACGGTGGCGTTGCCTCGGAAGCCGTGTATTATCCATGGCTGTGTGGGGCGGAATTTCTTGAGCAGACGGTCGATGATGTGGTAGGCGCGCACGCAGTGTAGCACGAGTGGCTTGTGCACTTCTTCGGCGAGCCGGGCGTGGAGCATGGTGAGCTGCTCTTGCTCTTCGAGTGGGAGTGTGCCTCTCAGGAGGTCGATTCCACATTCGCCTATTGCTACCACTTGTGGATGTGTGGCCGCAGAGCGCAACAGGGCTTCGCTGTGGGCGTCGGGTGGCGGCGACCATGGATGTATGCCCACGGAGTAGATGAGTCCCGGAATGGGGCTGAAATCGCCTGGCTCTACGCTGATGATGGCGTCAGGGGCTGGTGTGTGGGTGTGGGCATCGAGCATTCAGTTAGGAGTTAGGAGTTAGGAGTGGGGGTGGAATCAGGGGACGGGGTCGTAGCCGCTTCCGCCCCATGGATGGCATCGCAGGAGTCGCTTTAGGGCAAGCCAGAGTCCTCTTGCGGGGCCGTGCTTGGTGATGGCTTCGATGGCATACTGGCTGCATGTGGGCACATACCGGCACGCTGGAGGGAACATTGGCGATATGCATGTGCGGTAGAAGCGAATGGGCAGGATGAGCAATGTGGTGATGAGCTTTCTCATTGCTTTGGCGATGCGGTTGCGGATGGGTCGGAGGTTGCCGGCTCGGCAGTGACTATGGAGGCGATGCGGGCGAGGGCTGTGCGCAGACGGTCTTCTATCTTTGCGTAGGGCTTGAGCTCGCGGTCGAGGTAGATTATTGCCATTTCTATTGCTACGCACTTTGCGGTGAGTTCCGGGATGATGACGCTGCGATTGAGCCTGTAGGCTTCGCGAATGCGCCGGCGCATAAGCACGCGGCCCACTGCGGTGCGCACTTTCTTCTTGGGAATGGTGATGAGAAAGCGAGCGCCCGGTGCTGAGGCGCCGGGCACTATGCGATAGACCACCCGGAGCGGATAGGCAAATTCCGACTTGCCGTCGCTGAAGAGAAGGTTCACGGCAGTGCGGCTGCAAAGCTTCTCGTGCTTATATAGTCGGAAAGACTCCACGGTGGGTTGAGTTTTGTTGGTTAGATGTTGGTTTGTGGGAAAAATGTTATTCGGCATCCATGTTCTCCTTGAGGAATAGGTCGAGGGCTGCCGTCATCGACGGGGCCTTGGGCGACGGGGCCTGTATGTCGAGTCGGAACCCGGCTTCGGTGACGGCCTGTGCTGTGGCTGCGCCAAGGCATCCGATGGCTACTTTTTCCTGATTGAAGTCGGGGAAGTTCTTGAGCAGGGAGTTGATTCCGGCGGGGCTGAAGAAGAGGATTACGTCGTAGTCGAACTTCTCGTCGGGGCCGAAGTCGTTGCTCACGGTGCGGTACATCACTGCCTTTGTGTAGTCGATTTTGTTGTCGTCGAGCACACTGAGGTTGTCCTTGTGCACATCGCTGATGGGGAAGAGGAATTTTTCCTTTCCGTGCTTGTTGAGGGCCTTGAGCAAATCGGGGTCGTCGAGCTTGCCCGATGTGCCGAAGAATATTTTGCGCTTGCGGTAGATGATGTATTTTTGCAGGTAGAGGGCGATTGCCTCGGATGTGCAGAAATACTTCATGGTGTCGGGGATGTTGTAGCGCATCTCCTCACACAAGCGGAAGTAGTGGTCGATTGCAGTTCGTGCCGTGAATATCACGGCAGTGAAATCGTGGATGGAAATCTTGGATTGGCGGAATTCCTTCGACGAGAGCCCCTCAACCTTTATGAAAGGGCGAAACACAATCTCAACATTGTATTTTTGTGCAATGTCGAAATAGGGCGACTTGTCGGACGACGGCTTCGGTTGCGAAACCAGAATCTTCTTAATCTTCACTGTTGTAATGGACTACTTTTGTTTTGATGATATAGTGTTCATATAGATTGCCCCCTCCCACAAATGTATTGAAAAAAGAAGTAGAAGTCTATAATCCCACTTGTAAAATTCTACATAAATTCATTGCTCCTGCAAGGGAGAGGATTACAGGCACAATTTCCACGCTGCAAAGATACAAAATAAAATAAAGCGATGATTGCAGATTGTTGAAAAAAATTCTAAAAGCCTTGTAAATTACTATCAATCGAGCCAAAAAGTAGAGAGATATTGCCAAGAAAAGTCCTGTGGAAGTGAATGATGGGAATATGAGAATGGCAAATGTGATGGGGGCGAGCAGCACTCCGAGCATGGACGATGAGGCTTTCACGCCGTCGAGCCACAGGCCTGTGGAGGCCTTGTCGGAGAAGATGAAGCCGAGCAGCCAGCACAGGGCGAGCATGGCGATGTGGTAGAGGCCGGTGAGTGCCGACAGGGCAAACACGAATCCCGTGACGGGTGTGGCGGCGGGGGTTGCTGATGGGAAGAAGTGGCCGAAAGCGATATAGAGGAGGATTGCCTCGAATATGCAGGTGTTTGCCGTGAGGGCGGTCATTATCTGGGTTTCCTTCACGGTGTGGTCTTCGAAGAGGTTGGTGCGCTCGCGCACCGATGTGATGTTGTGGAAGAAGTCGGCAACATATTTGTAGCCCTTGCGGTAGCTCACGGTGGAGATGAATATCACTGCAAGCACCAGCAGCATTGAGCCATTGTCGGATAGGGGAGAGATGTGCCGCGGTGTGGCGGTGATGGTGGATTGAGGCTCTGTCATCACCGGGGCGCAATGGGGGCGCACGATGGTTAGGCTGTTGCCCGAGGAGTCGGGGAATGATGTGGCAAACCGCGGCTCGTGCCCGGGCACGGCAGTGGCGAGGGAATCGACTGAGTCGGCAGGCAGAGTCACTGCTTGGGCTTCTGGTGAGGGCGATATGTGGGATTGCACGTTGGGCATAATTCTTCTGTTTTTTTTGCTATGGGCTTTGGGCTGTGAGCTATGGGCTTTGAGCTATGGGCTAATTTCCGGCTTTTTGCAATGAGGCTCACAGCTCATAGCTCACAGCTCATAGCTCATAGCTCAAAGCCGGTTATTGATACTTTGATGCTATGGTGGGGGTGGAGTGTCGGGCGGTGGCATACTGCACCACTTCGGCTACCGTGGTGGCAACTTGCCACAGGGCGCGGTGGGAGGGGTGCATGAAGTGGCGCTCTATGCAGCTGTTGAGCATGGTGAGCAGAGGATTGAAGTAGCCATCGACGTTGAAAATCACTATTTCACCGTCGTAGAGGCCAAGCTGCCGTCGCGTGATGGCCTGGAGCAGCTCCTCGAGGGTGCCGCAGCCTCCGGGCATGGCCACAATGCAGTCGCTCCGGCGTTCCATGAGTGCCTTGCGGCTTTCCATGTCGGGGGTGACGATTGTGTCCGACAGGCGGTCGTAGCACCAGCCGCGATCGACCATGAACCGAGGAATGATGCCTGTGACGCGGCCTCCGCGGCTGAGGATGCCGTCGCTCACGGCACGCATTATTCCCTCACGCCCGGCACCATTCACGCACTCCACGCCGGCATCGGCAAGTGCCGCGCCAAGGCTGAAGGCTGCCTGGGTGAAAACGGGGTCGATGTGTGCGCTCGATGCTCCAAACACGCACGCACATGGTGTGTGCACCTCGCTGCGCAGGGCGTAGCCATTGCGCAGAGCCTCGAATTGAGTGGGATTGTGGCGCAGCAGGGCAGTGTCGGCCAGAGGGTCGTAGCTTGCGGCGATGAGAGGCTGTGTGACTATGGGTGCGCCGGGAGTGGGTGCGTCGGGACGGTCGATGGCAATGTCCCACCCAAAGTGGCGGCTCATGGCGTCGAGCACCATTGCGGTGGCACGCTGCTTGCCCTCGGCCGAGTATCCGGCGATGTGGGGCGTGGCCACGAATGCGCGTGCGAGCAGCCCGGGGCTTATTGCCGGCTCATTCTCCCAGCAGTCGATGGCCACATCGCCAATTGTGCCGCTGTCGAGGGCGCGGAGCAGTGATCCGGTGTGGGTGATTTCGCCGCGTGCGCTGTTGAGCAGCAGCAGGCAGTGGCGCAGGCTTGAGGTGAAGGCATCGTCGCAGAGGTGGTAGGTGGCATCGTTGCCCGAGCGTGTGAGGGGAGTGTGGAAGGTGATGATGTGAGCCTCGGCGGCAATCACGTCGAGGCTCACGAAGCCCTCCGTGCCCTCTTGGCGCGCGCGTGGAGGGTCGCATAGCAGCACGCGGAATCCAAGGCTGCGTGCCCAGCGCTCCACGATGCTGCCCACATGTCCCACTCCCACAATGCCCAGGGTGAGCTGCGAGCAATCGCTCAGCCCACGGGCCTGCATGAAGCGTGCAATGGTGGAATGCACCCACTGTGCCACGGCAGGAGCGTTGCAGCCCGGTGCATTTGCCACCTCAATGCCACGCGAGAGGCAATAGGGGAGGTCGATGTGGTCGGTGCCTATGGTGGCGGTGCCTATGAACCGGCAGCGGCTGCCACTGAGCAGCGCGTTGTCGCAGCGCGTGCGCGTGCGCACCACAAGGGCGTCGGCCGAGGCCACTGCTTCGGGCGTAATTTCCTCGCATGGAAGATACAGGACTTCGGCAAAAGGCTCAAGGCGTCCCTTGATGAATGGGACGTGATTTTCGACGATAACTTTCATTGACAAATCAAGCTGTGTTTTTTTATTGACAGAAAAAATAGACTCAGTTGAGGAGAAAGGTGCAGTAGCTCGCCACGCACGCTGCCACCAGCAGCATGATTCCCACAAAGCGCCAGGGATTACTGCTCGTGGTGAAAGTGTGTGCCACCTGCACGGCGATGCAGCAATTGAGCACAGGGAGATAGCTTAGGATGTTGCCATAGTCGATGGCCATCATCACAAGGGTGGCGATGGCAAGCACCGAGAAGAAGCCATTGTAGGCGCGAATCTGCATCTTGTAGCTATAAATTTGCATGAGGTTGAGAATGCTCAGTGCCACCAGCAGCAGAGCCTCGACAATGACCACGGTAAGGAGCAGCCACGACTCATTGTGAGAGAGAACGCTCCACACATTCTGCATTTCGGGCATAGAGAGATTGGATGGCGACACAATACCCATGCCAAGCAAAATCCATGGTGGCGTGAGCAGCCCCACTCCCATTGCGAGGAAGCCCTTCACGCTCATGGAGCGCATCTGCACGAAACCCAGCAAGAACACCGGGATAAGGTAGAGGCAGGCATAGTGCGCCAAAGCACCCGCCATGAGGATTGCGAAGGTGCTGAAGATGCTGCGTTGTGCATCGCGGCGGTTGTAGGAGCCGAATAGGATAAATGCTGCTGCCAGCATCACCATGCACATCATTGCGCCCTTTGGGCTGCCGGTGGTGAGATAGGGGCATGCCGCCTCGAGCAAGAACAGCACCGACACATTGATGGTGGTGACGGCACGGATGAATGAGAACGACTTGTTGAGGAAGTAGAGCATCACGCCCGTGACTACCACGCATGCCACATTGGCAAAGCCCGAAATAGTGTAGCTCTCGGCGAGATAGGGAGTCGCCGAGAGCGTGAGGGCAATGGTGGCCATTGCCGTGAAGAGCAATCCACCAAGAAACCGGTTGATGATTTCGAAGCGCACGACAGTGGGTGGTGATTACTTGAGGTCGAAGCCTATGTCGCGGCGGAAATACTTGCCCTTGAAGTCGATGCGGGCGATATTGGCGAAGGAAGTGGCGAGAGCCTCGTCCTTGGTGCTGCCGTAGGAGCTGACGGCAATCACGCGGCCGCCCGAGGTGACGAGCTGCCCGCCGGCATCCAGCTTTGTTCCGGCATGGAACAGGATGCTGCCCTCCACGGTGTCGGTGCCTGAGATTGTGTGTCCTTTCTCGTAGGAGCCGGGATAGCCGCCCGACACTGCCATCACTGTGACGGCATAGCGTGGGTCGATGGAAAGTTCACACTCTCCGAGCGTCTGCGATGCCACGCCGCAGAGGAGCTTCACCAGGTCGCTCTCTATGCGGAGCATCACAACCTCGGTCTCGGGGTCGCCCATGCGCACGTTGTACTCAATCACCATTGGGTCGCCGCCCACGTTGATGAGGCCGAGGAAGATGAATCCACGGTAGGTGATGCCCTCGGCGCGGAGGCCGTTGATGGTAGGCTCGATGATGCGTGTGCGCACCTTCTCCATGAACGCCTCATCGGCAAAGCTCACGGGCGACACTGCGCCCATTCCGCCTGTGTTGAGCCCGGTGTCGCCCTCGCCAATGCGCTTGTAGTCCTTGGCCACGGGCAGCACTTTGTAGCTGTTGCCATCGGTGAGAACGAACACTGAGCACTCAATTCCGCTGAGGAACTCCTCGATGACCACCGTGGCCGATGAAGCTCCAAACATGCCGCCGAGCATCTCGCCCAGCTCGCGCTTGGCCTCGTCGATGGTGGGAAGAATGAGCACTCCCTTGCCGGCAGCGAGGCCGTCGGCCTTGAGCACATAGGGAGCGCTGAGGCTCTCAAGGAAGCTGTAGCCCTCCTCGATGTTGTCCTTGGTGACGCTCAGGTGGCGTGCAGTGGGGATATTGTGACGGTTCATGAACTCCTTGGCAAAGTCCTTGCTGCCCTCGAGGCGCGCGCCCTCTTTCGAGGGGCCAATCACCGGAATGTGGGCAGTGGCAGGGTCGGAGAGGAAACAATCGAAGATTCCGGCCACGAGAGGGTCTTCGTTGCCCACTACCACCATGCCTATGGCATTGTCGATGGCGAAACGCTTCACTGCATCGAAGTCGAGTGGCGAGAGAGGCACATTGGTGCCATATTGCGAAGTGCCGCCATTGCCGGGAGCAATGAAGAGGTTGCCACAGAGAGGGCTTTGGCTCATCTTCCAGGCGAGAGCCGATTCGCGTCCGCCGGAGCCGAGGAGAAGTATGTTGGTCTTATTCATTGTTTTTATTGATTTTTTATTTATTGTTTTTTTGGCTAATAGACAGGTCTGATGGGCCCGCGGGGGAGGATTAATCTTCGGTGATGTCCTTGCGGCGCCAGGCGTTGCGGCGGCCCTTCACGATGGGGCGCTCATTCTCGGCCGAGATTGAGGGCTGGCGGAAGCGCACCACACGCTGCGAGAAGTCCTCGCTGTGTTCCCACTCCTCGGGCTTGCGGTTCTCGCCATCGGCGAAGCGTCGCGGGCGGCGGTTCTCGTCGTTGTCGTTGAAGCGCCGGCGCTGACGATTGTCGTCGCGGCGCTCCTCGCCAAAGCGGCGGCGCTCACGGCGGTCGCCTGGAGCTTTGCGGCGATATTTCTCCTCGAGGGCATTCCTGGGGCGGTCGCCTGCGGGCTTGCGTCGCTGTCGGTCGTCGCCATCGGCAAAAGTGGTGACGAACTCGCGGTGGCGGTATTCCTGCTTGGCATCGTCGCGGCTGAGGTTCTCATTCTTCACCGAGCGGCCCTCCTTGCGGAAGTCGCTGTAGGTTCCCGAGAACATCACAAACTGGCGCAGCTCGCACTCGAGCGATCCATTGAGCAGCGGATACTTGAGCGAGGGCTTGAGGCCGATGCAGTCGAACAGCTCGTTCTTGTATCCGATAACCCATGCGTTGCAGCCCTTGAACACCTTCTTGAGCCTCTCGCCGATGGAGCGGTAGAGAGCCTCCATGTCTTCAACGGAGATGCGCTCGCCGTAGGGCGGGTTGGTGACCACGATGCATCCCTCGGGGGCTTCGGAGATTTCCTGAATGGGCTTCACCTCGAGCGAGATGTCGCGAGAGAGCGAAGCTCCCTTCACGTTGCTCTGGGCAATGGCGATGGCCTTTGGTGATATGTCGGAACCGTAGATGTGGTGAGAGAACTCGCGCTCGTGGCTGTCGTCGTTGTAGATTTCGTCGAACAGCTCGCTGTCGAAGTCGCTCCAGCGCTCAAACGCGAAGCTGTTGCGGTAGATTCCCGGGTAGATGTTGCGGGCAATCATTGCCGCTTCGATGAGGAAAGTGCCCGAGCCGCACATGGGGTCGATGAAGTCGCTTTCGCCACGCCAGCCCGTCATGAGGATAATGCCGGCGGCAAGCACCTCGTTGATTGGAGCCTCGGTCTGTGCCACGCGGTAGCCGCGCTTGTGCAGCGACTCGCCGGAGCTGTCGAGCGAGAGGGTGACCTCATTGCCCGAGATGTGCACGTCGAATGTGAAATCGGGGTTGGTGATGCGGATGGAAGGGCGTCGGCCAAACTTCTCCATGAAGTAGTCGGCGATGGCGTCCTTCACGCGGTAGGTTACGAACTTAGAGTGACGGAAATCGGTTCCGAACACGGTGGAGTCGATAGAGAAAGTCTGGTCCACGGCAAGAACATGCTCCCACTCGAATTTCTTTACGGCGTCGTAGAGCTGGTCGGCATCGTCGGCGTGGAATTTATAGAAAGGCTTCAGAATTCTCAGCGCGGTGCGGCAGCAGAAGTTGGCACGGTAGAGCACAGCCTTGTCGCCCTCGAATGTTACCACTCGGCGTCCGGTTTCCACATTTTCGGCGCCAATGGCTCTCAGCTCGTCGGCAAGCACGTTTTCCAGTCCCTGGAACGTCTTGGCGACCATTTCAAATTTGTCATTCATCACTCTTTATTCTTAAAATATTGTTTGCTTTAGCTTGAATTAACTTTTCGCCCTCGGCCACGTCGGATGTGACCCAGATGTTTCCCCCAATCACGGCGTTGCTGCCGATGTTGATGCGTCCGAGGATTGTGGCATTGGAATAGATGACAACGTTGTCGCCAATGATGGGGTGCCTGGGGATGCCCTTTATGGGGTTGTTGTTCTCATCGAGGGCAAAGCTCTTTGCGCCGAGCGTGACGCCCTGATAGATTTTCACATGCTCGCCAATTATTGCAGTGGCGCCAATCACTACTCCGGTGCCGTGGTCGATTGCAAAATAGCGGCCGATGGTGGCTCCGGGATGAATGTCGATACCCGTCTCGGAGTGAGCCATCTCGCTAATCATTCGTGGAATCACCGGCACGCCCTGCAAGAATAGCTGGTGGGCAATGCGGTAGTTGATAATGGCCTTAATGGCAGGGTAGCAATAGATTACCTCCTCATAGCTCACGGCGGCAGGGTCGCCAAGATACATTGCCACCACATCGGTGTGTAGCACTTGGCGCATGGCAGGGAGCTGCTCGATGAAAGTGGCTGCCATAGCCTCGGCCTTGGAGCGGAGGATTTCCACGCTGTCGGGCTCGGCGAGCATGAAGCCGGCGAGGATTTGGTTCTCGAGGGCGGCTTTTAGCTTTTCGCACTGCATACCAATCATGAACTCCAGGTTGAAGCTGTTCACGTCGCAGTCGCTGAAGAAGCCGGGGAAGAGCAGGGAGCGCGAGAGCGAAATAATATCGGCGATAATATTCTGCTGAGGCAGAGGCTCCTTGCTGAGTCGCAAGTGGCACATGCTGGCGAGGCTGTCGCCATTAGCCAGCGCACGCACAGTGGCCTTCATCTGCTCCTCGTTCTTGTAAGTGAGATTACCCATAAATCCTAAAATCTGTTGCCAAAAAATCAATGAAAAATGCGGGAAAGCCCCGTAAAGGCAAATCCGGTACAAAGTTACAACAAATGAGTGGAAAAACAACAAGCTTGCCTGATTGTTTTTCCCGAGTGCAGTGCAAACTTATTGAAAGTTACAACAAATGAGTGGAAAAACAACAAGCTTGCTTGATTGTTTTTCCCGAGTGCAGTGCAAACTTGGTTGTTTTCCAATTTTGATACACCTCCATACAGCTGTGACTTTTATAATCATTTTTCTCATTTACGATGGGGCTCCCTGGGTGGTGTGCTGGAGGCGGTGAATCTGGCGGAACTGGGAGATGACGAGGACTATGGTTACGAATGTGGAGAGTGTGTCGGCAGTGGGGAATGCTGCCCACACGCCGTTGAGGCCAAAGTGGGGCGGCAGGATGATGAGCATTGGGATGATGAAAAGCACCTGACGGGTGAGGCTCATGAATATTGACTTTCCGGCATAGCCGAGCGACTGGAAGAAGTTGGTGGAAACAATCTGGAATCCTGCCATCCAGAACATGGTGGTGGTGATGCGAAGGCTCAGCGCGGTGGAGCTGATGAGTGCCGCATCGGTGGTGAAGGCGCGGGCAATTAGCTCGGGGCAGAGGTGGCAGAGGACAGTGCCGAGAGTGCAAATCACCGAGGCGGCAGCCACGGAGAGCCAGTAGGCACGCTTCAGGCGGTCGTAGCGGCGTGCGCCGAAGTTGTAGCCCACGATGGGCTGCATGCCCTGGCATATTCCTATCACCACCATCACGAGGAGCTGTGTGAAAGTGGTGAAGATGCCCATTGCAGCCACGGCAGAGTCGCCACCATAGCGGTAGAGCGAATTATTGACGATGGCATTGATTACGCATCCGGCCACATTCACGAAGAAAGGAGCTGCTCCAATCGACATGATTGCCATGAGGATTTGTGGGCTGAGGCGGTAAATGCCGTGCTTGAAGTGTATGCGGCTCTTTGTGGATGTGAAGTGGGCCATGACGAAAATCATGGAAATGGTCATGGCGATGTCGGTGGCGATTGCAGCTCCTTTTATGCCCCATCCGAGGCCGAAGATGAATATTGGTGCGAGACTCACGTTGACGCCTGCGCCGATAAACATGGTGACCATAGCTTTGGTTGGATATCCGGAGGCGCGCATTATGTTGTTGAAGGAGAAGCAAAGGTTGGTGGCGAGGAGGCCTGGCATTATGTAGAGCATGAAGTCGCGGGCGTAGGGGAGAGTGCGCTCACTTGCGCCGAATGCGAGGAGAATGTCGTCGATGAATATTGCAAACACAGAGAGGTAGGCAGCTCCGAAGATAAGTGTCATCACGAGGCTGTTGCCGAGAATCAGGAAAGCGCGGTGCTTGTCGTTCTGTCCGAGCACAATGGATATGCGGGCTGCCGCTCCGCCGCCAATGAGCACTCCCAGGGCGGTGGTGAGGTTCATCACGGGAAATGTGACAGCGAGTCCGGCGATGGCGTCGGGCCCTACGCCCTGGCCTATGAAGATGCGGTCGATGACGTTGTAGAGCGACATCACCACAATTCCCACAATTGCGGGAATGCTGTACTTCCACAGGAGGCGGCCTATGGGGGCGCTTTCGAGTTCGTAGAGGCTGTTGTCCATAAAAAAATATATACAATTAATTGTTTTGACCGATATCGCAATGGCTGGCAGGGTGGGGGATTGACAAAAAGAATCTATCCAGGCAAACAGTTGCACATGGATAGATTCTTGTATTGTCGATTTGCAGAGGATAGACATTCTCATGCTTCCACCCCACTTACGACATAGGGAAATTTAGACTAAATGATTTGTTGCAGCCGGGCGCAATTGCGCCTCGGCTGGTGCTATCAGCGTTCACACGCTAAAGCACTGCAAATATAGGAAAAGATAGTGTTATGAGATATTAATAAAGATGAAATTTAGTGAAATATGTGAATATTGGTGGAAAATTGAAAGAAAACAAGATGAGAAGCAGGTGAAAAGACCGGGATAGTGTTGTGCCATGGGAAGGGAGGTGGCACGGCAAGGATGATGGTATTTGTTTCTGAAGCGGCAAAAAGACAATAATTTTGCCCGGAAGACCGGCATTTTGCAGCAAATTTTTGGGAATTAACGTTGCGTATTGGCAAAATAAACAAGCGAGCTTGTTGCTTTTGCGCTCATTTTGCAGTAACTTTGCACAAAAATTATATATATTGCCGAGAATATGAGCATTTTAGAATTAAGCGAACAAGAAATTGTGAGAAGAAACAGCCTCGCCGAGATGCGCAAGCTGGGTATCGACCCCTATCCTGCTGCTGAATACCAGGTGACAGGCTACACCGATGAGATAAAGGAAAACTTCGTGGACGACGCGCCGGAGCGCCAGGTGAGCATTGCCGGCCGCATCATGAGCCGCCGCATTATGGGCAAGGCCTCTTTCATGGAGCTGAAGGACTCGCGCGGACGCATACAGGTGTATGTGAACC
>JAQXTJ010000154.1 GCA_029219425.1 Bacteroidales bacterium
GAGGTCGAGCACATCGTTGCTCACGATGTTCACATCCACATGTATGGGCGTGACGTCGTAGTCCTTTTTCAAACCGAGCGACACAAAAGTGTTGGTGTTTTTCACACGATACACAAAATTGGAGCGTCCCTGAATCATACCCTGATTGATGAGCTTCTTGAATGGCTCGGGCTCGCACACATAGCCGTAGTCTTAGAGGAATTTATTCCAGAAGCGGCTATAGATGAGGTGTCCGGTGGCGTGTTCGGTGCCTCCCACATAAAGGTCCACATTGCGCCAGTATTCATCGGCCTCGCGCGACACAAGAGCCTCATCGTTGTGTGGATCCATGTAGCGCAGGTAGTATGCCGACGAGCCTGCGAAGCCCGGCATGGTGCAAAGCTCATAGGGGTGTCCATCGGCAGTGCACCAGTTCTTGGCGCGTCCAAGTGGCGGCTCACCGCTCTCGGTGGGCAAGAACTTATCCACCTCGGGCAACTCAAGAGGAAGCTGGCTCTCGGGGAGAGTGTGCGGCTGCTTGTTCTCGTCGAAATACACAGGGAACGGCTCTCCCCAGTAGCGCTGACGGCTGAAGATTGCGTCGCGCAGGCGGTAGTTCACCTTCACGCGGCCAATGCCGGCCTCCTTAATGTATTTTTTAGTCTTGGCGATAGCCTCCTTCACGCTGAGTCCATCGAGCTGCAAGCGGTCGTTGGAAGAATTAATCATAGTGCCTTCCTTGGCGTCGAAACTCTCCTCGCTCACGTCGGCACCCTCGATAAGAGGAATGATGGGCAGGTCGAAGTGCTTTGCAAAAGCATAGTCGCGGCTGTCGTGAGCAGGAACCGCCATGATAGCGCCGGTTCCGTAGCCGGCAAGCACATAGTCGCTTATATACACCGGAATCTCCTTGCCCGTCACGGGGTTGATGGCATAGCTGCCCGAGAACACACCGCTCACCTTCTTCTCAATCATGCGCTCACGCTCGGTCTTGTGCTTCACTTCGTCGATATAGGCATCCACGGCAGCCTTCTGCTCGGCGGTGGTAACCACATCCACATACTCGCTCTCGGGAGCAAGCACCATGAAAGTGACACCGAAGATGGTGTCGGCACGAGTGGTGAAAATCTTCAGGTCGATGTCGGTGCCGGCAATCTTGAAGAGCATCTCGGCACCCTCGCTGTAGCCAATCCAGTTGCGCTGAGTTTCCTTTATTGAGTCGGTCCACTCTATTGTTTCGAGGTCGCGGAGGAGGCGTCCGGCGTATGCCGACACGCGCAGGCACCACTGATACATCACCTTCTGCTCCACAGGATATCCGCCACGAATCGACAGGCCTTCGCTCACCTCATCGTTGGCAAGCACAGTGCCGAGTGCCGGACACCAGTTCACCATAGTGTTGCCAAGGTAGGCAATGCGGTAGTTCATGAGCATGTTGTTCTTCTCCACCTCTGTCATGGCGTTCCACTGCGCGGCAGTGAAGTCATCGCAGCCATTGGTGTGGGCGGGAGCGTCGATGTTGCCATGCTCCTCAAAATAAGCCACCAGCTTCTCAATGGGCTGAGCCGCGTCGATATTGGTGTCGTAGTAGCTGTTGAACATCTTCACGAAAGCCCACTGCGTCCACTTGTAGTATTTAGGGTCGCAGGTGCGGATTTCGCGGCTCCAATCGTAACAGAAACCTATCTTGTCGAGCTGCTCGCGGTAGCGGTTGATATTGTTGGTGGTGGTCACCTCGGGGTGCTGACCGGTCTGTATGGCATATTGCTCGGCAGGAAGTCCGTAGGCGTCGTAGCCCATGGGATGAAGCACGTTGAAGCCCTGAAGGCGCTTGTAGCGCGAGAATATGTCGCTCGCGATGTAGCCCAGCGGATGACCCACATGCAATCCTGCTCCCGAGGGATAGGGAAACATGTCGAGCACATAGAATTTAGGGCGCGAAGCGTCGATTTCGGTCTTGTAGGTGTTGTGGTCTCTCCAGTACTGTTGCCAGCGTTGTTCTATTTCTTTATAATTATATTCCATTTCTAATTATATATTTATTCTAAAATACTGAATTTTTATAACTGTGATAAATCTATGCAAGAGCAGAAATATCGACCATATTACTTGATAAGTCCAAGGTTGCGCGAGATGTCGAGCATCCGGCGAATAGGCTTCACTGCTTTCTCGGCCACAGCCTCATCCACTGTGATTTCGGGAAGCTCATAGCGCAAGGAATTGTAGAGCTTCTCGAGGGTGACCATCTTCATGTAGGCACACTCATTGCACGAGCACTTGCCATCCTCGGGCGGAGCGGGAATGAAAGTCTTGTGCGAACATCGCTTCTGCATCTCGTGCAGAATGCCACTCTCGGTGGCCACGATGAATGTGGAGCACTCTGAAGCCACGGCATAGTTGAGCAGCGCCTGTGTGCTACCCACCTTGTCGGCCACCATCTGCACGGGCTTGCGGCACTCGGGGTGCACCAGCACCTGAGCGTCGCCGTGCTGCTTCTTCAACTCAAGAATCTTGGCAATGGAGAATTGCTCATGCACATGGCATGCGCCATCCCAGAGCAACATATCGCGGCCGGTCACGGAGTTAATGTAGTTGCCAAGGTTGCGGTCGGGGCCAAAGATGATTTTCTCGTCGGCCGGAAGGCTCTCCACAATCTGCTTTGCATTAGACGATGTAACCACAATGTCGGTGTGAGCCTTCACCGCCGCACTGGTGTTAACATAGCTTATCACCGTGTAGCCGGGGTGCTCGCCCACAAACTTCGCGAAGTCGTCGGCCGGACAACTGTCGGCAAGGCTGCAACCGGCATTCATGTCGGGCACAATCACCTTCTTGCCGGGACAAAGAATCTTCGCCGTCTCGCCCATGAAGTGCACGCCGCAAAGCACGATGATTGAAGCATCGCTGCGTGCCGCCATTTGAGCCAGCGCAAGGCTGTCGCCAATCTCATCGGCGATGTCCTGTATCTCCGGACGCTGATAGTAGTGCGCCATAATCACGGCGTTCTTCTCGCGCTTCAGGCGGAGAATCTCGCTGCGCAAGTCGGTACCTTCGGGTATGGGGGCATCGACGTATCCTTTTTCAACACTAATCATATATAATATTTTATTTTTTATTTTTTCTTAAAAACTTAATTTTTATGATGATTATATATGGCTGTTAATTGCCTTGATAACTTTTGGGCAAAATTCTTGCTTTTTAAGTTATTAAACAATAGCTTACAGAAGTTGATATGCTATAAACAATCTTTATGCGTAGCTGTCAGGGAGTTGCCTACTTTATCAACAAGCTGTTAACAAGGCACAAAGTTAATAAATTTCTATCTAATCACCTATCAATAAGTATGGAAATCGCTGTTGAAAAGTGCGATATAACTAAATGCTAACTTTTTTTGACCCTTGCTGACTGCTTTTTATATGGCAAAACAATAGCGATTGCCAAATTTTTTTCCATTTTTTTACTCATAACTTATCATCACCTATTCACGCATTATCAACATCATTTTTGCACGGTTGTAAACAATGCCAATTCTCACCACATTTCGCTCCCGGATTTGGATATCTTTGGAAAATGAAATAAATTTGTGAAAAATTGAAGCAATCGATGTGACTATGGGCAAATACGGACTCAGCGACAATGAACTCGATGTGATGCTGCACATTCTCAGTGCAAATGAGAGAATTTCTAAGGTGATTCTCTATGGCTCGCATACCAAGGGAATCGATAAGCAGTTTTCCGACATCGACCCGGCTATCGTGGGCGAGGAACTGACGCGGAAAGACTTTAACGCCCTTAAAGCGGCTTTATATGAGTCGCCGTTGCTTTATCAACAGGATATCGTAATTTATAATTCGCTTAAAAACAGCGATTTGATAAGTCACATCGACCGTTGTGGAATAGTTATTTACAGCCGTGTTAATAAAGTAGGATTATGAAGAAAAAATCGATGATAGAGTTGCAGCGCATCAGCTGCGAAGAATTTAAGGCAGCCCGCAAGCTGCCTCTTGTGGTTGTGCTCGATGATGTGCGCAGCATGAACAACATTGGTTCGGTGTTTCGCACCGCCGACGCCTTTGTGTTAGAGAGAATCGCCCTGTGTGGCATCACCGCCACTCCACCACACACCGAGATACACAAGACGGCTCTTGGTGCCGAGGAGTCGGTCGATTGGGTGTACTACGACGATGTGTGCCTGGCTATCGACAGTTTGCGAAGCCAAGGTTACATCATCTGCGCCATAGAGCAGGTTCAGGGCAGCATCAGCCTGCCAGATTTCACAATCGAGGAAGGAAAAAAGTATGCCATCATTCTCGGCAACGAGGTGCGCGGAGTGAAGCAGGAGGCCGTGGACCAAAGCGACTGCTGCATAGAGATACCACAGTGTGGCACCAAGCACTCACTTAATGTGGCGGTAACCGCCGGCCTGGTGATGTGGGAGTTCTTCAGGCACTCTGGTATCTTCTTGAAGTGACACTTCTACTTTACACACATACTAAATCAACAGAGTTATCAACACACCGTGTCGATAACTCTCCTGACTTCGTCAATGCGCCACCCAAATTAAGATTTGTTGCCAGATATGTCGAAAAGTGGTTTCACTGCGAGGTGCTTCTCCGTCAAGAAGAGTGTCTTAGTGAAGTAAGTCCCGTTTTTAGGCATCCTTACCCTGATT
>JAQXTJ010000155.1 GCA_029219425.1 Bacteroidales bacterium
GAGCGTGGTGGTGTCGCCCTGAGATGGGATTTCCTCGAGGTTGAATAGGATGTAGCCTGCGATTGTCTGGTATTCGTCGCTTTCGGGGATGTCGAGGTGGAATTTCTCGTTGATTTCCTCAATTTCCATGCGTCCGGAGAACTCGAATGTGCCTTCCGACGTCTGTCGGGCGATGAGCCGGTTGTGGTCGTGCTCGTCCTCAATCTCGCCAAATATTTCCTCCACCAGATCCTCGAGCGTGACGATGCCCGCCGTGCCGCCAAACTCATCGATGACCACCGCCATGCTGCGCTTTTCCTTGAGCAGACTCTGCATCATCTTGTTGGCGAGCATCGTTTCGGGGGCGAACATCACGGGCTTTATGCACTCCTTCCAGTTGTTCTGCGGAGTGAACAGCTCGCTCACATGGATGTAGCCCAGCACATTGTCGATGTCGTCGCGATAGACCACAATCTTCGATAGCCCCGACCTGGTGAAACGCCGGCTCAGCTCCTCGCGGTCGGTGGTGTCGATGTTCACGGCCACCATCTCGTTGCGTGGCACCATGCAGTCGCGCAGGTGAGTGCTCGAGAAGTCGATGGCATTCTGGAATATTTTCACTTCGCGTTCCACCTCTTTGTTCTCATCCTCGGTGTTCTCGATGTTTTCTTGCAGGTAGGCGTCGAGCTCGCCCATAGTGATTGCGCGCACGCGTGTGTGCTCGAGCTTCACGCCGAAGATGCGCATGAGCAGCGACGATGTTGCCGAAGTGAGCAGCGACACCGGGTAGAGCAGAAGATAGATGAGGTAGAGCGGGGTGGCGAATGTGCGCAGGGAGTCGTTTGGGTTGACGCGGAAAATCGTTTTAGGGAAGAACTCTCCGGTGATGAGTATGATTCCGGTGGATATGAGCGTCTGGGCCACGAGCACCAGAGCCTCGCTGCCTCCCAGTATTGTGTTGAGCCACGGCTCGCACAGCTTTGCCATTCCCATTCCGTACACCACGAGCATAATGTTGTTTCCCACCAGCATTGTGGATATGAACATGTCGCTGTGGTTGTAGAAAGTGTCGATGATGCGGCTTGTGAGCCCACCTTTCTGTGTGTCGATGCCCACGCGCACCTTGTTTGACGAAATAAATGCAATCTCCATTCCCGAGAAGAACGCCGAGAACACCATGGAGATGAGAGTCACGGTAAGTACCGTTATCGTAGCAGAATCCATAAAAAAGACTTGTTCGGATGATTATCGTGCAAAGTTAGTGCAAGCCGGGAGAAAAGCAAAATAAAAACGCAAGTTTTTGATTTTGTGTGGTGTGAGCAGGCGGTGTGTGGGTGCCGCCGCACTGACTGTGGCTCCGCTCCATTGCCCTCACACTCGCCGGGTAGTTATAAATTATGTGAAGAAAGTGCAGAATGGGGGTAAGATGAGGCCGAAAAATCGAATAAAGTTTGAGCAAGTGCAGATTTATTACTAATTTTGCAGCTCAAACCGTTAAGGAATGGTTACTATCAACGAAATCCAGAACAGCATAAAGAAAGAGCTCTCGGGCCTTAATGCCATCATCGAGGACACTCTGCGAAGCTCCAGCCCGCTCATGCAGCAGGTGGTGCAAAATTTCTTGCGCGTTAAAGGCAAGCAGATTCGCCCCATCCTTGTGATACTTAGTGGCAAATACTTTGGAGCCGACACCGACCGTGTGCTCCATGCGGGTGCGGCTATAGAGCTGCTCCACAATGCCTCATTGATTCACGATGATGTGATTGATGAGTCGCGTGAGCGAAGGGGGCGTCCCACCATAAACCGCGTGTGGGACAACCACATTGCCGTGCTTGTGGGCGATTTCTTCGTGAGCGGAGCCCTGCACTGTGCCGAGTACACCAAAGACTTCAGAGTGATTACTGCCATGTCAAGCCTTGGCCGGGCGTTGTCGCTTGGTGAGATAGAACAAATCGACAATGCACGAAGCCGGAGCGTAGATGAGCGCACCTATCTTGAGATAATCCGCAAGAAGACGGCATCGCTGTTTTGCAGCTGTGTGGAGGTGGGGGGCTATGCAGCCGGCGCACCCGAGGAGCAACTGCGTACGCTCATGCAATATGCCGAGATGCTTGGATTGTGCTTCCAGATAAAGGACGATATTTTCGACTATTTCGACAATAAGGAGGTGGGAAAGCCCACGGGCAACGACTTGCGCGAGGGCAAGATGACGCTGCCGCTGATTTATGCCCTCTCGCGCACCGATGCGCCTCGCCACGAGGAGATGGTGGCACTGAGCCACAAGGATATTCTCGATACCGACGACATTGCCACACTCATTGCCTACGCAAAGGAGCAGGGAGGCATCGACTATGCCTATGCTCGCATGGAGGAGATAAAGCAGGAAGCCGATGCGCTGATTACCACCTTGCCCTACTCGGAGTCGCTCGATTCATTCCGCTTGATTTTCGACTATATCATAGCGAGGAGGAAATAGTTACCTCAGGGCAGCAATCGCTCGCTTTTCCACTCTTAAAAATTATGCTTCAGCAATTTCTTGAAATAGGACGCATAGAAGCCGGCTGCGATGAGGCCGGACGAGGTTGCCTGGCCGGACCGGTGACGGCTGCGGCAGTGATTTTGCCGCCCGACTTCCACAATGAGCTGCTCAACGACTCGAAGCAGCTCACCGAGCATCAGCGCGACATCCTGCGCCCCATAATCGAGCGCGAGGCACTGGCTTGGGCGGTGGAATTTGTGTCGCCACAGGAAATCGACGAAATCAACATCCTGCGGGCTTCGTTCACCGCAATGCACCGCGCCATCGACCGCCTTGGGGTGCGCCCGGAGGCTCTGCTCATCGACGGCAACCGCTTCATTCCCTATCCCGGCATTCCCCACACCTGCATCGTGAAGGGCGACGGCAAGATGATGAGCATCGCAGCCGCCTCGGTGCTTGCCAAGACGCACCGCGACGAGTACATGCGCCGCATAGCCGCCGACTATCCCCAATATGGCTGGGAGGGCAACAAAGGCTATCCCACCAAGGCTCACCGCGCAGCCATCGCGGAATACGGCGTCACGCCGCACCACCGCCGCACGTTTCAGCTCCTCGACCCTCAGCTTTCACTCTTCTAACCGGCTCACGGCCAAATATTATCCTCAAAAAAATATCTTTTTTTCGTATTTTCTGCTTATATTTGCAATGGAAATGTGAAAATTGCTTTATCGGTACATATTATTGCGTTTTTCCCTCGAAAAATTAGAATTTGTATTGCTAAAGAATTAGTATTATTAAATGAATCTTAAATAATTATGAAGAGAATCTTTACTTTATTCGGATTGGTGCTCCTCGCTACGGTTGTCATGGCACAATCGAAGCTGTCGGGCTATTCGCAGATGATGCTCAATGAGTATCGTGCGGTGGATGAACTTATGAGGCATGATGCTAAGGAGGCATCAGAAATCGCAAAGTTGAAGGATGGCGCTCGCGGCTTTGCCGCAAGGTCGCTGAAGAAGATTGCCGGCCGAAGCTATGTGGATGCCATAGTACGCGTTGCCGATGAGGCGCAGATTGGCGAGCTTGAGGCTCTCGGTGTGAAGCCGGGCGTGAAGGTGGGCGACTGCCTCACTGCACAGATTCCGCTCGATGCAATGAACGCCGTGATAGAGAGTGAGAATGTGGTGCGTGTGGATATTGCGCGCCGTGCCCGGCTGCTCAACGACAATGCCCGCAGCATGACATCGCACAACAGCACGCTTGCCGGCGATGAGGCTGCCGGAATTTCGCCATACACCGGCAAAGGTGTGATTTATGGCACGGTCGATGCCGGAATCGACTTCAACCACGCTAATTTCCGCAATGCCGACGGCTCCACCCGCTTCCTTGCCGTGTATCTGCCCGACAGCAATGACGGAGAAAAATACACCGGCCGTGTGGTAAAATATAACGCAGCTTCATTTGAGGCCGATTTCACTACCGGCGAACTGCCCGGCTCGTTCTTCTTTACCGATGAGGCTATTAAGGGGCTTACCACCGATACCGAAGACGACTCACACGGAACTCACACCATAGGCACGGCTGCCGGCTCCTACGGCAACGCTTACAGGGGATTTGCTCCCGACACCAAACTGATTGCCTGTGGCACGGATGACCTCTCGACTGTGAACATAATCAACTCCGTGGCCTATATCTTCGACAAGGCCGACGAGCTGAATATGCCCACCGTTGTCAATCTGAGCCTCGGTTACAATACGGGACTGCACAATGGCGAGGATTTGGAGTCTTTGATAATCGACCGCCTTGTGGGTCCGGGCAAGATAGTGTGCGTATCGGCCGGAAACAGCGGAAGCGACAATATCCACATCAGCCACACTTTTGCCGACTCTAAGCCGCTGAAGACTATCATCTACAACTGGTTGGGCCGAATTAATTCGTATATCGACATGTTCACTGCCGGAAAACTGAGTGCCTACCTTGCCGTGGTGGATAAAAACGACGGACAGCTCTACTACACGACAACCGCCACATGCAGTGCCGATAATCCTACCGTAAGGCTGCCGGAGGGAATTTCGGACTATTTCAATGGCACAATCTCGATGCAATACAATGGTAATACACCCTGTGGCAACAATATCTACATCGAAACCACAGGAAAAATGACGAGCAAGAGCTACAAACTCGCGCTGGTAGTGGAAGGAGAAGACGGTGAGGGGCTGCAACTCTGGAGCAATCCCAGCACTGAGTTCAGCATGGGAGGCTTTGAAGACTACACCGAGGGCGACAGCGAGATGTCGATTAACACCATGGCTTGCGGCAGCAAGTCGATTTCGGTGGGTTCTTATGTTTCGCGCGGTTCGGAGGATGATCTCGGAAAGATTTCTTACTTCTCAAGCTGGGGCCCGACTCTCGACGGCCGCCCGAAGCCCGAGATTGTGGCACCCGGACAGGAGCTGATTTCGTCGGTAAGCAACTACGACAGCTATAAGAGCGATTACTACGAAGAGGCACAGGAGGCCTTCGGCCGCAACAACCTGTGGGCCTCGATGATGGGCACTTCGATGTCGTGCCCGGTAGTGTCGGGAATCATTGCCACCTGGCTTGAGGCAAATCCGCTGCTCACTCCGGAGGACATAATGAAAATTTTTGCCGAAACAGCCGTCAATGATGAGAACACGCAATCGGAGCCTGAAAAGTGGGGCTATGGCAAGATTGATTCTTTCGAGGGTCTAAAGTATATCTACCGCACAACCGGCGTGGGCAATGCCATGGCCGAGAAGCAGCCCATCATCATAGGCAACTGCACTGCCGACGGCCGCTTCTCCATCCTCGCAGCAAATGAGGGCGTGGCGACGGTGAGCGTGTACGGCATCAGCGGCTCTCTTGCGGCATCGCAGCGCGTCGACCTGTCGGCCGGAAGCGCCGACATCGACCTCAGCGGCACTCTCGCGCCCGGCACCTACATTGTGAGAGTGGCGGGAAACAAGGCTGTTGCCACCACAAAGCTCATAGTAAGATAAGAGCTGCACAATAGTAGCACACTCACTAAAGTCGGGACGGCTTCGGTCGCCCGACTTTCTTTTTTTCACCCTTCACCGAGCAATAAAAGCCGCGCGGCAGAGGTGTCCCATACTGTTCCATTTCCCTATTTTAATATTCCATTTCTCATATCAGTGCATTTCGGGGTAAATCTGAGGAAATTCGGAACAATGCACTATGGGATTTTGCCTGTATCTTTGAACAGATTTTGTTATTCAATGGTTTTATCAAGAGAATGGAAACCTTCCCTGTGAAGACTGACGGGGAGAATAATCTTAATGCGATATTTATGGTTTACTGCTATCGAAAACACACACACTTGCATTGGCTCGTTGCGGGCGTGCTCATTGCGGCTACAAGCTGTATCTGCAAGGCCGAGACGCCCGCTGTCAATGCTCCTGCTGCCATAACCGACAGTTGCACGCTACCCGACCTGCCGGCAATCGACTACCGGCCTTTGCAAGTCCACCTTGCCACGCTGCCAAAGCCCCGGCGCGAGGTCAACGTCTACGACCTGCCCTATTCCACCACTGCCAACCATCCCAACTACCGACGCCTCGCAATCAACACCGGCGCACTCTATGTGGCGGGAATCGCCGCCCTCGGCGTGCTCCAGTCGCTTCCCGAGGATGCCACTGCGTGGAACAAGGAACGAATCACATCGATACCCTTCTGGAAGCGGTGGAGCACGCATGTGGGGAAAGGCCCGGTGTGGGACGGCGACAATTTTATCTTCGATTATGTGCTGCACCCCTACGGTGGAGCCGCCTACTATATGAGCGCACGCAGCTCGGGGTGCAACATTGTGTGGTCGGCGCTCTACTCGGCAGCCATATCGGCGTTTTTCTGGGAGTATGGCATCGAGGCATTTATGGAAGTGCCGTCGCTCCAGGACCTCATCATCACGCCTTTTGCCGGCTCGCTGATAGGGGAGAGCTTCTACCTGCTCAAGCGCCACATAGTGGACCACGGCTACACCCTCTTTGGCTCGCGCCTGCTGGGCAATGTGGTGGCATTCATCGTTGACCCCGTGAATGAGGTGGTGGGGCTTTTTGCCGGCAATCCCTGCCGCAAAGCCTCTGCCAAGCTCACTCCCTCGCCGGGTGGACTCACGCTCTCCGTTGTGTTCTGACTTTTTTTGTGGCGCCACATACACACACACATAAATACATAGAGAGAGGCTGTGCCTTTGGTATTGGCGGCACAGCCTCTCTCTCTATTATTATGTGTGTGGTTGTGGATGGATGCCCGGGCTGCATGGCCTTGGCTCCTCCAGCGCATTAGCAGAATTTGCTGAAGTCGGTAGCCTTCATGTTGCCTTCGGCGAGGAAAGTCTCGTGGAAGGCAAAGGCGGCCTTCAGGGTGTGTGGCGTCTGTCCGCCGCGGCCCATCTTCAGGTATTCACGCAGCAATGGGCGATAGTCGGGGTGAGCGCAGTTCTCTATCACCACCTCGGCGCGCTGCACGGGGTCTTTACCTCTAAGGTCGGCCACTCCCTGCTCTGTGATGATGATATCCACAGAGTGCTCGCTGTGGTCGAGGTGCGACACCATAGGCACGATTGCGCTTATGAGGCCACCCTTGGCCACCGATGGGCAACTGAAGATGGAGATGTAGGCGTTGCGGGTGAAGTCGCCCGAGCCTCCAATTCCGTTCATCATCTTTGTGCCGGTGACGTGTGTGGAGTTGATGTTGCCGAAGATGTCGGCCTCGAGGGCGGTGTTCATGGTAATCACTCCGAGTCGGCGCACCACCTCGGGATTGTTGGAAATCTCACCTGGGCGCATAAGCACCTTGTCGTGGAACTTGTCGATATTGTTGAAGAACTCCGTCATTGTATCCTTGGAGAATGTCATGGAGCAGGTGCTGGCGAAGCGGCACTTGCCCGACTTGATGAGGTTGAGCACGGAATCCTGGATGACCTCGGTGTACATGTCGAAAGCCGGGATGTGCGGGTTGGCGTCGAGTCCGGCCAGCACGGCATTGGCCACATTGCCCACGCCCGACTGGAGTGGCAGGAATGAGCTTGGGATGCGTCCGGCCTTCAGCTCGGTGGTGAGGAAGTTGCACACGTTGTCGGCAATCATCATGGTTGTCTCGTCGGCAGGCGAGAAAGGCGCACCGCCGTCGGGATGGTTGGTCTTCACCACGCCGATAACCTTGTTGGGGTCAACCTTGAGTGTGGGAGTGCCGGCACGGTCGCTGGCCTTGAAGATTGGGATGTCGCGGCGGTAGGGAGGGTCGAGTGGGATGTAGATGTCGTGCAGGCCATACACCTTGGGGTTGATGGCCTCGTTGAGCTCAATGATTATTTTCTCGGCCATGGTGGCAAAAGTGGGTGTGTTTCCCACGCCGGTGCCGAGCACGATTTCGCCTTCGTCGGTAATGCTCTGCACCTCGAGGATGGCAACGTCGATTTTGCCGAATGTGCCATAGCGGAGCTTCTGTGCGATTTCGGACAGGTGGAGGTCGAAGTAGTGAGCGGCATGTGAGTTCACTGCCTTGCGCATATCGCCACACGACTGGTAGGGAGTGCGCATGTTCACGGCGTTGGCGCGAGCCAGCTCGCCATCCACGAAATCGTTGGTGGAGGCTCCGGTGAACATGTTGATTTTGAACTCACGTCCGGCCTCATGCTCTTTCTTGGCAATTTCGGCGAGAGCCACGGTCACATCCTTGGGAGTGCCGCTTGCTGTGAAGCCCGAGAAAGCCACGCTGTAGCCATTCTTGATGTGCTGAGCAGCCTCCTGAGCCGTTAAGATAGGGAATCTCATAGTTTTATTTCTGTTTTTAGCATCATATTGTCGCAATCCGTGCTTTCTCGCAGGTGCGGTGAGCATGTGGATTGCCTACACTGGTTGATATTAAAAGTTATTGTTCTGTATTTTTTGTGCTGAAAGGTGCTTCCGTTGTTAGAACTTGGTTTTCAGGATTTCGTGGGCGATAATTGCCCTGCGCCAGTCGGCAGAGGACGGCACGTCGGGGTGTGGCTCGGCGTAGGCATCCTCGGTGACAATTTGGGGCACCGGCACGGCGTGCACGCCTTCCTGTGATGGCGATGTGGGCAGGTATGGCTTGGCGGGTGTGTGGTGCGGGCCGGTGGCCGGCGCTTTCGCAACCCTCGGGATTGGAGGCAAGTTTCCGGGGCCTGAGCCTTGGAGGGGCTTTGCCATGCTTCGCGGCTGCTGTGGCCGGGCCTCGTGCTGCACTTTCTGCTGCTTGTTGCTCTTCAGTGCGCTCAGCAAGATGCCAATCACAATAAAGATGAGCCATTTGGATAGCGTTTCCATGCTAATCGGTGTTTTTGATAATTCAATGCTCAAAATTACGAATAAAACGTGTATCGGCAAAGAAACTAAGCAAAAAAAACTCCGTGTGTATGAGGTTTTGTGCAAGAGGTGTCATCGGGAGCGTTTCTTGCTGCTGAGAGGCCTGAAATTGAAGTCGTGAGGAATGACGATGCTCACCACCCACCATTGCTGCTGTGGGGATTCGGGGCAGTTGCGGCAGTCGATGTTCAGGGCAATCTTGCTTCGGTTGCGGTCGTTGAGCAGCTGAATCGTCTGGGTTATTACGCGCATTCCGGTTCCGGTGTTGTCGCCTAAGTTGTCGGCAGGCTTTGCCGGGCCGTTGTTCTCGATGGTGATGGATGTGGCTGTGGGCAATGCCGACACGGATATGCGCAGCGTCTTGTTGCCCGAGATGGCACGCAGACCGTGCTTCACGGCATTTTCGGCAAAAATCTGCACCATCATAGCCGTCACGGTCACCTTTGCCGGGTCGATGGCCGGGTCGATGATTTTCTCGAATGAGAAACCTTGTCCCAGGGCCGGACGCTCATTGTCGATGTAGGTGTCCACAAAGTCGAGTTCCTCGGCGAGCGACACCGTGTAGCGGTCGCAAAGCTCAAGGTTGCGGCGCAGCAGCTTCACCAGGTTGTTGATGCCCTCGTTGGAGGCAGCCAGCTCCCTGTTGAGCACATTGAAGATGAAGTGAGGTGATATACGGTTGCGAATGTTGGCGAGCCTCTGCGACACGATGAGGCTTTGCAGCTTCAATTCCTCCTCTATGCGCATCCTGCGGCGGCGCAGGTTGTAGATTATCGTTGCGGCGACCACCACAATCACCACAATCAGCAGGATGTAGATTTGGATTTGCAGCCGCTTCATGTGGTCGTCCTTCTGAGATATGATGAGGTTGGTGTGAAGCATTGTGGTGTCCTGCACATATCGCATGTCGATTTCGGCAATCTGGTTGCGCACTGCGCTGTTGTTGATGGAGTCGAGGTAGTGCCTTGCTCGGTTCTGGCAGTGATAGGCCATCCGGTAGTCGCGGCGCAGGCTGTAGTAGTGCTGCATGCGCTCGTAGTGCAGGGCAAGGTAGCGAGGGCCGGCGTAGGCCGAGTCGGCCGAGGCGAGGGCGAGGTATCGCGAGGCCGCCGGGAGGTTGTTCCGGCTCAGCTCGAGGTCGCCGAGCAGGCTGTAGAGGTAGAAGCTTTTGGAGGCGTCGTTGGGCATTAGCTTGTAGGTCTCCTTTGCACGTTCGAGGTAGATTGCAGCCGAGTCGGTGCTGCCCATGAGCATCAGCACCTCTCCAATGTTCACATCGACGATGAAGTTTACATCCCGGCTTTCGAGGGTGCGGGCAATTGCCTGAGCCTTACGGAACTCGGTGAGGGCATCCTTGTAGCGCTTCTGGAAGTAGAGGTTGTTGCCTCTCGATACATAGAGGTGGTATAGGCTGTAGATTTCCACACTGCCCGTGGTGTCGCTTTCGGCAATGGCCTTGGCGCGGTCGAAGTAGGTGTTGGCTTCGCGGAAGTTGGAAATTTCGGCATACACCTGTCCCAGCCCGCAATATATGCTCATGTTCTCTATGGTGTTGTGCAGCGAGTCGGCAATGGCGAGAGCGCGGCGGTAGTAGCGCGAGGCGTTGCTGGCGTCGCCACAATGGCGGTAGGCGTCGGCGAGGTTGATGCACACCGATATTTGCTCATTGCGCACGTTGTCGCCTGCAAGCAGAAGTTCTTGGTAGGCATTGTTGAAGCAAGCGATTGCCGAGTCGCGGTTGCCGAAGCAATTGAGTATTGTCACTGCGTTGTGGTTCCAGAACAGGGCGCGCAGGTTGTGCGTTTGCTCGCTGGCAGAAGTCCTCTCGCAGAAATTCCACACCTCTCGTTGCAGGGAGTCGGCCATTGGCCAGTCGCCCACCACCACCCGCGAGAGCGACTTGTAGAGCTCTATCCGGAAGAACTGGATGCTGTCGCCGCCGAGTCGCGA
The DNA here is from genome assembly GCA_029219425.1 of Bacteroidales bacterium. Classification (GTDB taxonomy): domain Bacteria; phylum Bacteroidota; class Bacteroidia; order Bacteroidales; family Muribaculaceae; genus CALZFJ01. Next base: position 10,777 of record JAQXTJ010000155.1, read on the forward strand.
CTGTGCCTCGGTGAGTCGAGAGAAGGCGTGGTCGGGGTTGAGGAAAATGGTGTCGTACTGGGCTTTTATCACCGAGTCGGCAATAAGTTGGCTGTGGCCGGTGTCGGTATGCCGGCGCGAGCATGATGCTATGGGCCATGCGGCATAGAGCATCGTGGCGGCCAGGGTGATGTGTATGAAGATGTGTGTAGCGCAGGTTTTGGAGCGTCGTTTCATCTGGAGTGATAATTTGTGAGTGATTTATGCGTGTGTGTGGTATTGCAGGCACCTAAAATGAAGCCCAAGTGGGCTTTTCGTGCAAAATTACAACAAACTTTTAATTTCCACCAAAAAGCCGACACAAAATTTAACAGTCGGCGCAAAAAAAAGCGGGCTGCGACGCGTCAGTTGGCGCCACGTCGGGTGGAGAAATACTTGTCGTAGGACGCTGGCGGCACGGAGTCGTGCGGGATGCTTGTTTCCGGTGCCTGCACGGGCTTGTTGGCACGGGCCTTGCGTGCTGCATCAATGGAGTCCTTGGTGGCTTTCTCGCGCAGCTTGCGCAGACGCTTTTCTTCTTTCTCACGGGCTTTTCGCTCCTTTTCCTCACGCTTTTTTTGTTCTTTTGCGATGCGCTCCCTGGCTTTCTTTTCCTTTTTCAGTTGCTGCTCGAGCTCTTTTTGCTCTTTGGGAGAGAGCTGATTCTGGTGCAAGGCTGCGG